>NZ_BAAANO010000013.1:0-12490 GCF_039529845.1 Brevibacterium samyangense | reverse complement strand
GGCGGGGTCTCCTGCGCGGCGACGGGGGCCGCGGTGGTGGGTGCGGCCGGGCCCGCGAGTGCGCGAGCGGCCGCAGTACTGAGCGCTGCGTCCTCGGCCTCGGGCAGCGTCGGGTCCAGACCGCGCAGGGTGCCGAGCAGTTCGTCCGCCTCGGCCACCGCGAACGCGGTCTCCCGGAGCGTCGTCGTGCCGACGAGCGTGCCCCCGGCCTCCCCGAGGCGTGCGGTCACGGCATCGACCGTCGCCGCATCGACGGTGTCGCTCACGACGAGGGAGACGTTCACCCCGGTGAGCGTGTCCGACAGCAACTGGCCGGCGGTCGCGGTCACGTAGGAGTCCGCGTCGGCGATGGTCGTGTTCGCCTCGTCGAGGTCCAGACGCAGGTTGTCCCGGTCCTCCCGGAGGGAGTCGACCTGGGCCTGCAGCGAGTCCGCGATCGGCTCGCGCAGGGGGCCTGCGCCGAGCACGATCCCCACCGCGAGAGCGAGGAAGACGGAGATGAGGGAGACGAGGTGGTAGCGGAAATCGATCACGAACCGTCAGCTTCCTTCAGGAGATACCGAAGAGGAGGGCGAACCACTGGGCGACGCCGTCGAACTGCGCGCCGAGGAGACCCAGCGCGGTCTGCCCGGCGGCGGTCGCGGAGATCGCGGCGAGGAGCGCCACGAGCCCTGCACAGGCGAGGAGGACGAGCTGCCAGGTCGAGATGCGCTGCCGGTAGAGGAGGGAGACCCCCTTCGCGTCGACGAGCTTCGATCCGATCCGCAGCCGGGTGAGGAATGTCGAGGCCATGCCGCGCCGTCCCTTGTCGAGGAACTCGATGAGCGTGTCGTGCGTGCCGACGGCGACGATGAGCGCTGCGCCCTTGTCGTCGGCCATGAGCATCGCGATGTCCTCGGAGGTCCCCGAGGCCGGGAAGGTGACGGACTCGAGTCCGAGGGACGCGAGACGTTCGACCCCCGGGGCGCGGCCGTCCCGGTAGGCGTGGACGACGAGCTCGGCGCCGGAGGCGAGTGCGTGGTCGGACACGGAGTCCATGTCACCGACGATCATGTCGGGCGCGTACCCGGCTTCGATGAGGGCGTCCGCACCTCCGTCGACGCCGATGAGGAGGGGGCGGTACTCGCGGATGTACGTTCGCAGCATCGCGAGGTCCTCCTTGTAGTGGTACCCGCGGACGACGATGAGGGCATGTCGGTCCGTGAAGTCGGTACGCACGTCCGGGACGACGATCTCGTCGGCGAGGAGGTCGGAGTCCTTTCGGATGTACTCGATGGTGTTGTCGACGAAATCGACGAGCACCTCGTTCATCCCGGCGGCCGCGTCCTCCATCGCCTCGTCGACGAGCGCCGGGGTGAGGAGTGTGCCGGAGACGAGAACCTCGTCACCGCGGAGGACCTTGCCGTCCTCGAGGCGGATCTCCTCGCCCTCGGTGAGGAGATCGAAGATCTCGTCACCGGCGGCGTCGATGAGCGGGATCCCGGAGTCGACGATGATCCCCGGCCCCACATTGGGGTACCGCCCCGAGGTGCTCGCGGAGGCGTTGACGACGGCCGCGGGGCGGCAACCGACGAGCGCCTCGGCGCTCACCCGGTCGATGTCGGAGTGCCGGATGACGGCGATCTCCCCCGCCTGGAGGCGCTTCGTGAGATCCTTCGTCCGGCGATCGAGGCGCACGACGGCAGGGCCGACACGTGTGTCGACATCGATCTGTTCTCGTCCCTTGCGTAGCTTCATCAACGGGACATTCTTCCAGACGACACCCGGGAGAATGCCCGTCCGGGCCTGGATCCGTGTGTCAGAACTGTGATTTGTCCCGATGTGCGAGCTCGAGGAGCTCCGCCGCGTGCGCCCGCGCGGAGTCGGAATCCGACATCCCACCGAGCATCCGGGCGAGTTCGGCCTCCTGCCCCGCCCGGTCGAGGACGGTGACACCGGAGACGGCGCCCCGCGCCCGGTCGTCCTTGACGATCGTGCAGTGCTGGTCGGCCCAGGCCGCGACCTGCGCGAGATGTGTGACGACGATGACCTGGGAGGTCTTCGCGAGCATCGCGAGGCGTCGTCCGATCTCGATCGCAGCCTTGCCGCCGACCCCGGAGTCGACCTCGTCGAACACGAAGGTCGGGAACCGGGTCGAGGACGCCTTGACGACCTCGATCGCGAGCATGACGCGGGAGAGCTCACCACCGGAGGCGAGCTTGCCGATGTCCCCCGGCTCCGAGGCTTCGTGTGCGGAGAACAACATGCGCACGGAGTCGGTGCCGAGCGCGTGCGGCTCCTCCGCCTCCGTGATCTCGAAGACGATGCGGGCGCGCGGCATCGAGAGAGCCGTGAGTTCGGCGGAGACCGCCCTGGCGAATCGCCCCGCCGCCTTCTCGCGGGCCGCCCTCAGACGATCGCCCGCCTCGCGCATCCGGGTGTGGGCCTCCTCGACGCGGGAGGCGATGTCACCGAGCGAGGACTCCGAGTTCTGCAGGTCGAGGAGTTCCTTCCCCGCCCGTTCCTCGAACGCGAGCACCGCGGCGTTGTCCTCACCGAACGCCTCGAGGGAGGAGAGCGCGGCGCGGCGCGACTCCGTCTCCTCGAGCGACATCTCCCCGAGTTCCTCGAAACCCTGGAGGTAGTCGGTGAGGGACGCAGCGAGATCTCCGACCCGGATGCCGAGGTCCGTGAGCCCCTGCACCGAGTCCCGGAGCGAGTCGTCGAGGGCCGAGGCGCGTTCGAGTTCGGCGACCGCACCGGCGAGGAGGTCGGCGACGCCCACCGTCTCGTCCCAGTCGGTGCCGACGAGCCGGGCGTGGGCGGCACCGACGGCGGTCTTGAGGTCCTCCGCGGCGCCGAGGCGCACCGACAACGCCCGGAGTTCCTCGTCCTCCCCCGGCAGCGGACGCACCGCGTCGATCCGTTCGAGGCTCGAAGTGAGCCAGGCGATCCGGTCCGCGCGTTCGGTCGCCGTCGCGAGCAGGCGCTCGTGTTCGGCCGCGAGGTCCTTCCACTCCCGGTGGGCCCGGCGGTACGCCTCCAGCGCCTTGGCGACCGGCGCTCCCCCGTACTCGTCGAGGAGAGCGCGTTGGGTCGCGGCGTTCCGGAGGGTGAGCTGCTCGGACTGTCCGTGCATGGAGACGAGGCGGTCGCCGACGTCCTTGAGCACGCCGAGCGGAACGGTCCGCCCGCCCGCGGTGGCACGGGCCCGGCCGTTCACCGGGACGACGCGGGTGACGATGGCCTCGTCCTCGTCGACGTCACCGCCGGCCTCCGCGATCCGCTCGGCGACCTCAGGGGTGACCGCCGTGAGGTCGAAGACGCCCTCGACGACCGCACGTTCGGCGTCCTTGCGCACGACGTGGGCGTCGGCCCGGGCGCCGGTGAGGAGGTCGAGAGCGGTGACGAACATCGTCTTGCCGGCACCGGTCTCACCCGTGACGACGGTGAGACCGGGACCGAGGTCGATCCGCGCCGAGGAGATGACTCCGAGGTCGTTGATACCGAGTGAACTGATCACGGGGCGATCCTACAACCGGAACCCGCGCATCTCCGGAGCTTTCGTGCATGCGTGTCCGAAAACAGTTCGAATTACTGAGCGTCCTCACCGCGCGCGGGGCCGCGCCAGCCGGAGACGGGGAGCTGGAACTTCGCGACGAGACGATCGGTGAACGGGCCTTCCGCGAGGCGCGCGAAATTCATCGGCGTCCGCGCGCGTGTCGCCTCGATCCGGCTGCCCGGCGGCAGGTCGATCTCACGACGACCGTCGCACCACAGGACCGCGTCGGTCCCGGTCGGAGTGTCGAGGAACTCGACGCCGAGGCGCGAACTCGGAGCGACGACGAGCGGTTCGGAGAAGAGCGCGTGGGCACTGATCGGCACCATGAGGAGAGCTTCGACCTCGGGCCACACGATGGGCCCGCCGGCGCTGAAGGCGTACGCGGTCGACCCGGTGGGGGTCGCGAGGATGACCCCGTCGCACCCGAAGGTGGAGACCGGCCGTTGGTCGACCCCGCAGACGAGCTCGATCATCCGGGAGTTCACGCCCTTCTCGATCGTCGCGTCGTTGAGTGCCCAGGCCCGGTGGATCTCGCGGCCCCGGTGGAACACGGTGATGTCGAGGGCGAGGCGCTCCTCGACCCGGTAGTCGCGGGCGACGGCGCGGTGCACCGCGTCCTCGAGGTCCTCCTTCTCGCTCTCCGCGAGGAAGCCCACGTGACCGAGGTTGACGCCCATGATCGGGACACCCGTGCGATGGAACTTCTGGGCGGCACGGAGGATCGTGCCGTCGCCGCCGAGCACCATGACGAGCTCGAGGTCGGTGAGGCGTCCGATCCGTTCGTCGGCGATGACGTGGATGCGGGGATCGGGCGGGCCGGCGTGCTCGACGAGAACGGTGTACTCGGACGCGAGCATGACGGGACGGATCCCGTCCTTCTCGAGCGTCGTACAGGCCGCGAGCGCGGCGGTCCGGGCGTCCTCGCGGTGGGGGTGGAGGACCACGGCGATGCTTCTCATGCGCTCTCCCTCCCGATCGATTCCGTCATCCGTGCCACGAGGTCGGTGGCCGGATCCGAGACTACCCCTCCCCGAGGCCGCCGGACGTGGAGGAAGTACTCCCGATTGCCGGTCGGTCCCGGCAGACGGCTCGGCGCCCACCCGAGGATCTCGCCACCCCGAGAGGTGAGATCCCGCGCCACGTGGGCGACCGCCTCGGCGCGCCGGACGGGAGAGGTCACCACCCCGTGCTTGTCGAGGGCGCTCCGGGCGAGCTCGAACTGCGGCTTCACCATGAGGAGGAGCTCGCCGCCGGGCCGGACGATGCCGAGGAGCCGGTCGGTGAAGTGGGTGAGAGAAATGAAACTCACGTCCGCCACGACGAGATCGACGCCGGTGTGCGGGGCGATCCACGCGGGATGGAGCGCGCGGAGGTTGTGTCCCTCGAGGTTCGTCACCCGTGAGTCCGACCGCAGTTCGGCGGCGAGCTGATCGTGTCCGACGTCGACGGCGTAGACGTGGGCGGCACCGCGGGCCAGGAGTACCTGGGTGAAGCCCCCGGTCGAGGCGCCGGCATCGAGACACACCGCGTCGGCGAGGCGCTCGGCCGGTCCCGGCAGATCCGTGAGCGCGCCGAGGAGTTTGTGGGCGCTCCGGGCGACCCAGGGGTCCTCGTCCTCGAGGACGAGGACCGCCTCGGGAGGGACGCGGAACGCCGGTTTGCGTACGACGGTGCCGTTCACCCGGACCCGTCCGGCGTCGATCTCCCGTGCGGCGCGGTTGCGCGACCGCACGAGCCCGCGCTCCACGAGCGCCTGGTCGAGACGCAGCGCGGTGGCGGCCCCGGTCGGGTTCGCGCCGTCCGCGCCGATCGCTCCGCTCGTGCCCGGTGCGTGTGCCGCCTCGCCGGTCACAGGGAGTTCAGCCCGTTCTCGAGATCCGTGAGCAACTCCCCCGCTGCGTGGAGGGACTCGGCGTCCGGAGCACTCTGCAGGGCGGCGAGGCGCTCGGCGAGTCCCGTGGTGTCGAGGTCACCGGCGAGTTCGGCGGGCGTCGGCTGCTCGCTCATCGCTCGACCCTCGCCGGGAAGGCGGAGAGGTCGAGTTCCATCGCCTCGGGCAGCGAGGCGACGAGCGCGAGGGCCGCGTTCGCGGCGTCGAGCGTCGGGGTGTCGGTGACGAGGCGTCGGCCCTCGATCCGTACCGCGGCGCCGTTGCACGCCGCGGCGAAGCTGTCGAACACGTGCGCCGGCGGCAGGGGCTCGAGGAGATCGGTGAGTCGCCGCACGATGTGGCCCGGGCGCATGATCTCGGGAGCGAGGAGCGCGTCGTGGATGTCGTGCACACCGGTGAGGACGAGCGCGGAGTCGTACCCGGCGGCGACCGCTCCCTGGATGTCGGTGTCGAGCCGGTCGCCGACCATGATCGGGTTCCGTCCGCCGATGATCCGTGCGGCTCCCTCGAGCATCGCGGCCGAGGGTTTTCCGGTCACGGTCGGCGTGGCGCCGGTCGTCTCCTCGACGACGCGCACGAACGCGCCGTTGCCGGGGAGGAGCCCCCGTTCGGTCGGGGCGGTCGGGTCCATGTTCGTCGCCCACCACCGCGCACCCGCGCGGATCGCGATGGAGGCCTCCGCGAGTTGCTGCCAGTCGATCCCGCGGTGGAATCCCTGGAGCACCGCCGCGGGCTGTTCCTCGGCCGTGCGTACCGGGACGAGCCCGGTGTCCGCGACGATCCGGTGCATGGAGTCGGAACCGACGACGAGCACGCGGCTCCCGGCCGGAAGCGCCTCGGCGACCGCTTGCGCCCCGACGACCGCCGAGGTGACGACCTGTTCGGGCTGGGCGGCGAGGCCCAGCTCCCGCAGGTGGGCGGCGACCGTGTCCGCGCTGCGGGAGGCGTTGTTCGTGACGAAACCGTACGGGATCCCGCGGTCCGCGAAGGCCCGCAGGGCCTCCGGTGCTCCGGGGACCGCGTGCGGGCCCTCGTAGACGACGCCGTCGAGATCGAGGAGTACGGAGTCGAACGTCACTTCGTGTCTTCCGGGTCGATTCCTGCTTCCAGGAGGATCTCGTCGACCTCGTCCTCGATCGAGACCGGGGCGTTGGCGTCCTCCTCGGGGGTGTCCGCGGCCGAGGTCCCGGACGAGCCCTCGTGCGCCTCGGCCTCGGCCGGCTCGGGGTCTGCGGAGTCCCCGGTGGTCGGTGCCTCGACGGGCTCCGCCGACTCGGCGGCCTCGGACGGCGGCTCCTCCGACGGCTCCTCCTCGAGCACCTCCTCCTCGATGGTGAGGATCTCGACGCCCTCGTTGGGATCGACCTCCTCGTCACCGAAGAGGATGCCGGTGGCCCGTGCGGTCCTGCGGGCGAGTTCCTCGTACTTGTCGGCCATCTCCCCGTCGCCCTCGAGGCGCAGGACGTCCGAGAACGCGGACAACAGGCGGACGGTGGCACCGCTCGGGTGGCCGGTGAAGCCCTCGGCCTCGATGATCCGGTGGGCCTTCGCGATATCGCCGAGGTCCGCGTGCGCACCGGCGGCGACGATGACGAGTTCGGCCCAGATGGCCGGGTCCACGTCGGCCTTGTCGACGGATTCGAAGAGCTCGAGTGCCTTCCTCGGGTTGCCCCGGCCGCGCTCGGAGTCCGCGATGATCGCGAGGTTGTCGTTCGATCCGGAGATCCGGCGGTGCGTGCGCAGTTCGCGGATCGCCTCGTCGTACTTCTCGAGCTGGTACGCGACAAGGCCGAAGGCCTCACGGACGGCCCCCACACGGGCGGCCCGGGACACCGCCGCCTGGGCGTGTTCATAGGCGAGTTCGGGGTCGGTGTCGACGAGGCGACCCGCGGCGACGATGTGCTTGGCGACGGTCTCCGCGTTCTTCTTCTCGAGCGACCGCAGCTGCGACTTCACATCACCGGCGAGTTCACGCCCGGTGATGCCCTCGGGGATCGCCGGTTCGTTGCGACGCACCTTGTTGTCGTGGCGGTCGTGGTCGCCGGGCCGGCGGTGGCCCGCGCGATCGGTCCGACGGTCGTTCCGGTCGTTCTTCCACTCGGGCCGTCCACCGCGGGAATCACCGTCGCGCTTCCAGGCCGGCTTGCCGTCCTTCTTCCAGTCGGGTTTCCCACCGCGACGATCGGCTCCCCGGCGGTCGGCACCACGCCGATCATCGGTTCGACGGTCGTCGCCGCGGAACCCGCCACGGGAATCCCCACGGGAGTCACCGTCACGCTTCCACGACGGCTTCTGGTCCTTCTTCCACTCCGGCCTGCCACCCCGGCGGTCGCCTCCGCTGGAATCACCACGGGAGTCCCCACGGGAGTCACCGTCACGCTTCCACGACGGCTTCTGGTCCTTCTTCCAGTCGGGCTTCCCACCACGACGGTCGTCACCCCGGAACCCACCGCGCGAGCCACCACCGCGGGAATCACCACGGGATTCACCGCGGGAATCACCGTCACGCTTCCATGCGGGACTGCCGTCCTTCTTCCACTCCGGCTTGCCACCCGAATCGCGGCCGCCGCGGTATCCGCCGCGGGAACCGCCCGACTTCCCCGAGGTGCCCGAGTGACCGGAGCGGTTCGGACCGCCGGAGCCACGCCCGGAGCCGCCGCCCACTCCGCGGGAGCCGTTCCGGTCGTTGCGGTTGTGGTTCGACTCGCCTGAGCGATCGCTGCTCGAATTGGACACGGTTCTCCCTGTTCAGATGACGCCGGTGGGCGTCCCCAGTCTACGTCGGCGGCCCGAACCCAGGAGAATTCACGCCCCGTTCACGCAGAGTCCGCGAGACCCCTTTCCGGGGTGCCTAGTTTGGGGTGCGTTCACCTCCGATCCACGCGAAAGGCACACATGATCCCCCGTCGTACCCACGCCCGAGGAGCCGGTTCCCCGCGCGTTCTCGGGGCCGGGCTGCTCGCCTCGGCACTCGTCCTGCCCGCCGCTGCCCTCGCGGCTCTCCCGGCGCACGCGACCGGCACGGCTCCGTCCACCGCGATCCCCCACGTCGCTCACGCGGCCGAGGAGTCGTCGATCTCACTGTCTCCGCTCGGTTCCCACCGGGAGAACGTCTTCGATGCAGGCGCCGCGGAGATCGTCCAGTACTACGCGGCGAAGCAGCAGGCGCTCGTCGTGAATGCGCAGCAGGGTGTCGTCCAGATCATCGATGCGGCGGATCCGACCTCGCCCGAGGCGATCGACACGCTTCCGACCGCCGGCGTCCCGGTACAGGGAGGTGGGCAGGTCCCCGCGGGCGGGGTGGCGAACTCGGTCGCGGTGCGCGAGGACGGGCTCGCCCTCATCGCGGTGGAGGCGGAGACGAAGACCGATCCGGGCTGGGTGGTGGCGTACGACGTCTCGGGCGAGGCGCCTCGGGCGCTCGGTGCGGTGACCGTCGGGGCGCTGCCCGACTCCGTCGTGATCTCCCCCGAGGGGGAGCATGCGGTCGTCGCGAACGAGGGTGAACCGGCCGAGGACTACTCGGTGGATCCGGAGGGCACGGTGAGCGTCATCGCTCTGCCCGTGACACCGGAAATGCTGGCGCGGGGTGCCGTCCGGACCGCCGACTTCCACGCCTACGAGGCCGACGGGGAGTTCGACCTACCGCAGGGCATCCGGATCTTCGGAGGTCGAGAGGACGCGCTCGGAGAGACGCCCGAGTTCCCCGTCTCGGAGAACCTCGAACCCGAGTATTCCACGATCCTGGGTGATCGCGCATATGTGACGCTCCAGGAGGCGAACGGAATCGCCGTGATCGATCTCGCAACGGCCTCCGTCGTCGACATCCTCCCGCTCGGCTCGCAGGATCTGTCCGAGGTCCCGACGGATCTCACGAACGAGGACGACGCCTACAACCCCGTCACCGCGCCGATCACCACGTTCCGGCAGCCCGACACGGTGAAATCCGTGACGATCGACGGGACCGATTATCTGCTCACAGCGAACGAGGGCGATTCCCGTGATTGGGACGGATACGGCGAGGAGGCCCGCGTGGCGGACCTCGGGGCCGGGGACACCCCGCCGATCTGTGACGCACTCGTCACCGAGGCCGGCTTCGACAGCGCTGCCGCGATGCAGGAGGACACCGCACTGGGCAGACTCACGATCACCCTGGCCCAGGGCCTCTCCGCCGACGGTTCCTGCTACGAGGAGATCCACGGATTCGGTGCGCGGTCCTTCTCGATCCTCACGACCGACGGCGAACTCGTCTTCGACTCCGGGAACGACTTCGAGGCGATCACCGCCCAGGCGCTTCCCGATCAGTTCAACGCGAACAACGACGAATCGGGCATCGACGCGCGCTCGGACGACAAGGGCCCCGAGCCGGAGGCCATCGAGGTCGCGCAGATCGGAGACCGGACCTACGCGTTCATCGGTCTCGAACGCGTGGGCGGGATCATGGTGTACGACATCACGGATCCGGGTGACTCGCGCTTCCAGACCTACGTGAACACCCGCAACTTCGACGTCGAGCTCATCGCCGACGACGTCGAGAACGCGGGCGACTCCGGGCCCGAGAGCATCGTGTACGTTCCCGCCGAGGACGGGTCCGCGGGCATGATCGTCGTCGGGAACGAGGTCACCGGCTCGACGACGTTCTTCGACGTCACGACGCTGGGGACGCAGCCGTCCTCGACGCCGCCGGCCACGGTGCAGCCCTCGGCTCCCACGGAGCCCACGGATCCCGGAGCCTCTCCCGTTCCGGAGACCGGTGGTGCACCGACGGCTTCCTCCACGGAATCCTCCACGGGCGAGGCACCTACCGGTCCGGGCGTGTCGCCGGGCGATGCCGAGGAGTCGTCCCCGGCGGCCGGACCCGGCCGGACGAGCGTGCCGAACGGCACGGCCGACGCGACCACCCCGGGCACGACGCGGGATGCGGACGCGGAGGCCGCCGGGTCCCTTCCGCGGACCGGCGCCTCGGCCGTGGTCCCCGCACTGCTCGGGCTCGCCCTGCTCGCGGCAGGTGGCCTTGCGGTGGCCGCCGCCCGCTACCGCCGACACTGAGCGGTCAGCAAGGCGCCCATCGCTGTGGAGACAGGACGATCACCGCAGGTGGGGGCCCTTCCCCCGCGGTAGGATCACATTTCGATAACGGGTATCGGATTGTTCGTCAATGGAACTCTTCACGAAGAATCCCGTCCTGTTTCGTCGCCGTGAATCGACCTGCACGTCACCTCGGTCCGTGAACGTGTGTCCGGGCTGCCGAGAGCCGGCAGCCCGGACCACTCACCGAGGAGCCATATGCATCCCCTTGCCCTCGGATCCCGCCGCGTTCTCGCAGCAGCCGTTCTCGCTGCCGCGGTCGCCGGTTCGGCCGCGATCGCGGCACCCGCTCACGCCCACCCCCACGACGAGAAGCCCTCGCACGGCAAGGATGCGGGGAAGCACTGGGAGAAGGACGCCTTCCGCGGACAGGTCGACGTCGTTCCCGGAGACGGCGCGGACGAGGAGACCGTCAGCGGAACTGTCTTCGAGGACAGGAACGAGAACTCGAAGCAGGACCGCCGGGAGAAGGGTATCGAGGGCGTCACCGTGTCGAACGGACGCGACGTCGTCACCACCGACGGGGACGGCGCCTACGAGCTCCCCGCCTACGAGAACATGTCGGTCTTCGTGACGCAGCCGGCCGGGTACCAGGTGCCCGTCGACGAATCGAACGTCGCCCAGTTCTCCTACACCCACCTGCCCGAGGGCTCCCCCGACGACCTCTCCCTCTACCCGCAGACCCGCGAGCTCGCGAACATGCTCAACGGTCCCGCCCGTTTCCTCCCGGGCAATCACGATCTCGACTTCGACGCGACCTCGAGCGAACACGCGTTCGACACCTACCGCCAGAACTTCGGTGCGGAGTACTACTCCTACGACGTCGGCAACATCCACTTCGTCGCCCTCAGCACCGTCGAGTACCCGCTCGAGGGCAGCACCAGCTACGAGGCCGGCATCGACGACCGCCAGATGGAATGGCTCCGCAACGACATCGCGAACACCCCCGAAAACAAACTCGTCGTCATCGCCGGCCACATCGCTCTGCTCGACTTCGCGGACAACGACCTCGCACAGCACCAGGTGCCTCAAGTGAAGGAGATCTACGAACTTCTCGACGGCCGTGAGGCACTCGCACTGTCCGGCCACACCCACTCCCTCGAGAACCTCCAGGAAGGCGATGCGGTCGCCGGTTGGCGCGAGGTCATGGGTGTCGAGGAACTTCCGTTCCAGCACATCACCGCCGGCGCGATCTCCGGTGACTGGTACTCGGGCGAGATGCTCGAGGGCGGCTACCCGACCGCTCTCCAGCGCGACGGTGCGGTCCCGGGCGTCGTGAACCTCGCCATCGAAGGCACCGAGGTGAGGGAGAGCTTCACCATCCGTGGTGGAGACGAGGAGGACCAGATGGCGCTCGGCCTCAACTCCCCCTCCTACCGTGAGTGGTTCGAGGAGAACAAGGACGCGGACGGCGACGCACCGGGATTCGAGCACCCCGGTACCCACACCGCCGAGGATCTCGCAGACACCACCTGGCTCACGACGAGCTTCTGGATGGGCAGCACCGGAGCCACCGTGGAGGTCGAACTCGACGGAGCCGAAGCGGAGCCCGCCGAGCGCACCCAGGAGATGGCCGGAGAGGCCGTGAAGATCGGAGCCGAATGGTCCGATCCCGCGGCGACCCAGGAGCAGCTCGTCCACGGAGGCAGCGTGGCCGACCGCTCGATGCACATCTTGCGTTACGAGCTCCCCACGGCCCTCGAGGCCGGGACGCACACCGCGAAGGTCACCGCCACGGACCGCCACGGTGAGTCCTTCACCGAGACGATCGAGTTCGCCGTCGAGGACTGACAACGACGTTGGCAGCCGACGACAACCGGGCTGCCTCGTGAATGCAAAAGGGCCCGGGGAGATCTCCCCGGGCCCTTCCTCGTTGCAAAAAACCGGCAACGCCGGTGAATGCAGGATGGCCCTGGAACCGTCACGGTTCCAGGGCCATCCTTCTATTCAAAGAGTATTGCGGCGGTGAC
>NZ_BAAANO010000012.1:112472-130972 GCF_039529845.1 Brevibacterium samyangense | reverse complement strand
GTGCTTGATGTCGGTCATCGCGACGTCGTCGTAGAGCTGTGCGGAAACGAGCACGAGAGACCTGTCCGAGGGTGACATACGAGCCGCAGCGTCCTCGAAGCCGGCCGGAACGTCGGTCGTCGCTCCCCGGTCGGGGGAAACGTCCTGTGTGTCATCGCAGTGGTGTACCTGGGTTCACGGATCCGCCGAGGTGTGGTCGCGCGGAGGGAGGAGCGGGTCCTCGTGGGGCAGGGCGCCGGAGGACCCCGGAGCGCCGGGGGACCGGGGGAACCGGGCGCTCACTCGACGGACGACGAGGTCGAACACGGCGATCCCGTCTCCGACGCTCGTGGTGGTACGAAGCCGGACCGGCGTGATCGCCGCGGCGGCCACCGGCCTCGTGACGGTGCTCGGCTGGTGACGGCTGAGCCCGACGACGGCGCAGAGTTGGGGCCTTGTGCACCGCGGGAACGCGGCCCACACTCCTGTCATGGGAACGACGAACTACACGAACACGTTCATCGCCGTCGCCGAGGACTGTCCTGTCGCCTCGGCGGAGGTTCCACCCGTCCCGGTGAAGGGTCCGACGGTCTTCGCGAGGGGGCAACCGTGCCTGCGGTCGTCCCCGCTGGCCAAGCGCTACGGCTGGGGTTTCCACTACGACGCCGAAGGACGGGTGGCGCTCGTCCCGGTCGGATCGCCCGAATACGAGGCGTTCGTCACCGACGACTCCCTCACCGTCGTGAAGGCGATGCGCTCGAAGCGGAAGTGACGCGTACTCCGAGCGAGGTCGTACTGCCCGGTGTCACCGGGGCCGGGGCACCGGTATGACCTCCACGAGGTCCTCGACGCCGAGGAAGTCGTCGGGGTTCGTCGTGTACAGGGGAATACCCTCGGCGGCGGCTGTCGACGCGATCATGAGATCCGCCGTTCGAGCACGCGGCCTGCGTCCGATCGCTGTGACCAGCGCGCACATTCGCCCGTACAACCGAGCGGCTCGGTCATCGAACGGAAGCGGGGCGAACGCCCGTTCTGCCCGTTGCCAGGTATCGATCCGCCGCGACCGTTCACGGACATCATCCGGAGACGTTCCCGTCACGAATCCGGGACCTGCGGCCAGCTCCGCCAGTGTGACGGCACTGATGGCGGCGCGAGCCGGAAGAAGCCCGGGGTCGATGCGATCCGCGAGGATGAGAATGTTGGTGTCGAGCAGGCCGCGGTCGGTCATATCAACTGCGCTCGTACGGATCGATCACGTCGTCCGACAGATGGTCACGAGTGTGCCGACGAAAGAGCTCGAGATCCGGACCGGGCGCAGAGAAGAGATCGGCGAACAGGGACCGAGAGACGAATGTGCGCGGTCCCTGTTCGGGGACGAGGTGGCCTATCACACGGCCGTCCCGGGTCACGGCATACGATTCTCCGGCTTCGAGGGCATCCATGATCTCACGAGATCTGCTCCGCAGGTCACGCTGGCTGATTCGAGGTTCGTTCGAAGCGGGGGCCGTCATACATCGATCGTACGCCGATGTGCCACGGTGTGCTACACCCTTTCGGCTCCGAGTTCCGGAGCGTGACGCGGCACCGGCGCGTTCAGTCGAGGGTGTCGAGGAGTTCGGCGGGGCGCACCTCGAGGGCGTGCGCGAGCTTCATGATGATGTCGAAGGTCGGATTGCGGCGCCCGGTCTCGATCCCGGAGACGTATGTCCGGTCGAGTCCCACGTGGTGCGCGAATGCCTCCTGCGAGCTGAAACCCTTCTCCCTCCGGAGTTCCCGCACACGATCGCCGAAGGCGCGGCGGTCGTCGGTGGGTTCCATGCCACCAGCGTTCGATGACGCCGACGAAGAATCCACGGACTATGAGTCACACTGCTGTGGATGCACCTCGGTGTGGCTCGTTTCACGGGGAGGACCGGCGGTCCGCCGGAAGTCTCAGCCTCTCATGGGTCGCGCCCCTCGGGCCTGCCCGGCCGCGTCCGTGCCTCCGGATAGTCTTGTCCGATCATGTACCTCAAATCCCTCACCCTGCGCGGATTCAAGTCCTTCGCCTCCGCGACGAAGCTCGACCTCGAGCCCGGGATCACGTGCGTCGTCGGGCCCAACGGGTCAGGGAAGAGCAACGTCGTGGACGCGCTCGCGTGGGTGATGGGGGAGCAGGGGGCGAAGAACCTCCGCGGCGGGAAGATGGACGACGTCATCTTCGCCGGTACCTCCGGGCGCGGCCCGCTCGGCCGTGCGGAGGTCGCCCTCACGATCGACAACACCGACGGTGCGATCCCCATCGACTACACCGAGGTGACGATCAAGCGCACCCTGTTCCGCACCGGCGGCAGCGAGTACTCCGTCAACGGCGAGCCCGCCCGCCTCCTCGACATCCAGGAACTCCTCAACGACTCCGGCCTCGGCAAGGAGATGCACGTGATCGTGGGGCAGGGGCGCCTCGATCAGATCCTCCAGGCCGACCCCCTCGAACGTCGCGGGTTCATCGAGGAGGCCGCCGGCGTCCTCAAGCATCGCCGCCGCAAGGACAAGGCGCTGCGGAAGCTCGACGGGCTCCAGACGAACCTCGATCGGCTGAACGACCTGCGCACCGAACTCTCCCGGCAGCTCGGCCCGCTCTCCCGCCAGGCGAAGGCCGCACGGCGGGCCGCGGTCGTCCAGGCCACCGTCCGTGACGCCTCCGCCCGGCTCCTCGCCGACGACGTCGTCCGGGTCCAGGCACGTCTTGAGGCCGCGAGCGGGCCCGTCGACGGCGGCCAACGACGGCGTTCCCTCGAAGCGCGGATCGCGGAGATCGACACGCGCATCTCCGGGATCGAACAGGAACTCCACGCCCAGGGCGCCCGCACCGAGGAACTCCAGCAGCACCTCCGGCTCGCCGGGACCCGAGCCGCCGGGGCCGCGGCGCTCTCGCGCCGCGCCTCCGACCGCGTCACCCACCTGCGCACCGTGCACCCGGAGACGACCGGCAAGGACGCCCCCGAGACCCTCCGCTCCCGCGCCGACTCCTTCGAGAAGGACCTTGCAGCCGCCCGCACCGCTCTCGAGGAGTCCGGGAAACGGCTCGCGGAGGCCCAGGAGTCGCGCACCGCACTGGCGGCCGAGCTCGAGGCCGAGGAGAACGCACTCAAGGCGGCACGGATCGCGATCGCCGCCCGGCTCAAGGAACGCGCCGGCCTCGCGAGCGCGCGGGAGGTCGCGGCGAAGACGCTCCAGGACGCCGCCGACGCCCTCGCGTCCCTCGACACCCGGGAAACCGCGCTCGGCGAGCAGCTCACCGCCGCCCGCACCGACCTCGAGGCCGCACAGGCCGCCGCCGCCGAGGTCGAGTCCGGGGAGACCGCACTCGATGCCGCCCACGAGTCCGCGCTCGCCGCCCTCACAGCGCTCGAGGAGAAGGACGAGGTGCTCGCCGGCTCCCTCACGGAGCACTCCCGGGAGCTCGACCGCGCCCGCGCACGGGTGGAGGCACTCCGGGTCGGCACCCGTCTCGCCGCCGCGACCGAGGACCTCCTTGCCGCCGGCCACCGGGGTGTGCGCGCCGCCGTCGGCGATCTCCTCGACATCGTCCCCGGCCACGAGGTCGCGGTGACGAGCGCGCTCGGTGCGCTCGCCTCGGCCGTGCTCGTCGACGACGTGGATGCCGCCGCCGCCGTCCTCGCCGCGCTCCCCGCGGACACCGCAGTCGACCTCGCGGTGGCCGGTGGCGCCACCCCCACCCGAGGCGCCGCATCGGAACCGCGGGACGCTGCAGCAGGTCCCGCCTCGCCGGAGGGCACCGCGGACGAGGCGGTCGCGACCACCGTCGACGGAGGATTCCGCGCGGGCGCCCGCCTCGGGGACCTCGTCACGAGCCCGGATCCGGGCCTCACGGAACTGCTCGACCGGGTGTTCGCAGACGTCCGCACGGTCGAGGACGTCGCCGCCGGTGCCCGGCTCGTCACGGACGAACCCGGTCTCATCGCGGTCACCGCCGCCGGTGAGATCCTCTCCGCGTCCCGCGTGTCCCGCGGGGACTCCGCGGAGGCCGGCCGCATCGAGAGCCGCGCTGCCCTCGCCCGCACCGAGGCCCACATCGTCGAACTCGAGCGGGAACACGCGGAGCTCCTCCGCCAGCGGGAAGAAGGTCGCCCCGCGCTCGAAGCCGCCCGCGCCGAGGTCGATCGCGCCCTCACCGCACTCCACGAATCCGACTCCCGCATCCTCGCCGCCGGGGAGGAACTCTCCCGTGCGGCAGAGGCCGTCCGCCGGATCGAGGAACAGCTCGCGGACATCGCCGCGCGCCGCACCCGCATCCGGGCGGAACGCGAGGAGGCCGCGCGGGCGCTCGACCGCGCGGAAGCCGCTCTGCGCTCGAACACCGACGAGGTCGACACCGAGCCGGACACACATGCCCGTGACGCACTCGCCGCCCGGGTCCGCACACTCTCCGACGAACTCGTCGAACTCCGGATCGCACACCGTGGCGCGGAGGACCGGGTGACCTTCCTCCAGGACCGCATCGCCTCGCTCCGCCGGCAGGCGGAACAGGAGGAACAGGCACGTGCGCGGGCGGCCCGGATCGCGGCCCGGCGCCGGAAGCAGGCGGCGGCCGCCGAGCACATCGCCGAGATCGCGTCCGGACTCGCGACGCACCTCGGCGTCCTCGAGGCCCGGGCGGAGGAATCACTCACCGGTCTGCGTGAACGGCGCGCCGTCCTTGAGGAGGAACTCGGGCGGGTGCGGAGCGAACGAGCCGAACACGCCGACGCGCTCGGTGCTCTCACGAACGCCGAACACGAGGCCCGGCTCGCCCGTGAACGGCACGTCCTGCGGCTCGAGGAACTCGAACGCCGGGCCCGAGGCGAGGTCGGGCTCTCCCTCGAGCACCTCGTCGAGCAGTTCGGTCCCCACCTCGAGGTCCCGGAGTACGACGCGGAGGGTGCGGCGACGGAATCGGAGGGCGACGACGGCAACGCACCCGAGGACGATGGTGACGGGGCGTCCGTGGCGAGCGCGGGCGACGAACCCACCGCATCCACCGACCGACAGGCTCCTCCCACCCGGCCGTACGTCCGCGCCGAGGTCGAGAAGGCGAAGGCGAAGGCGGAACGCGCCCTCAAGGCGATCGGCACCGTGAACCCTCTGGCGCTCGAGGAGTACACGGCCCTGCGGGAGCGCCACGACTTCCTCCACCAGCAGATCGACGACATCGAGACGAGCCGCAAGGACCTGCGGGGCCTCGTGAAGGAGGTCGACTCCCACGTGAAACAGGTGTTCGAGGAGGCCTTCGCGGACACCGCCCGGGAGTTCGAACACATCTTCTCCCGGTTGTTCCCCGGCGGGGAGGGACGCCTCACCCTCACGGACCCGGAGGACATGCTCACGACCGGCGTCGACGTCCACGCCCGGCCGGCGGGCAAACGGGTCAAACGACTCTCCCTGCTCTCGGGAGGCGAACGCTCTCTCGTGGCGATCGCGCTCCTCGTGGCGATCTTCAAGGCCCGGCCCAGTCCCTTCTACGTCATGGACGAGGTCGAGGCCGCGCTCGACGACCTCAACCTGTCCCGTCTCCTCACGGTGTTCCGCGAGCTCCAGGAGACCTCGCAGCTCATCGTCATCACGCATCAGAAGCGCACGATGGAGATCGCGGACGCCCTCTACGGTGTGGCGATGGGTGGCGACGGAGTGTCTGCAGTGATCTCCCAGCGAATTCACCGTGTCGGTTCCGGCACATGAGGCGATTCCGGGCCCGTCCGCGGCGTACCGGACTATAGGATGAACGGGGCCGGAGCCGCTGTGCGCATCCGGTCACACGATGTGTCACCGCAGGACGTGGCACCCGAATCCCCGAAGGAGTTGCCCGACGTGCCCGTACAGACCACCGGACCGAGGTCTCCATGGATCTAGGTGTCATGGTGGTCGTGGGGATCGGGCTCGCCGTCACCGTGGCGATCGCGATCGCGATCGTCCTCGCGGTCGCCCTGCCGGGACTGCGCGCCGAGGGCCGCAACATCCCCGGAGAGCTCCAGTTGTTCCGCCTTCCGCCCGAATGGACGGGCCATGCGAACGAGGTGCACGGGTTCTTCGGCCACGACGACGGGACCTCGCACCTCGCGACCCGCGAACAGGCCGCCGTCACCGCGATGCAGGAGCACTCCTACGTCCTGCGCCCCCAGCCGAGGCGCCACGCGGCCCCGGCCCTCCTCACCTTCCGGCCCCGGACCCGCCACTGGAAGGTGCCCGGTACGGGCACCGGGTTCCGCACCGCACTCACCCTGCTCTTCGGCTGATCGCCTCGGCGGTCCGGTTGTGGCCGCCACGCCGGCGAGCCGGTCGACCGGACACCGGAGCCCGCAGCCCGCACACCGTCCGCCTCACTTCCCTGGAGGGAACCGTGGAACTCCTCACCGATTTCGGCGCATACATCATCGGCGGCGCCGTTCTGCTCGTCCTCGTCATCGCCGGGATCTTCCTGCTCGCCCCGAAGAAGCCACGGAAGCCGCTGCCGGAGGAGCCGGCCGGGACGGGAGTCCTCCCGGCCGAGGAGGAGATCCACGCGCCGGAGGCCGAACCCGAGGCGCCTGCCCGGGAACTCGAGGTGCCCACCGAACCGCGCTCGCGCCTCGCGAAGCTCCGGGCGCGCCTCGCCCGCTCGAACAACGCGCTCGGGCGCGGTCTGCTCACCCTCCTCTCGAGCGACACCCTCGACGAGGGGACGTGGGAGGAGATCGAGGACACGCTCATCCTCGCGGACCTCGGTGTGGACACGACGACCGAACTCGTCGACGCGCTGCGCGAACGGGTCCGGGTCATCGGCACACGCGATCCGGAGACCATCAAGGCACTTCTGCGCGAGGAACTCGTCCGTGTCGTCGACCCGACGATGGACCGTGAACTCAAGGTGTACCGGGAGGGGGAGGACCCCGCCGTCGTCCTCGTCGTCGGGGTCAACGGTGCCGGCAAGACGACGACCGTCGGCAAGATCGCGCGTGTCCTCGTCGCCGAGGGCCGCAGCGTGCTGCTCGGCGCGGCGGACACGTTCCGCGCTGCGGCGGCCGACCAGCTCACCACCTGGGGCGACCGGGTGGGCGTGGAGACGGTGCGCGGCCCCGAGGGCGGCGACCCCGCCTCGGTCGCGTTCTCCGCGGTCGAACGCGGGCGGACCGAGGGCACGGACGTCGTCCTCGTCGACACCGCCGGGCGTCTGCAGAACAAGAAGGGCCTCATGGACGAGCTCGGCAAGGTCAAGCGTGTCGCCTCCCGGCCGCTGTCCGAGGGCCACGGGATCGACGAGGTGCTCCTCGTCCTCGATGCGACGACCGGGCAGAACGGCATGCAGCAGGCGAAGGTCTTCGCCGAGGCGGTCGACATCTCCGGCATCGTCCTCACCAAGCTCGACGGCACCGCCAAGGGCGGCATCGTCGTCGCCGTCCAGCGCGAGCTCGGCGTGCCGGTCAAGCTCATCGGACTCGGCGAGGGGGCGGACGACCTCGCACCGTTCACCGCGGAGGGCTTCGTCGACGCCCTGCTCGACGCCTGACGCACGGCGTTCCCGGACCGTCCCGCGGGGCGGTCGCCGCCGCCTCCTCCGTCACCGTTCCACCTCGATCACGCTTTTTCCGGGTGATCCGCAGCCGCCGCGCAGTCGTGTGTAACGCAGCGTTTACACCGACGTGAGGCGCGTTACACGGCAGCAACGTTCTCCGCGAAACCGAGTAACACCGCCCGTCCAGACTGGCTCCAGAAGCGAGGAGTGATCCTCGCGTCGACCGCGGAGAGCCCGGGGTCGTCCAAGGAACGGAACGGCTGGAAACACATGGATGACGTAGTCCTCAGTACTACTGATGTGTGGACGATGGTGTGCGCAGCACTCGTCCTCCTCATGACGCCCGGAGTGGCGTTCTTCTACGGCGGTATGACCCGCGCGAAGTCCGTGCTCAACATGATGATGATGGTCTTCTCGTCCATCGCCGTCGCCGGTGTCGTCTGGGTCCTCTGGGGCTCGTCGATGTCCGATATGACGACCTCGCTGCAGGTGACCGGCAACCCCTTCGCGGACCTCGGGCTCACCTCCTACACGGGTGATCCGGAAGCACTTCCGGGTCTCATCGGTGTCGGTTTCGGAGCGACCTTCGCGATCATCACCGTCGCCCTCATCGCCGGCGCCATCGCCGACCGCGCGAAGTTCTCCGGGTGGCTCGTGTTCATCACACTCTGGGTGACCTTCTCCTACTGCACCCTCGACTACATGGTGTGGGGCGGCGGCCTGCTCTCCGCCGACGGCTTCATCGGCCAGACCTTCGGTGAGGCGATCGACTACGCCGGCGGCACGGTCGTCCACATCAATGCCGGTATCGCGGCCCTCGTGCTCGCGCTCATCATCGGCAAGCGCAAGGGCTTCGGCAAGGATCCCGCCCAGCGTCCCCACAACATCCCGTTCGTCATGCTCGGTGCCGCGATCCTCTGGTTCGGCTGGTTCGGCTTCAACGGTGGCGCCGCCACCGATCCGGGCGAGGCCGGTCTCATCTGGGTCAACACCCTCGCCGCTCCCGCCGCTGCCTTCCTCGGCTGGATCATCACCGAGTGGATCCGGGACGGCAAGCCCACCTCCCTCGGTGGCGCCTCCGGTATCGTCGCCGGCCTCGTCGGCATCACCCCGGCCTGTGCCTCGGTGTCCCCGATCGGCGCGATCGTCATCGGCATCCTCTGCGGTGTCGGCTCCGCCCTCGCTGTCGGGCTCAAGTTCAAGTTCGGCTACGACGACTCCCTCGACGTCGTCGGCGTCCACCTCGTGTCCGGTCTCATCGGCACCGTTCTCATCGGCTTCCTCGCGACGGAGGGTGGTCTGTTCTACGGTGGCGGTGTCGGGCAGCTCGTCGCCCAGGTCGTCGCTGCGATCTTCGCGATCGTCTGGGCCGGTGTCATCACCTTCGTGCTCGGCATCCTCGTCCACAAGACCATCGGTCTGCGGGTCAAGGAGGACGACGAGGTCACCGGTATCGACCTCACCGAACACGCCGAGACCGGCTACGAGTTCGGCGGCCTCGGTACCGGCGGCACCTTCCGCCCGCACCCCTCGTCCCCGGCAGCCCACCGTCCGATCCCCGAAAGCGAGACCGTCTGATGAAGCTCATCACCGCCATCATCCGCCCCGAGAAGCTCGCGGACCTGCGTGCCGGCCTCGAGGAGTTCGGAGTCCAGGGACTCACCGTCTCCCAGGCCTCGGGGTACGGACGGCAGAAGGGCCACAAGCAGTTCTACCGTGGCGCCTCCTACACCGAGGACCTCGTGCAGAAACTCCGCATCGAGATCCTCACGAGCGACCTCGAATCGCTCCGGATCCTCGAGGTGCTCCTCGACAAGGCCTCGACGGGCAACCCCGGTGACGGCAAGATCTGGGTCACCTCGGTCGATCAGGTCATCCGTGTCTCCGATCGTGCCGAGGGTGAATCCGCACTCTGAGCACACTCCTCGCGAGGTTCCGGCCTCACGTTCCCGACGAACCCCCGTCCTCGGCGCTGCGCGCCGGTGGCGGGGGTTCTCGCGTGCTCGGGGCGCTGCGCGCCGTGTGCACGGCCCGCACCTCGTGCCGGGACCGGTGGGGCGCCTCGGGAGTGGTCCGGCCGGCGGCCCGGAATTGATACCCTGGGTTGTTGACTTCCTGACCCGTGGACGAAAGCTGCAATCACCAGTGTTCAATTCACTCTCCGACCGGCTGACGACGACCTTCAAGAACCTTCGGGGCAAGGGGCGTCTGTCGGAAGCCGATGTCGACCAGACGATCCGCGAGATCCGTCGCGCGCTCCTCGACGCCGACGTCGCCCTCCCGGTCGTGCGGGCCTTCACCGGCCGCGTGCGCGAGCGCGCGCTGTCCGAGGAGGTCTCGGGTGCGCTCAATCCGGGCCAGCAGGTCGTCAAGATCGTCAACGACGAACTCGTCGGCATCCTCGGTGGGCAGACCCGGCGCATCCAGTTCGCGAAGCGTCCGCCGACGGTCATCATGCTCGCCGGCCTCCAGGGCGCCGGTAAGACGACGCTCGCCGGCAAGCTCGCGCACTGGCTCAAGTCCGAGGGCCACCGCCCGATGCTCGTCGCCGCCGACCTCCAGCGCCCCAATGCGGTGAACCAGCTCCAGGTCGTCGGTGAGCGGGCCGGTGCGTTCGTGTACGCGCCGGAACCCGGCAACGGCGTGGGTGACCCCGTGCAGGTCGCGAAGGACTCGATCGAGGTCGCTCGCACGAAGCTGTACGACGTCGTCGTCGTCGACACCGCCGGCCGCCTCGGTATCGATGCCGAACTCATGCAGCAGGCCGCGGACATCCGCGCCGCCGTGAACCCCGACGAGGTCCTCTTCGTCATCGACGCGATGATCGGTCAGGACGCCGTCGCGACCGCCCAGGCGTTCCACGAGGGCGTCGACTTCACCGGTGTCGTGCTCTCGAAGCTCGACGGCGATTCCCGTGGTGGTGCCGCGCTCTCGGTCGCGGAGGTCACCGGCAAGCCCATCATGTTCGCCTCGACGGGCGAGGGGCTGAAGGACTTCGAGCAGTTCCACCCGGACCGGATGGCCGACCGGATCCTCGACATGGGCGACATCCTCACGCTCATCGAACAGGCCGAGAAGACCTTCGACAAGAAGGAGACCGAGAAGCTCGCGAAGAAGGTCGAGTCCGGCGAGGACTTCGATCTCGACGACTTCCTCACCCAGATGGCCGCCATCAAGAAGATGGGATCGCTCAAGAAGATGCTCGGCATGATGCCCGGCATGTCGCAGTACAAGGACCAGCTCGAGGCGTTCGACGAACGCGAGGTCGACCGCATCGAGGCGGTCGTGCGCTCGATGACCCCGTACGAGCGGAAGAACCCGCGCGTCCTCAACGGGTCCCGCCGGGCCCGCATCGCCCGTGGTTCGGGAACCACCGTGCAGCAGGTGAACGCGCTCATGGAGCGGTTCGCCCAGGCACAGAAGATGATGCGTCAGATGCGCAAGGGCGGCGGCATGCCGGGTATGCCCGGTGGTCGCGGTCCTGCGATGCCCGGGATGCCGCAGATGCCCGGCGCCCCCGGCGGGAAGAAGAAGGCCAAGGGCAAGGCCGGCGGCAAGAAGAAGCCGAAGTCCGGCAACCCCGCGAAGCAGGCGGAACTGGAGCGTCAGGCGCAGCTCAAGCGCGAGGGCAAGCTGCCGAAGGACCCGAGCGGATCCGCATTCGGCGGTCTCGACCTCGGTGACGACAAGGGACTCGACCTCGACAACCTCCCGAAGGGCTTCGGAGGACTGTTCGGTCGCTGACCGGCACGGGGACCCCGGCCCGTGTGCGGTTCCTCACGCTCCGTGGTCGTCCCGTGATTTCCCCGAGCGTCCCTGCTCTGGCAGAATGGACGTTTGTACTCGACCGTCCCCGGACCCTCTCTCCCGGGATGCGGCCCAGTCACGGGATTCGTTCCAGGGTTCAACCCCACGAGCCCGAACCGGAACCCGACCTATTTCCATGAAGGAGACACCACTACCGTGGCAGTCAAGATCCGCCTCACCCGTATGGGTAAGATCCGCCAGCCGTTCTACCGCGTCGTCGTCGCCGACTCGCGCACCCGTCGCGACGGCCGTGCGATCGAAGAGATCGGCAAGTACCACCCGACCGAGAACCCCTCGCTCATCGAGATCGACTCCGAGCGTGCGCAGTACTGGCTCGGCGTGGGCGCACAGCCGACCGACCAGGTCAAGGTGCTGCTCAAGCTCACCGGCGACTGGCAGAAGTTCACCGGTGAGGGCGAAGCCGTCAACACCGTCAAGGTGAAGGAGCCCAAGCCGGAGTTCGTCGCTCCCGCAGCAGGTTCCGTCATCAAGGAAGCCATCACCCCCAAGGGTGGAGACGCTCCGGCCGCAGAGGCTGCTGAGGCTCCGGCCGAAGAGGAACAGGCCTGACAATGCTGGCCCGCACGCTCGAACACCTCGTCCGGGGAGTCGTCGACAACCCGGACGACGTCACCGTCACCTCCCGGGGTTCCCATCGCGGAACCACGCTCGAGGTCCGCGTGAACCCGGAGGACCTGGGTCGCGTGATCGGCCGTTCGGGTCGTACGGCCCAGGCGTTGCGGACCGTGGTGAATGCTCTGTCCGGTCGGGACCACGTCCGCGTGGATCTCGTCGAGGCCTGAGCGCGCACCCGGTCAGAGGGCTCCGTCACCGCGAGGTGGCGGAGCCCTTCTGCATGTCCGGCGGTCTCCCGACCGCCGGGCGATAATGGACTCTCACTTCCGAACTCAACTCTCGAATCCAGGAGACATGCGTGAGCACTGTGGTGGCGCGGCTGGGCAGGCCGCACGGGATCCGTGGCGAGGTCACGGTGGAGGTCCGGACGGACGACCCGGACGAGCGTTTCGTCGTCGGGGCGCGGTTCGGCACGGACCCCGACATCGGTGACCTCACCCTCGCCCGCGTTCGGGTGCACAACGGCCGGTTGCTCCTCACCTTCGAGGAGGTCCCCGACCGCAACCGTGCCGAGGAGATCCGCAACACTCTGCTCACCGTCGACGACGCGGACACCACGGAGGAGGACGAGGACGCGTGGTACGTCGAGGACCTCGTGGGCGCCTCGGTGTTCGTCGCTGACGAACGGGTCGGAGAGGTCGCCGACCTCGTGACCGGACCCGCTCAGGACCTCCTCACCGTGAAACTGCTCTCCGGTGCCGAGGTACTCGTCCCCTTCGTCACGGAGATCGTCCCCGAGGTCGACGTCGAGGCCGGTCGTGTCGTGCTCGATCCGCCCGCCGGTCTCCTCGACGAGGAGAACGCGCTCTGATGCGGATCGACGTCTTCTCGATCTTCCCCGAGTACCTCGCACCCCTGAAGCTCTCGCTCATCGGCAAGGCGATGGACGCCGGCATCCTGTCCGTCGCCGTGCACGACCTCCGGGAGTTCACGCACGACCGCCACCGCACCGTCGACGACACCCCGTACGGCGGTGGTGCCGGCATGGTGATGAAACCCGAACCCTGGGCCGAGGCCCTCGAATCCGTCTTCGCGGAATCGACGTCCACCGACGCGCGTCCGGTCCTGCTCGTGCCGAGCCCCGCCGGTGAGGTCTTCACCCAGGCGATGGCACGGGAACTCGCGACCGCGCAACACCTCGTCGTGGCCTGCGGTCGGTACGAGGGAATCGACCATCGGGTGTCCGAATGGAGCGCCGAGCACGCCGATGTGCGGTTCGTCTCCATCGGTGACTACGTGCTCAACGGGGGAGAGGTCGCCGCGATGGTGATGATCGAGGCGATCGCCCGACTCATCCCCGGCACGATCGGCAACCCGGAGTCCCTCACCGAGGAGAGCCACGAGGACGGTCTCCTCGAGTACCCGGTCTACACGAAACCGGCTTCCTGGCGCGGGCACGACGTCCCGGAGATCCTCCTGAGCGGCAATCACGGGGCGATCGCCCGGTGGCGGCGGGACCGGCGACTCGAACGCACCCGGGCCGTCCGCCCGGAGATGCTCGAGGCACTGCCCGCCGAGGCGCTCGACAAGAAGGACCGGGCATTCCTCGCCTCCCTCGAGGAGGCGGAACTCGAGGCGGCGGACCACGAGGCGGTGCCGTCCGCCGGCGGCGACGCACCGGATTTGGGGAGCAGCGCCTCGGGCGCGTAAACTCGTTCCTTGCGTTCGTTGGCCCGATCCTGCCTCGGGGGGAAGACGGTCGACGCGGAGCGATCCACCCGACAGGCGCCTCGTGCGTCCTGCCGGCCCGGCTCGCTCCGGACGGACGAATCCATCCGACCGGCACAGACCGGCCTGATCAATGCCACAACGACCCGAGGCGTGGTGACATGGAGAAACACAATGCAGAAGCTTGATGTGATCGACCAGAAGTCGATGCGTTCGGACGTTCCGGAGTTCCGCCCCGGCGACACCCTCAACGTCCACGTCAACGTCATCGAGGGCAACCGCTCCCGCGTGCAGGTCTTCAAGGGCATCGTCATCCGCCGTCACGGCGAGGGCGTCCGCGAGACCTTCACCGTCCGCAAGGTGAGCTTCGGTGTGGGTGTGGAGCGTACGTTCCCCGTCCACTCCCCGGTTCTCGAGAAGATCGAGGTCCTCACCCGCGGTGACGTCCGCCGTGCGAAGCTCTACTACCTGCGCAACCTGCGGGGAAAGGCTGCTCGCATCCGCGAGAAGCGCTGAGCGACGGACTTCGGTCCCGATGCAGTCGAAGGCGTGGCCCGGCGGGCCACGCCTTCGTGCTTCCCGAATCATGACGAAGAACCCCCGCTTCCCCCGGGCCCGGAGTGCGCTGCGAGCACTGGGTCTCGTCCTCGTGCTCGCCCTCGTCCTCGCGGCCGCGATCCGCGCCCTCGCCATCCAGAACTACCGCATCCCGTCCTCCTCGATGGAGCCGGCCCTCCACGTCGGTGACGTCGTGACGGTGTGGCGTCCCGACGCACTCACCGGCTCGATCGACCGCGGTGACGTCGTCGTCGTCGACGGACGCGGATCCTTCCTCCCCACCGTCCAACCGAACGACATGGAGATCCTCGGGAGCTGGTTCGGGATCGGGCCCCGCGACGTCTTCTACGTCAAACGGGTCGTGGCCGTCGCCGGCGACACACTCGAGTGCTGCGACGCCTCGGGCAGACTCCTCCTCAACGGGAAGCCCCTCGACGAGCCCTATGTCATCGAGGGAGCGCGCGCCTCGGAACTCGCGTTCTCCGTCGAGGTCCCGGACGGCCGCGTCTGGCTCATGGGTGACAACCGGCCCGATTCCGCGGATTCCCGCTCGCTCCTCGGTGCGCCCGGCGGCGGCATGATCCGCACCGAACGGATCATGGGGACCGTCATCGGTGAGGGCTCTTCCCTGGATCGCTGAGGGCTCCTCCCTGGGCCGCTGAGGGCTCCTCCCTGGGCCGCTGAGGGCTCCTCCCTCGATCGCTGAGGGCTCCTCCCTCGATCGCCGGTAGACTCGGCCGTCGTGACCGATGAGAACCTTGCCGGCGGCGCCGGTCGACCCGCACAGACCACCCACCCGGTGCTGAAGTTCCTGCGGGAGGTCGCGATCATCCTCGTGATCGCGCTCGTACTCTCGACGCTCGTCCGGTCGTTCGTCATGCGGTCCTTCTACATCCCCTCGTCCTCGATGGAGACCACGCTCGCGATCGGCGACCGGATCCTCGTGAAGCAGCTGCCGGTGCCCGAGGTCGAACGCGGAGACATCGTCGTCTTCGACGACCCGGGCGGGTGGCTCGATCCCTCGCTCGTCGCCGCGTACGAACCCAATCCCGTTCTCGAGTTCCTCGGATTCGTGCCGTCCAACGCCGGGTCCCAGCTCATCAAGCGCGTCATCGGGGTCGGCGGCGACACCGTGTCCTGCTGCGACGACCAGGGCCGCATCCTCGTGAACGGTCAGCCCATCGAGGAGACGTACCTCGATCCCGGCGTGGCTCCCTCCACGGTCCCGTTCGAGGTCACCGTCCCTGCAGGGCACTACTGGGTCATGGGGGACAACCGCGGCAATTCGCTCGACTCCCGGTACAACATGGAGTCCTCCGGCGGTCCCTACATCCCGGAGGAGAACATCGTCGGCACGGTGTTCCTCATCAACTGGCCCCTCGACCACTTCCGCTGGACCGGCACTCCCGAGGACGTGTTCGGCGTCGTTCCGGATTCGGCATGAGCACGGAACGCACGGACACCACCACGGCCGAGGCGCCGCGGCGGGGGAGGACTCCGCGTCCGGGGCTCACGGACCTCGGTCTCGAGACCTCGCTGCGCGAGGCCGGCATCCGCTCGGTGATCGGGATCGACGAGGTCGGGCGCGGATGCACCGCCGGGCCCGTCGGCGTCGGCGCGGTGTGGTTCGACCTCGACGAGATGCTCGCCGGGTCGGTTCCGCAGGGGATCGACGACTCGAAACGGATCAGTGCCGCCCGGCGCCCGGAACTCGCCCGGACCGTGGCGCAGTGGCAACCGGCGCACGCGGTCACCTACGCCTCGCCCGCGGAGATCGATGCACTCGGGATGAGTCTCGCGCTGTGCCTGGCGGGACGTCGCGCGCTCGCGGAGCTTCCGCCGGCCGACCTCGTGCTCCTCGACGGGTCCTTCGACTGGTTGTCCCTCCCGCTCACGCTCGACTGCCTCTCGGTGTTCGGGGACGCGGCCGAGGTCGCCGTCCCGGAGGTCCGGACGTTCGTCAAGGGTGACGGTACTCACGTCACCATCGCGGCGGCGAGCCTCCTGGCGAAGGTCGACCGGGACGCACTCATGTGCCGCCTCGCGGAGGAACACCCCGGATACGGGTGGGAACGCAATGCGGGATACCCCGCCCCGGTGCACAAGGCAGCCGTCGCCGAACTGGGCCTCACGGTGCATCACCGACGCTCGTTCCGGCACTGAGCGGAGGCTGGGTTCCGGGCCCGGCCAGCAGGTCTAGGATGACCCCCATGAGTGCCGAGGACCTGGAGAACTACGAAGCTGATCTCGAACTGCAGCTGTACCGGGAGTACCGCGACGTCGTCGGTCTCTTCACGTACGTGGTGGAGACGGAACGGCGCTTCTACCTCGCGAACTCCGTGGATCTCAAGGCGCACCGGGACGGGTCGGATGTGTACTTCGAGCTCACCCTCCGTGACGCCTGGGTGTGGGACACCTACCGGACCGCTCGCTTCGTGAAACACGTGAACGTCCTCACCTTCAAGGACGTGAACATCGAGGAGATCGCGAAGAGCGACCTCGAACCCCCGTCGCACCTGCGCTGAGCGGGCCGAGTTCCGCGGGCGGAGTTCCGCCGGACGAATTCTGCACGCCGAGATCCGGAGGTCACAGGCGGGACGATTCTGCGGTCACAGTCGCGGCACCGGCGCCCCCACCTGCGGTCCCGTCATTGTGCACGGCCCGTCCCGCATCCACAGGGTCCGGTGTCGGTGGTGAACACCGGTGATCCCGGCGAAGACTCCCAGGCATGCAGAATGCCGCTCTCACACTCGGACGCAAGGGCGAGGACTTCGCCGCCGACCACATCGACCGCGTACTCGGCTGGCGGGTGCTCGCACGCAACTGGCGGTGCCGGGCCGGGGAGGTCGACCTCGTCGCGATCGACGGGGACACGCTCGTCGTCGTCGAGGTGAAGACCCGGGGGACGACCCGCGCAGGCCACCCCCTCGAGTCGATCACGGTGAAGAAGGTCGAGAACCTCAGGCGTCTCGCCCTCACGTTCCTCGTCCAGTGCCGTGAGGATCTCGACCTGCCGTACTTCGCGCATGTGCGCATCGACGCGATCGGCATCCTGTGGAACGGCGGTCGCCCGAAACTCACACATGTGAGGAACGTGGGATGAGGACACGTTTCGGACGGACGACCGCCATGACGACCGACGGTCTCCACGGGACGCCCGTCGTCATCGAGGCGAGTGTGAACGAGGGACTGCCCGGTATCGACATCGTGGGACTTCCCGACACCTCGGTGAACGAATCGCGCAAGCGGATCCGCGCGGCGATCTCGAACCTCGGCATCACCCTCTCGCCCCAGAGGATCACCGTGAACCTCTCCCCGGGCTCGGTCCGCAAGGTCGGGACCGGCTTCGACCTCGGGATCGCCCTCGCGATCCTCGCCGCCGAGGGGCACGTGCCACCGGCAGGGCTGTCGGGGATCGTCGCGATCGCCGAACTCGGACTCGACGGGCGACTCCACCCCGTCCGGGGCGTCCTGCCCGCGGTTCTCTCCGGCCTCGGACAGGGGACGGAACGGTTCGTGGTGCCGCACGCGAACGGCCCGGAGGCGACGCTCGTCGAGGGTGCGCACGTGCTCGCGGCGGGCAACCTCGCGGAGGTCGTGAATGCGCTCGGCGGGAACGAACTCCCGGTCCCCGACCTGCCTCCGGTCCCGGCGCCCGCGAGCACGCGCACGCAGCGGCAACCGGTGAACGACCTGGCGACGGTGCGCGGACAGGAGGACGCTCGGCGTGCCCTCGAGGTCGCCGCCGCCGGAGGACACCATCTCGTCATGATCGGGACTCCGGGAGCGGGGAAGACGCTGCTCGCCGGTTGCCTGCCGGGGCTCCTGCCTCCGCTGAGCGAGGAAGAGGCGTGCGAGGTGATGGCGCTGCGGTCCCTCGACGGGAGCATCGAGCCGGGGACCGGACTCGACCGTGTTCCGCCGTTCGAGGCGCCCCACCACCGAGCGAGCGCGTCCGCGATGGTGGGTGGTTCCCGCCCGGGGGCCATCGGCGTGTTCTCCCGCGCGCACCGCGGGGTGCTCTTCATGGACGAGGCCCCCGAGTTCCACCGTGATGTCCTCGAGGCGATGCGCCAGCCGCTCGAGAACGGCAGATGCGACATCCACCGGGCGTGGGGCTCGGTCGTGCTCCCCGCCCGGTTCCAGCTCGTCCTCGCGGCGAACCCCTGTCCCTGCGGTGGCGGGGACGGGCCCGGGAAACAGTGTCGGTGCACTCCGCTCGAACAGCGGCGGTACCGGAACCGGCTGTCGGGGCCGGTGCTCGACCGGATCGACATCCGACTCGACGTCCGTGCCGTGACGCCGGCGGATCTGCGGTCGACGA
>NZ_BAAANO010000012.1:60826-112465 GCF_039529845.1 Brevibacterium samyangense | reverse complement strand
CGAGTCCTCGGCCACCGTCGCCGCTCGCGTGGCCCGCGCGCGTGAACGTCAACGGTCACGGTGGGCCGAGGCACCGTGGTCGACGAACGCCGGCGCCCCCGGCGACGTCCTCCGGAAGCTCTTCGGTTTCTCCGGGACGGAGACCGCGCCGCTCGACGGTGCACTCGACCGCGGGATTCTCACGATGCGCGGGTACGACCGGGTCCTCCGCGTGGCGACGACGATGGCGGATCTCGCCGGTCGGGACCGTCCGGACCGGTCGGACCTCCTCGGCGCGCTTCTCCTGCGCTCACGGGAGGGCGCATGAGCGGGGCCGCCGACGACGAGGTACAGCAGGGCGTGCACCGGGCCGATGCCCGACGCGGCACTCGGCAGGACGCGGAACGCCTCGCAGCCGCCGACCTCCTCCGCGCGGCCGAGCCCGGGGACCGACTGCTCGCCGCCTGCGTGCACGCGCACGGATTCGAGAGGACCCGTGCGCTGCTCGGCACCTCGGGTGCGGACACGGTGCGTACCGTGGCCACCGCGGCCGAAACGGCCGGAATGCGCGTGGAGACGGCAACCGTCGAGAAGGCGCTCGGGCGGTGGGGTCTGCGAGTCGGCGAACTCGACGCCTCACGGGACCTCCGGGTGATGGCACGCGTCGGTGCGCGCATTCTCGTCCCGGGTGACGAGGACTGGCCGCCGGGGGTGAACGACCTCGGGCTCGACGCCCCGCACGCGCTGTGGGTGAGGGGCCCGGGTTCGCTCGCCGCGCTCACCCGCGGGGCGGTCGCCGTCGTCGGTGCTCGTGCCGCCGGAGCGTACGGCCTCCACGTGACGAAGACCCTTGCGTACGACCTCGCCCGTGCCGGACGTACGGTCGTCTCCGGCGGTGCCTACGGGATCGATGCCGCCGCGCACGAGGCCGCGATCGCCGCCGCCGGGGGAGCGGTTCCCGCCGACGGGGTCGCCTGCGGTGGGACCGTGGCGTTCCTCGCGGGCGGGGTCGATCGCTTCTACCCGCGGGAGAACGCGGAGCTGCTGCGCACCGTTGCCCGGTCGTGGGCCGTCGCCTCGGAAGCTGCACCGGGCATGACGGCGATGCGACATCGTTTCCTCATGCGCAACAGGCTCATCGCCGCGGCCGCGGATGCGACGGTCGTCGTGCAGGCCGGGTGGCGGTCGGGCGCACTCAACACCGCGAACCGTGCGGCCGAACTCCTGCGTCCCGTCGCCGCGTTCCCCGGCCCCGTCACGAACGGGGAGAACGCCGGGTGTCACCGGCTCGTACGGGAGGGGGCGGCCACACTCGTGACGAGCACCGCGGAGGTCCTCGAACTCGTCGAACCCCTGCTCACCGAAGGTTCCGGTGGTCCGGTGCAGGGCGAACTCCGGATCACCGACGACATGGAACCGGAGGAGGTCAAGGTGTTCGGAGCGCTGCCCGTCCGCAGGGGTTCGGACGTGCATTCGGTCGCGGTCCGCGCCGGCCTCGACATCGGCACGACGATGTCCGCGCTCGCGGCACTCGAACTCTCCGGGCGGGCACAGCTCGTCCGTGGTGGCTGGGTGAAGAGGACGCCCCCGGAGGGCTGAGCGAGCGTACTCGCCGCGTGCCCGCCTCCCGGAACCGCAGTGGAAGCGGTCCTAGAGTGGAGGCATGGCTGATCCTGCGGTCCACTCGCTGCCTCCGGCGCATGCCGAGGTCCTCGACGCGTTCGTCGAGGACCTCCGTGTGCATCGGAACGCGTCGGAGCACACCGTCCGGAGCTATTCCTCCGACATCCGCAGTCTTCTCGCATTCCTCCGTGCACCGGACGGGGAGGTTCTCGCGCTCGAATCGGTCGAGCTCGGGAATCTGCGCGAATGGCTCGTCGCGGGTGCACGGGCCGGGCTCAGCACCCGGACACGCGCCCGGCGGATCGCCGCCGTGCGGGCCTTCTTCCGCTTCTGTGTACGTCACGGTCATCTGCAGGAGAACCCGGCCCTCCGGCTCACCGCTCCGCGCCATGCCTCCCGGCTCCCCGCCGTCCTTCAACAGCAACAGGCGCGGACGATGCTCGGCGATCACGATGCGGGTGCACGCACCGTCGACGACCACAGCGCCGGTGACAACGCCGCCGACCGTGACGCCGGCACCACCGCCCCGGAGCCGCCCGGTCCCCGCGCGCTCGCGCTCGCCCGTCGGGACCGCGCGATGATCGAGCTCCTCTACGCGACCGGGATCCGGGTGTCCGAGCTCGTCGGTCTCGACCTCGGGGACGTCGACCGGGAGAAGCGGCTCGTCACGGTGCTGGGCAAGGGCAACAAACAGCGTCGGGTGCCCTACGGCGCTCCGGCGGCCGAGGCCCTCGAACTCTGGGAGAGCGCGGGCCGCCGTGTGCTCGTGCAGGACCCGGGCCGTGCCGGAGCGGCGTTGTTCCTCGGGGCACGCGGTGGCCGGATCGACGCGCGGCGGGTGAGGGAGGTCGTGCAGACCGCGACCTCCGGCATCTCCGGTGCTCCGCAACTCTCCCCGCACGGGCTGCGGCACTCGGCGGCCACCCACATGGTGGAGAACGGTGCCGATCTGCGGCAGGTACAGGAACTCCTCGGCCACGCGACCCTGAGTTCGACGCAGATCTACACACACGTCTCCCTCGGCCGGCTCAGGGACAGCTACCGGCAGGCACACCCCCGCGCCTGAACGTCGAACCGTCCGGGGCGACGCCTCTTCCCCCTCACCCGGCGAACTCCCAGTGCCAGGGTTCGGGGAGGGACCCTCCGGCGCCGGCCCAGGACGGGTGGACCCAGCCGAAGGCGGGCCCGTTGGCCCGCATCCACTCGTGTTCGGCGGAACCGAAGGTGTTGATCCCGCCGCCGAGGTCCATCGCCAGGCCCCACCCGTGGTTCGACGTCCCGGGTGTCGCGGCGAAGCGTCCCTTGCGCTGTTTGAGGATCACCTGGGTGTCGTAGTCCCGGTAGGAGTCGGTGACGGAGATGGGGCGCCCGAAGTCGGCCTCGAACGCGGCCGCGAGTGCATCGAAGGCGCGCGCGGCATCGCACCGCAGGCTGTGGCCGGCTGCGCTCGTCACGGCGCACAGCGCGACCTGGGGGATCCGACCGTTCCGGTGCCCGCCCCATGCCCCCGCAGCCCCACCCGCCGAGGCGCCGGACGCCGGGAGCACGGGGGCGGCCGCGGGTGCCCGGTCCTCCGGCAGGAGGATGCTCGGGTCCATCGCGAAGAGCGGTGCCGGATCCTCGTACTGGCGGCCGGTCGACAGCGCCGATCGCACGCCGACGTGGAGGCAACCGGACGCACAGTGCGGCGGTACTCCGACGAGTCCGATCGGCATTCCGGGGAAGACCGGAGTTCCCGCCTCGAGCTTCGTGACGACCGGTTCGTAGGACACGATCCGGCTGCCCACCCGTAGGCTCACGACCGGCCGGCCCGCGACCATCCCCGCGAAGTGGACGGTTCCGAAGGCAGGTGCGCGCACGGGCTCGGCCGGAAGGGAGGCGACGTCGATGCCGCGGTGGCCGGATCCGTAGGCGTGCTCCGGCGGATCGTAGGCGCGGACGATCTCCATCCCGGGCACCGGAGTGATCCACGACCCCTGCGTCGTCGCCGCATGCGCGGGCGCGGACGAGGTGGGCCCGGGCAGTGCCCCGGAGGCGAGAACGCCGGTCATGAGCAGGACGAGGACAGCGGTGAGTGCGGTGGCACGGGCACGGAGGAGACGCGGGCCCGGCACGCGCGGGAATCGGATCAGCATGGATCCGAGCGTGGCCCGGCCGCTGACCGGGCGACAGCCCTGCGAGGAACCTGTGGATACCCGCACACGCGTCCACAGGAACGAGCACCGAGGTCGCCGCGTGCGTGACCCCTGCCACGGTCGACCGTTCCACGGGCGGCATCCCCGGTGCGGAGTTGGGCGAACTCGCGGGGTGGCCGTAGAATCATCACAGCGGAAGTGTGTCCACTTCCGACTACGCGTATCCGACTTCCCACGGTTCTCACCGGTGCGGATCCCACGCCTCGAGCACGCTCGCCCCTGTCCACAGGCGCAGGAGCGCGCAAGTCCGGGGCCCTCGGGGTTCGTGGAGGACCTGGCGGGTACCAGGAATCAACCGAACCGCTGCTTCCCGGGAACGGGAACGGCACGACCGCGCCTCTTCGCAGGCGCACCGGAAGGAGGGCGTCGGCATGGCCGTCGTCACCATTCGCCAGCTGCTCGACAACGGTGTCCACTTCGGTCACCAGACCCGTCGGTGGAACCCGAAGATGAAGCGCTTCATCTTCACCGAGCGCAACGGCATCTACATCATCGACCTGCAGAAGACCCTTGGCTACATCGACTCGGCCTACGAGTTCGTCAAGGAGACCGTCGCCCACGGCGGCAGCATCCTCTTCGTCGGCACGAAGAAGCAGGCCCAGGAAGCCATCCAGGAGCAGTCGACCCGCGTCGGCCAGCCGTTCGTCAACCAGCGTTGGCTCGGCGGTATGCTCACGAACTTCCAGACCATGTCCGGTCGTCTCCGTCGCCTCAAGGAGCTCGAGGAGATCGACTTCGACGACGTGGCCGGCTCCGGTCGCACGAAGAAGGAACTCCTCATCCTCCGTCGTGAGAAGGACAAGCTCGAGCGCACCCTCGGTGGTATCCGCGACATGGCTCGCACCCCCTCCGCCGTGTGGATCGTCGACACCAAGAAGGAGCACCTCGCGGTCGACGAGGCGAAGAAGCTGGGTATCCCGGTCATCGCCATCCTCGACACCAACTGCGATCCCGACGAGGTCGACTTCCCGATCCCGGGCAACGACGACTCGATCCGCTCCGTGAACCTCCTCACCCGGGTCATCGCCGACGCCGTCGCCGAGGGCCTCATCAAGCGCCACTCCGGTGACGAGGGTGAGAAGAACGTCTCCGCCGTCGAGCCCCTCGCCGAGTGGGAGCGCGAGCTCCTCGAGGGCAAGGACGAGGCTTCCGCCGCAGAGGCTGCAGCCACCGAGGCTCCTGCCGCCGAGGCAGCGGAGGCTCCGGCAGCCGACGAGGCTCCTGCCACCGAAGCCTGATCGATTCGTCGATCGAACGACAATCCACGTCTCAGAAGGAGATCGCATGGCAAACTTCACCACCGCTGACATCAAGGAGCTGCGCGAGCAGACCGGTGCGGGAATGATGGACGTCAAGAAGGCGCTCGACGAGGCCGAGGGCGACAAGGCCAAGGCCATTGAGTTCCTCCGCATCAAGGGGCTCAAGGGCGCCACGAAGCGTGAGGGCCGTTCGACCGAGGACGGCCTCGTGGCCGCCCACGTCGAGAACGGTGTCGGAACGCTCATCGAGTTCAACTCGGAGACCGACTTCGTGGCGAAGTCGGACAAGTTCGTGCAGCTCGCGAACGAGGTCCTCGACCTCGCGGTGAAGAACGGTGCCGCCGACGCCGAGACCCTGCTCAATGCAGAGGTCGACGGCAAGTCGGTCGCCCAGTTCATCACCGAGGGCGGTGCCGCACTCGGCGAGAAGGTGGCCCTGCGCCGCATCGGTCGCATCGAGGGCGCGAACATCGAGTCCTACATGCACCGCACGAACAAGGACCTACCCCCGCAGGTCGGCGTTCTCCTCGCGTACGAGGGTGACGACCAGGCCGTCGCGCACGATGTCGCCGTGCACATCGCCGCGATGTCGCCGAAGTACTTCACCCGCGAGGAGGTGCCCGCGGAACTGGTGGAGAAGGAGCGCGAGATCGCTCTCGAGACCGCCAAGAACGAGGGCAAGCCGGAGCGTGCGATCCCGAACATCGTCGAGGGCCGCGTGAACTCCTTCTTCAAGGACAATGTCCTCCTCGAGCAGGGCTTCGCGAAGGAACCGAAGACCCCTGTGTCGAAGGTCCTCGAGGCCGCCGGCCTCAAGGCGACCGGTTTCCTCCGCTTCCGCGTGGGCAACTGATCCCTTCCTGATCACCACTCCGGCGTGAGCCGGTGTCGGAGCGATCCACCCAGCGGGCATCGTGTCGAAAGGCACGGTGCCCGCTGTGTCGTTTCCCTCGTCGTGTTCTCCCTCGTCGCGTCCGTGGCGCCGGATAGACTGGGCGGCGGTCCGCGGCCGGGTCGCGCCCGGACCGAGTCGCACGGAAGCGAGGAAGAAGAGCGATGTCCGAAACCCCAGTCCATTCGTCGAGTCGGTCCAACCACCCCCTGCGAGGTGAGCGACGCAGGGTCCTCCTCAAGCTCTCGGGGGAGGTTTTCGGCGGCGGCAATGTCGGCGTCGACCCCGACGTCGTGTCGAATGTGGCGAAGGAGATCGCACCGGCCGTCGAGGACGTGGAGATCAGCATCGTCGTCGGTGGAGGCAACTTCTTCCGTGGTGCAGAACTCTCCTCGCGCGGAATGGACCGTACCCGTGCGGACTACATGGGCATGCTGGGCACCGTGATGAACTGCCTCGCGCTCCAGGACTTCCTCGAACAGCAGGGCGTCGACACCCGTGTGCAGAGCGCCATTCCGATGACCCAGGTCGCGGAGACCTACATTCCCCGCCGCGCCATGCGGCACATGGAGAAGAACCGCGTCGTCATCTTCGGCGCCGGCGCGGGCCTGCCCTTCTTCTCGACCGACACCGTGGCGGCCCAGCGCGCCCTCGAGATCCACGCGGACGAGGTCCTCATCGCGAAGAACGGCGTCGACGGTGTGTACTCGGCGGATCCGAAGAAGGACCCGACCGCGACGAAGTTCGACCACCTCACGTACAACGAGGCGCTCCAGAAGGGGCTCAAGGTCGTCGACGCGACCGCGTTCTCGCTGTGCATGGACAATGCGCTGCCCATGCGCGTGTTCGGGATGGAGGGCGCCGGCAACCTCCGTCAGGCGATCCTCGGCGCGGAGATCGGCACCCGCGTCACCGGCTGAAACACCCCGACCGGGCGGCAGTGCCACCGCCAATCGGCCTAGAATGAATCCGACCATCCCTGTAGGAACGGAAGCCACTGTGATCAAGGAAACCCTCGCCGAAGCCACCGAGAAGATGGACAAGGCAATCGAGTCCACGAAGGACCACTTCGCGAACGTCCGGACCGGCCGCGCGAACCCGTCCCTCTTCGCCAACATCATGGTCGACTACTACGGTTCGCCGACGCCGCTGCAGCAGCTCGCCTCGTTCCAGGTCCCGGAGGCCCGCACCCTGCTCGTGACGCCGTACGACCGCAGTGCCCTCAGCGCGATCGAAAGTGCCCTGCGCAACTCGGATCTCGGTGCGAACCCCGCGAACGACGGCAACATCATCCGCATCGTCCTCCCCGAACTCACGGAGGAACGCCGCAAGGAATACGTGAAGGTCGTCAAGAGCGACGCGGAGGACGGCAAGGTCTCCGTGCGCAACATCCGCCGCAAGGCGAAGGAGACCCTCGAGAAGATCCAGAAGGACGGCGAGGCCGGCGAGGACGAGGTCCGGGCCGCACTCACCGAGCTCGAGGGCGTCACGAAGAAGAAGGTCGAGGAGATCGACGCACTTCTCGCCGCCAAGGAGAAGGAACTCCTCGAGGTCTGAGCGCAGTGGACACGAAGGACGCCGAGGCAGCTCTTCCGCGCCGCCGGGACCTCCGGCGGCTCGAGGAGGAGGCGACCCGGACCGGGGACACCACGGAACTCGCGAAGGTGTCACCGCGCCGGGCCGCCCGCCTCGCGCGTGAGAGGGCGGCGGAGGCCGAGCGCATCTCGATGCCCCTGCCGATCGTCACCGAGGAGATGCTCGCGGCGTCCGGCCCGGAGCCGGTCCGGCGGGACAACGCGCCGTCCGCCCCCGCCGCACCACCCACGGAGGCAACCTTCTCCGCCACCGAGGTGCCCCGCGGTGGGAGCCCGGGCAGCGCCTCGGTGGACCGGAAGGGCGCGCAGGCCCCGCACCGTGCCTCCGCGGATGTTCCGACCTCGGAGTCGAGCCCCGCGAAGTCGCAGTCGACGGAGCCGTCCTCCGGCGGTGGGTCGAAGCGCCCGACGTCCCCTGCGAAGGACGTCGCCGGTGCCGTCGCGACGAAGGAACTCCTCGCGACCGGGCCGGCCATGGCCCTCGGCCACGGACTCGTGACCCCACTCCCGCTGCCCGCCGGGAAGGACTACGGCCGCGCAGGGCGCAACCTCCCGGCGGCGATCGGCGTCGGTGTGGTGCTCGGTGGTCTCGTCCTCGCGTCCCTCGTGTTCTATCCGCCGCTGTTCCTCCTCGTCGTGTTCGCCGGAGTGCTCGCCGCGATGTGGGAACTCGCGAACGCCCTGTCGCGTTCGGGTTCGCTCGTCGCCCGTATCCCGACGATGACGGCGGCCGGGTGCATGATCCTCGCGACGTACTTCGGTGGCCGTGAGGCCCTGTGGGTGGCGTTCACGATCGGGGCCGGAGCCGTGCTCGTCTTCACGCTGTTGGAGCAACGGGCGAATGCCGTCAAGGACGTGTGTCTGAGCCTCTTCGCGCTCACCTACGTCGGCCTCATGGCCTCGTTCCTCGTGTACCTGCTCACGCTCCCGCGGGGCAATCTCCTCATCATCCTCTTCATCGCCCTGTGCGTGGGCTCGGACATCGGCGGGTACTTCGCCGGCGTCCTCTGGGGCAAGCACCCGATCGCCCCGCGTATCTCTCCGAAGAAGTCCTGGGAGGGCTTCGCCGGATCCGCGTTCCTCTGCATCGCCGTCGGTCTCGGCTTCGCACTCCTCGCGTTCGACGCCCCGTGGTGGACGGGTGTCGTGCTCGGCCTCGTCATGCCGGCGTTCGCCACCCTCGGTGACTTCTCCGAGTCGATGATCAAGCGCGACCTCGGGCTCAAGGACATGGGCACGTTGTTGCCCGGTCACGGGGGAGTGATGGACCGCCTCGACTCGATCCTCCCGACCGCGCCTGTCGCACTCGTCCTCTTCTCGTTCCTCCCCGGGTACATGTCGCTCTGAATACGTCCGCACCGTGGTCGGACCACTCGATACGGTTCCGCGCTCGGTTCGCCCGAGTGGTAGAACAGAACGGTGACTCCACTCGAATCCCTTGCGTCCGTCGTACCGGCGGACATCATCATCTCCGACCGTGACGTCATGGAGCGGTACCTCCACGACGACGCCGAATGGGCTCCCTTCGAGGAAGCCCTCGCGGTGATCCGCCCCCGGGAGACCGCGCACGTCGTGGCCGCGGTCAACTGGTGCATCGAGAACCACGTCGCCGTCGTGCCGCGCGGTGCGGGTACCGGCCTCTCCGGCGGTGCGAACGCCCTGTCCGGGTGCCTCGTCATCAGCATGGATGCGATGAACCGGGTCCTCGAGGTCGATGTCGCCGAACGCACCGCGCGGGTGCAGCCCGGCGTCGTCAACAACGACCTCCGGGCTCACGTCGCCGAGGACGGTCTGTGGTACCCGCCCGACCCGGCCTCCGCGCCCTGGTCGACGATCGGCGGGAACGTCTCCACGAACGCCGGCGGCCTCTGCTGCGTCAAGTACGGCGTCACCGGGGAGTACGTCCTCAGCATCGAGATGGTCAACGGTGCGGGCAAGCTCGTCCGCGTCGGCAAGCGCACCGCGAAGGACGTCGCCGGTTACGACCTCCGCGGCCTCGTCGTCGGCTCCGAGGGCACACTCGGCGTCATCACCGAGGTCACCGTGAGGCTCCTGCCCCTGCCCCCGAAGCCCCGCGCGGTCGTCGGCTACTTCGACTCCCTCGTCGAGGCGGGACAGGGCGTCGCGAACGTCACCGCCGCCGGGATCATCCCTTCGGCCCTCGAACTCGTCGACTCGTACTGCCTCAGGGCCGTCGACGACTGGAAGAACATGGGGCTCTCGGCCGACGCCGAGGTGCTGCTCCTCGCGTCCTCCGACGTCCCCGGTGCCGCCGGGGAGGAGGAGTGTGCCGGCATCGTCAAGGCCTTCGAGGACGCCGGGGCGACCTTCGCAGCCGTGAGCGAGAGCGACGAGGAGGCCGAGGCCTTCTTCGCCGCCCGGCGCCTCGCCTACCCGGCCCTCGAGCGCCTCGGCCCGGTCCTCACCGAGGACGTGTGCGTGGCCCGGACGAAGGTCCCCGAGGTCCTCGGGAGGATCCAGGCGATCGCCGCGAAGCACGACACGATCATCGCGCAGATCGCCCACGCCGGGGACGGCAACCTCCATCCGCTCATCGTCACGCCCGTCGGCGACGAGGACGCGAAGGCCCGGGCCCAACTCGCGTTCGCGGAGATCATCGAGGCGGCCCTCGCCGCCGGTGGCACCGTGAGCGGTGAGCACGGCATCGGCCTGCTCAAGAAGCACGGTCTCCACGAGGAGCTCAGCGCGGATGTCATCGACATGCACACCGCGGTGAAGCGGGCGCTCGACCCGCATGGGATCATGAACCCCGGCAAGGTGTTCGATCCCTCGCACTGAGGGATCGGAGGGCACCGGGGCCCGAGGCGCCGCACCCGCGGCGACCTCGGGTTCAGTCCGGCAGTGCAGGTGCGGGCCGGTCGACATCACAGACCGGCCCGCAGCCGCTGTGAGAGAATGAAGCGCCATGGCTGAGCAGAATTCCCGCGCGCAGATGCCGCGCAGACAAGTCCGACCCGTCGTCGAACACGAGGACGGGACGACCTCGCGCACTCTCACCCGGGACGGCCGGCCCCTGCTGAACTTCAAGTCCCCGCGGGTGAAGCAGCCCCAGCAACACCTCGCCGACATGTCGATGGACGAACGCATCGAGGCGGTGAAGGAGATGGGCCTGCCGGCGTTCCGCGCCAAGCAACTCTCCACGCACTACTTCGTCCACAACGTCACCGACACCGCGCTCATGACGGACCTGCCGAAGGACCTGCGCCCGCAGATCCAGGAGAGGTTCTTCCCGACCCTCCTCACGGAGGTCCGTCGGATCAGCACCGAGAACGGCGACACCATCAAGTTCCTGTGGCGCCTCTTCGACGGTGCACTCGTCGAATCGGTCCTCATGCGGTACCACAACCGCATCACGCTCTGTATCTCCAGCCAGTGCGGCTGTGGCATGAACTGCCCCTTCTGCGCGACCGGCCAGCAGGGCCTCACCCGTAACATGTCGACGGCGGAGATCGTCGAACAGGTGGTACGGGCCAACCAGGTCATCGCCTCGGGCGATCTCGCCGTCGACTCCGGTGACGACGTCGACTTCCTCGGAGGCCGCGCCGCCGAGGTCGGCTCCGAGGCCGACGAGGAACAGGGCGACCCCGCTCCGGGCACCGCACCGAACGCCGCCCCGGCGGACAAGGTCCTCACCGGACGCCAGGAACGCGTGACGAACATCGTGTTCATGGGCATGGGGGAGCCACTCGCGAACTACAAGCGGGTCATGAACGCGGTCCGTCGTTTCACCGAACCGGCACCGCAGGGCATCGGGATGAGCCCGCGGCGCATCACCGTCTCCACCGTCGGCCTCGTCCCGGCGATCCGGAAGCTCGCCGCCGAGGACATTCCGGTGACCTTCGCGCTCAGCCTCCACGCCCCCGACGACGGCCTGCGCGACGAGATGATCCCGGTGAACACGCGCTGGAAGGCCGACGAGGCGATCGACGCCGCGTACGAGTACTACCTCACGACCGGCCGCCGGGTCTCCATCGAGTACGCCCTCATCAAGGACATGAACGACCACGCGTGGCGGGCGGACCTCCTCGCGAAGAAGCTCAACGCCCGCGGGCGCGGCTGGGTCCACGTCAACCCGATTCCCCTCAACCCCACCCCCGGTTCCGTGTGGACCGCCTCGGAACCCGAGGTGGCCGCGGAATTCGTCCGTCGACTCGTGGACGCAGGAGTACCCACGACCATCCGTGACACCCGCGGCAAGGAGATCGACGGTGCATGCGGCCAGTTGGCTGCGGCAGAATGAGGGATGCACCACACGGCACACGTATCCGGAACCAAGGAGTAGCACTGGTGGAGACGAACTTCCCCACGATGTCGGGCTGGAAGAACGGCTACGACCCGGCACAGGTCGACAGCTTCTTCAAGCGGGCCCGTGAGTCCTTCGAACGGGAGACCCCGCAGCCGGGTGACCTCGATGCCCGCGCGGTCCGCACCGTCGGTTTCGATCTCGTGCGCAAGGGCTACCACGTGGGAGTCGTCGACGCGGCGCTCGACCGTCTCGAGGACGCGTTCGCCAAGCGGGCCCGGGATCGCCTCGTGGCCGCATCCGGGCAGGAAGCCTGGGTGCAGGAACTCACCCGCGCCGCCGGTTCCCTCCGCGGCCGACTCGTCCGTGAGCCCGGCACCCGCTTCAACCACCCGGACGCCGGCATCATCGGGTACGACATCGCCGAGGTCGACGACCTCTGCGACCGGATCAATGCCTACTTCACCCAGGGTCACGCGATGAGCGTCGACGAGGTGCGTCGTGTCCTCTTCAGGACGAAGAAGGGCACGAAGGCGTACGACGAGGACCAGGTCGACGCGTTCCTCGACCGCGTCGTCGAGGTCATGGCCTCCGTCGACTGAGTGCCCGGGCGGACCTGCACACCATGAAGAGCACCATGAACCCGGTTTTCGATCTTCTCGACCTGCCCATCGTCCGTGGCCGGGCGGAGGACGAATTCCTCGCCGGCTCGACGGCGGTCTCCGCCGAACCCGTCTCGCTCTCCTACGAGGACACGCTCGACCGGGCGGCGAAGATCGCCGGCGTGTTGAAACTCCTCGGCATCGGACCCGGCACGCAGGTGTTGCTCTCGGACTCCGTTCCCGCAGCGTCCGGCCAGATCGTGCGCCTCGGTACCTTCCGGATCGGCGCGACCCTCGTCGAGGCACCCGAGACCTGCCGGATCCCCCTGCCCGCCGACGGCGCCCGGATCACGCTCTCGGGGGAGGCCGACCCCGAACGGGACGTCCACCGTGCGTTCTCGAAACCGGTCCGGCGTCTGCCCTCCCACCTCGAACAGCTCGTGCTCGAGTACATCGACGTCGACGGCAATCTCTCGTCGGCCCTCCTCGAACCCCTCGTCCGTGATGCGCGGATCGAACCCGGTGCCGCGGTCGACCTCGACCCGGATTCGGTCCTGTGGGACCGCGGGGACGGATGCCGCCTCACCGCCGCCGAGGTGCCTCGGGCCTTCCTGCGCTGAACGCCCCCGGGTGCGGGGTGCCGGGTGCCCGATGCGCCTCGGCGTTCTTTTCCACACGACGACGGACCCCCGTCGGCAGCGGTTGCTGCCGACGGGGGTCCGTCGGTGCGAGGTCACCGGGCGGAACCCGCTGACCTCGGTTCCCTCAGTTCGCGAAGGCGTTGATACCGGTCATCGCGCGGCCCAGGGTGAGCTGGTGGACCTCGTGGGTGCCCTCGTAGGTGAGGACGGTCTCGAGGTTGACCGCGTGACGCAGCGGCGAGTACTCGCTCGTGATACCGGAGCCGCCGAAGAGGGCGCGCAGGTCACGGCAGATGTTCATCGCGGTGTCGACGGTGACCATCTTGCCGAGCGAGATCTGCTCGGGCATGACGCCCTTCTCGTCCTTGATCTTCCCGATGTGCGCGGCGAGCAGGGTGATCGACGCGTACTGGCCGAAGGCCTTCGCGAGCTTCTGCTGCGAGATCTGGAAGGACGACAGCGGACGGTCGAACTGGATGCGGGTGCCCGTGTAGTCGAGGGCGGCCTCGAGGGCGTCGCGGGCGGCGCCGGTGACACCGAAGACGATGCCGAAGCGCGCCTCGGAGAGGCACGAGAGCGGCCCGCGCAGGCCCTTGGCCTTCGGGAGCATCGCGGAAGCGGGGAGGCGGACGTTGTCGAGGACGATCTCACCGGTGATGGAGGCGCGGAGGGAGATCTTGCGCTTGATGACGGGGGTCTCCACGCCCGGGGTGTTCGTCGGGACGACGAAGCCGCGGACGACGTTCTTGCCCTTGGCGTCGACCTCGTCGGTCTTGGCCCACACGACGGCGACGTCGGCCACGGGGGAGTTCGTGATCCACATCTTCGCGCCGTTGAGGATCCAGTCGTCCCCGTCCTTCTTCGCGTAGGTGCGCATGCCGGCGGGGTCGGATCCGACGTCGGGTTCGGTGAGACCGAAGCAGCCGATGGCCTTGCCCTGCGCCATGCGGGGGAGCCACTCCTCCTTCTGCTCCTCCGAACCCCAGTGGTGGATCGCGAACATCGCGAGGGAGCCCTGGACGGAGACGAGGGAGCGGAGGCCGGAGTCGATGGCCTCGAGCTCACGGCAGGCGAGGCCGTACTGGGTGGCGGTCGCGCCGCCGCAGCCGTAGCCCTCGAGGTGCATACCGAGCACGCCGAGTTCGCCGAGTCCCTCGGCGAGTTCGCGGGCGGGAATGGTGCCGTCGATGTACCAGTCACCGATCTTCTCGCGCACGTTCTCGTCGAGCCACTTGCGGACGATGCCGGCCCATTCGAGGTCTTCCTTCGCGAAGACGGAGTCGACACCGAGGATCTGATCGGGAGTGAGGACGGAGCTCATCTCTTCTGCTGCTTTCTGTGGACATCAGGGTGGGCGTGCACGGAACGACCAGGCAACGGTGGCAAGATCGTGGTCCGTGAACGATCGCTTGCTCATTGTAATGGGGGCCACAGGCTCCGTCGGCACCCAGACCCTCGACCTCGTGTACGACAACCCGGAGCGCTTCCGTGTGGTCGGCCTCACCGCAGGATCGAACGTCGCCCTCGTGACCGAACAGGCGATCCTTACGGGGGCACGGGTCCTCGGGATCCACACCCCGCCCGCCGGGGGAGAGGCCGAGGTGCGGGACGCTCTCGCGGAGCACGCGCGGCGCCTCGGGATGCCGGACACGGTCGAGGACATCCACCTCGGGCCCGGAGCGGGCGACACCGTGGCCGCGTACCCGGCGGACATCGTCCTCAACGCCGTGACCGGAGCGGTCGGCCTCACCGGCACGCTCGCCGCGCTCGAGGCGGGGACCGATGTCGCTCTCGCGAACAAGGAATCGCTCATTGTCGGCGGTCCGGTCGTCCTCGACGCCGCTGCCCGGAACGGCGCCCGCCTCATCCCCGTCGACAGTGAGCACTCGGCGATCGCGCAGGCCCTGCGCTCGGGCCGTGAGGCGGAGGTCCGCCGCCTCGTCGTCACCGCCTCGGGCGGGCCCTTCCTGGGCATGAGCCGTGCCGAACTCGCCGAGGTGACGCCGGCGCAGGCACTCGTCCACCCCACGTGGAACATGGGCACTGTCATCACGACGAACTCCGCGTCCCTCGTGAACAAGGGGCTCGAGGTCATCGAGGCGCACTACCTGTTCGGCACCGACTACGACGACATCCAGGTGGTCGTCCACCCGCAGAGCCAGATCCACTCGATGGTCGAGTTCGTCGACGGTTCGACGATCGCCCAGGTCTCGCCCCCGGACATGCGCCTGCCGATCGCGTACGCCCTCGGGCTCGGCGATCGGATTCCCGGCGCGACGACCCCGAACGACTGGACGCAGGCCGCGACGTGGACCTTCGAACCCGTCGACGACGAGGCGTTCCCGGCCCTGTCGCTCGCCTACCGCGCGGGCCGGGCCGGAGGGACGTATCCTGCGGTCTACAACGCCGCGAACGAGGTCCTCGTCGAGGCCTTCCACGCCGGCCGCGTCCGCTTCACCGAGATCGCCGACGGGATCGCCGCCGCGCTCGACGCCCACGAGGAGCTCGGCGAGGTCACCCTCGAGTCCGTCCTCGCCGCGGACGCCGCAGCCCGTGCACACACCGCCACCCGGATCGCGAACCGGAGCGACGCACCGGCATGACCGTCCTGCTCTACACCCTCGGCATCGTCCTCTTCCTCGTGGGGATCGGGCTGTCCATCGCGCTCCACGAACTCGGCCACCTCGTCCCCGCGAAGGCGTTCGGGGTCAAGGTGACGAAGTACATGGTGGGCTTCGGGCCCACCGTGTTCTCCCTCCGCCGCGGCGACACCGAGTACGGGATCAAGCTCCTGCCGCTCGGCGGGTTCATCGCGATGCCGGGGATGTACCCGCCCGAGGAGGCGACCCGGACCCGGATCGAGGACGGGGCGGCCGATGCCGGTACCGAGGACGCCGCCGCAACCGAGGACGCTGCCGCCACCGGGGAGGCGCTCTCCACCGCCGAGGCGCCCGTCACCTCGGCCCCGGCCCGCCGCCGGCGCCGGGCCCGCCTCTTCGAACGCTCGATGCAGGACGCCCGCGACGTCTCGAACGAGGAGATCGCACCGGGGGAGGAACACCGCACCTTCTACGCGCTCCCCGTCCCCAAGCGGCTCGTCGTCATGTTCGGCGGACCCGTCGTCAACCTCGTGCTCGGCATCGTCGTCATGGGGATCGTGCTCCTCGGGATCGGGAACCCGGCCCTGTCGACGACGGTCGACACCGTCGTCGAATGTGCGGTGCCGGCCTCCGTGACGGCCGAGCGGCAGCAGGCCGCGCGCGAGGCAGGCGCCTCGGAGGAGGAAGCGGCGCAGGCGGCGTCCGAGTGCCGGGACGGCGATGCGCTCACTCCCGCGTGGAAGATCGGGATGCAACCGGGCGACACTGTCCTCTCGATCGACGGGACGCCGGTGGGCACCTGGGAGGAACTCTCGGAGGCCGTACGCGCCTCGGCCGGGCGGACGGTGCCGGTGATGATCGAACGCGACGGTGAGGAACTCACCCTGCAGGCCCCCATCATCGTGACCGAACGGGTGAAGACGGACGCCTCGGGTGTGCCGGTCCTCGATGCGAACGGGGATCAGCAACTCGAGCCGACCGGGTTCCTCGGGATCGGACCGCGCCAGGAGTACCGGCCGATCCCGGTCTCGGAGTTCCCCGCACAGATGGCCGACATGCTCGGGCAGACGTTCCACGCACTGTTCACCCTGCCGCAGAAGCTCGTCGGCGTCGGGGAGGTCGCGTTCACGGACACGGAGCGGGACCCGAACGGGCCGATCGGCATGGTGGGTGTCGGGCGGATCGCGGGGGAGGTCGTGAGCACGGACCTCGTCGACCTCACCGGCAAGCTCAACCTCGGGCTCGGCCTGCTCGGTTCGCTCAACCTCTTCCTCTTCGCGTTCAACATGGTGCCGCTGCTGCCGCTCGACGGCGGGCACATCGCGGTCGCCCTCTACGAGGGTGCGCGGCGGCGGATCAACCTGTTGCGCGGACGGGGTGCGATCGGTCCGTTCGACACGGCGCGGTTGCTGCCGCTCACGTACACCGTCGTCGGGCTCATGCTGTGCATGACGGTGCTGCTCGTGTGGGTCGACCTGTTCGAACCGATCCGCGTCTTCGAATAGCGGGCACCTGTGGTCGAGTCGCCGGCACCCGCGCTCGAGCCGCCGGGCAACATCGGTCCTGTCACGATCGCATAACGAATCGGTGACGAACGTGCACCGATCCGCGCGAAGTTTCCCTATCAAGCGCTTACGACTGTGAGTCCGCTCATGGAATCTGGGATGGTATCTGACAAGCATCAGCCTAGAGAAGGACATTCCACATGAAGCTCGGACGTTTCGGTCGCATCGCCGCGATCGCGAGTGCTGCCGCTCTTGCCCTGTCCGCCTGCTCCTCCGGCGGTGAGGGCTCCGGAGGGGCTGCGTTCACCGACGAACTCACCTTCGCCACCGGTGGCACCGGCGGTGTCTACTACCCGCTCGGCAACGAGTACGCGAACATCTTCAACGACAACATCGAGGGCCTCACCGTGAACGCGGTCGAGTCCGACGGCTCCGTCGACAACCTCGGTCGGATCGCGAAGGGTGAGGCGCAGCTCGGCTTCACCCAGAACAACACCGCGATCGAGGCCGTGTCCGGCACCGGTCAGTTCGAGGAACTCGGTGCCACGATGGAGAACATCGGGTGGATCGGCAAGCTCTACCCGGAGGCCGCGCAGGTCATCACGCTCGAGGCGAGCGGCTTCGAGAGCGTCGCGGACCTCAAGGGCAAGCGCATCGCGGTCGGCGCCCCGGGCTCCGGTACCCGTGCCGTCGCCGAGGCGATTCTCGGTGCCTACGACATCAACGAGGGTGACTACGAGGCGTACGAGGAAGGCTTCTCGGACGCCCGTACCCTCATGCAGGACGGCAACATCGACGCCTCGATCGAGATCCTCGGCGTGCCGGCCGCAGCCCTCTCCGAGCTCTCGGCGAACGCCGACGTCAAGGTGCTTCCGCTCGACCAGGCGGTGGCCGACGAGATCGCGGAAACCACCGACTTCGAGCCCTACACGATCGCCGGTGGCACCTACGAGTTCGCCGAGGAGGACATCCTCACGGTGAGCGTCTTCGCCTCCGTCGTCGCTTCCACCACCCAGGTGAGCCCGGAGCGCGGTTACGAGATCACGAAGGCGCTGTACGAGAACGCCGACCAGATCTCGCTCGCCCAGGGCAAGCTCATCACCGTCGACGAGGCTCTCCTCGGTCAGGGCGACGTGCCGCTGCACCCGGGTGCCGAGCAGTACTTCCAGGAGCAGGGCCTCCTCGAGTAACGAGGCCGGTGCCCCTTCCACCGACAGTGCCGATCGGCGCGGATTCCCACGGAATCGCGCCGGTCGGCATTGCCGCGTTCCACCGGTGCACGGGCCCGGGTGGGACACAGGCGCGTGACGTGCCGCCGCGCACCGCGGTGCCGCACGCGCGGACCTGTAGAAAGAGGAGATGATGAACACGAAGCACACGGACGCGGGATCCGTTCGCGATCCGCGCGAACCCGGCCACGAGGGCGAGGTCCTCGGCGTCGACGTCCTCGACACCTCGGAGGCGGAGGCCCGGGCCGAGGCGATCCTCCGCGAGCACGACACCGCGGCCCGGTACCGCCTCGATTCCGAACTCGGCCCCTGGCGCATCGCCGTCTTCGTCGTCGCACTCGCCCTCACGGGATTCCAGGTGTGGACGGCTCTCGCCGGATCACGCCCGACCCTCATCCAGGGTGCGGTGCACGTCGGTGGCGCGATGGGCCTCATCTTCATGCTCTACCCGCTCCACAAGAGCCTCAGCCTCAAGGAGACGACGACCCGGGGCCGCTACCTCATCGCACTCGTCGTCGACACCGTGCTCGCGCTCGCGGCGATGGGCTGCTCGGCGTACATCGTGTTCGGGTACGGCCACCTCAACAGCCTCGATGTCCAGCTGTTCGGATACACCGCGCTCGACACCACCGTCGCGCTCGTCGGTATCCTCCTCATCCTCGAGGGGACGCGGCGCTGCGTCGGTCTGCCGATCGTCGTCATCGCGATCATCGCCCTGCTCTACTGGTGGCTCGGCAAGTACTCGCCGTTCCTCTCGCACGCCGGGTCGACGTGGGAGAACGTCGTCCAACAGACCTTCTTCACGTCCCGCGCCGTGTTCGGTACGCCCATCCAGGTGTCGTCGACCTTCGTGTTCCTCTTCCTCGTCTTCGGCGTCGTCCTCGTGAAGACGGACATCGGCGGCTACTTCAACGAGCTCGCGTTCCGGCTCACCGGCCGGTACACGGGTGGTCCGGCGAAGGCCGCGGTCGTCGCCTCGGCCCTTCAGGGCACCGTCACGGGTTCCTCGGTCGCGAACACCGTCGCCTCCGGCTCCTTCACGATCCCGATGATGAAGAAGGTCGGGTTCAAGCCGACCTTCGCGGCCGCCACGGAGGCCACCGCCTCGACCGGTGGGCAGATCATGCCGCCGATCATGGGTGCCGCGGTCTTCATCATGGCCGAGTACACGGCCATGCCCTACAGCACGATCATCCTCGTCGCCATCATTCCGGCGTTCCTCTACTTCGCGGGTGTCATGGTGGCCGTGCACTTCGAGGCGAAGCGCCACGGGATCGCGGGTATCCCGGCGAACCAGCTGCCGACGTGGATGTTCCTCCTCAAGCGCCTCGACCTCCTCCTGCCGCTCGCGGTCATCATCACGCTGCTCATGTCCGGTCGGACACCGGCGAACTCCGCCATCTGGGGCATCGTCGTCGCACTCGTCATCAGCTTCTTCCGCAAGCACACGCGTCTGGATCTGCGCGGATTCATCGACGTGCTCGAATCCGGCGCACGTGTGGCGCTCCCGGTCATCGCCGCCTGTGCGACGGCCGGCATCGTCGCGGGTGTCGTCACGTCGACCGGCCTCGGTGGACGCCTCTCCGGCGGCATCGTCGACGGCGCAGGGGTCATCGTCAAGGCGATCGGTCTCATCGACGATGTGAACGACGTCGACCAGTTCGGAGTGAAGTTCGCTCTCGTGCTCGTCTTCACGATGCTCGCGTGCATCGTGCTCGGCATGGGCCTGCCGACCACCGCGAACTACGTCGTCACGGCCTCCGTCGCGGCACCGATCCTCATCATGGAGTTCGACGTCCCGGTCCTCGCCGCGCACCTCTTCGTGTTCTACTTCGGGCTCCTCGCGGACATCACCCCGCCGGTGTGCCTGGCGGCGTTCGCCGCGAGCGGCATCGCGAAATCGAACCCCCTGCGGTCCGGCGTCACAGCTCTGCGGGTCGCACTCGCGGGCTTCATCGTGCCCTTCGTGTTCGTCGTCGAACCCGCGCTCATCTTCCAGGGCAGTGCCTCGGTCGGGCAGTTCGCGGTCACGTTCGTCACGGTGGCGGTCGGTATGGTGGCGATCGCGGCCGGATCTGCGGGCTACTTCTTCGCATGCAACTCGCTCGTGGAGACGATCGTGCTCCTCGTCGCCGGGATCGCACTCGTGTTCCCGAACATCGTCGTGTCGATCGTCGGCATCGTGCTCGTCGTGGCACTCGCGGCGCTGCAGATCGCGCGACGCCGTACGGCCGATCCGGCCGCTCCGGCGGCCTGAGTCCCGTCCACTTCTCCCGAGGCGCCACGCGGCTCCCAGCCGCCCCGCGCCTCGGCGGTTCCTGGGCCCGCCCCGCGTGTCCGGGGGATTACATCCTCGGTCCGCCCCCGTCCCAGCAACTCGTGAGGGGCGGGGTCTAGGATGAATGCGTTCCGAACGACATATCGAAGGGAAACCCGTGACCTCGGTCAATCTTGGAATGCCTGCTGCTCCGCCGCCGGTTCTGGCCCCGCGCCGCAAGACGCGTCAGATCAAGGTCGGCAAGGTGGGGGTCGGTTCCGATTTCCCGGTGAGCATCCAGTCGATGACCACGACGCAGACGACGGACATCAACGCGACGCTCCAGCAGATCGCGGAACTCACCGCCGCCGGCTGCGACATCGTGCGGGTCGCCTGCCCGAGCGCGGACGACGCCGCCGCCCTCCCGGCGATCGCGCAGAAGAGCCAGATCCCGGTCATCGCGGACATCCACTTCCAGCCGAAGTACGTGTACGCCGCGATCGAGGCCGGTTGTGCGGGCGTGCGCGTGAACCCGGGCAACATCCGGAAGTTCGACGACCAGGTCGGGCAGATCGCGAAGGAGGCCGCAGCCGCCGGGGTCTCCATCCGCATCGGCGTGAACGCCGGTTCCCTCGACAAGCGCATCATGGAGAAGTACGGCAAGGCGACGCCCGAGGCGCTCGTCGAGTCCGCGGTGTGGGAGGCGAGCCTCTTCGAGGAACACGACTTCCACGACTTCAAGATCTCCGTGAAGCACAACGACCCCGTCGTCATGGTGCGCGCCTACGAGCTCCTCGCGGAGCGTGGTGACTGGCCGCTCCACCTCGGTGTGACGGAGGCGGGCCCGGCGTTCCAGGGCACGATCAAGTCCGCGACCGCCTTCGGCGCGCTCCTGTCCCAGGGCATCGGTGACACGATCCGCGTGTCCCTCTCCGCGCCCCCGGTCGAGGAGGTCAAGGTCGGCGGGCAGATCCTGCAGTCGCTCAACCTGCGCCCCCGCAAGCTCGAGATCGTGTCCTGCCCCTCCTGCGGTCGCGCCCAGGTGGACGTGTACTCGCTCGCGGACAGGGTGACCGCCGGGCTCGAGGGCATGGAGGTGCCGCTGCGCGTGGCGGTCATGGGCTGCGTCGTCAACGGTCCGGGTGAGGCCCGAGAGGCCGACCTCGGTGTCGCGAGCGGCAACGGCAAGGGTCAGATCTTCGTCAAGGGCGAGGTCATCAAGACGGTGCCCGAGAGTCAGATCGTCGAGACCCTCATCGAGGAAGCGATGCGGATCGCGGAGGAATCGGACGCTCCCTCGGGTCCGCCCGAGGTCGTCGTCGCCTGAGCCCGGTCCGCTGATTCCGAGGGCCCCGGGGAATGGAACTCCTACCGCTGCGAGCGGAGCACACCGCCTGGTTGCAGGAACGGATCGACGTCGACCCCGCGCGCCATGCGTTCCTCCAGAGTCTGCTCGCGATGACCGGCACCGCTGCGGTGTCCTCGGCCGTGGGCACCCTGTACGCCTGGTTCGAGGACGGGCAGCCGCGTTCGGCGTACTGGATCGGCACGAGCATCATGAGTGTGGATCCGACCCCGCGGTCGAACGCCGCGGTCGCCGAGGTGCTCAACCGGCGCGGCCGGTACTCGTGCTCGCTCATCGGTGAGGCCCGGTCCATGCTCGACCTGAACTCCCGGTTGAACTGGGGGTCGCCGCGTGGTGTGCGTCCGGCGCAACCGCTCATGGTCGCGGACCGGGAACCCCTCGTGGATCCGGACCCGCGGGTACGGCCGGGTGATCCGGGTGATCTCCCGGCGACCTTCGCGGCGTCCGTCCGGATGTTCACCGAGGAGGTCGGGTTCTCCCCGCTCGAGAACGGAGGGAATTACCAGCAGCGGGTGCGCAACCTGCTCGATTCGAACAACACGCTGCTCTTCACCACCGCGAAGGCGCCCGACGGCGGGACACTGCGTCGCTGGCCGGCTGCCTCGGTCGCCGAGCAGGTGGTCTTCAAGGCGGACCTCGGGATCCGGTCCGCGAAGGCCGTGCAGATCCAGGGCGTGTGGGTGCACCCCGACTTCCGCGGTCGCGGGATCGCCGCTCCGGCGATGGTCGCGGTGACCCGGTGGGTGCAGGAGAACGTGAGCCCGGTGGTCTCCCTCTACGTCAACGACTTCAACGACCGGGCCCGACGTGCCTACGAGAAAGCGGGGTACTCGCAGACGGGGACCTTCGCGACGGTGATGTACTGACCGGTGTCACTCCCGGCCACGCAGGCGGTCGAGCGCGCGGCGGTCCTTCTTCGTGGGGCGACCGGTGCCCTTGTCGCGGCGGGGGACCGGCGCCCGGAGCACGGGGTCCGGGGCCGGGGTGAGGTCCTCGTAGCACTGCACCGCGAGGGGTGCGCCGCCCCGGGTGGCGAGGAACCCGCGGACCTTCAGGATCTTCTCGAAGCCGGGCTTCCGGATGCGGACCTCCTGCCCGAGCGAGAGCTTCTGCGCGGCCTTCACGGGGTTCCCGTCGACCCGGATGTGCCCACCGCGCACGGCCGAGGTGGCCGCCGATCGCGTCTTGAACATCCGCACGGTCCACAGCCACACGTCGATGCGCTGGGTGTATCCCGGTTCCGTGATCACAGTCGCTGCCATGCCGGTGAAGTGTAGTCCGGCGGCCGATCCGAGCGGCTCGCAGAAGCCCGTCGAACGCGCTCCACTTCGGTCGACCGATCGTGTCGAGCCGTGTCCCGAACGGCAGGAGAACCGGAGGAAACGGCCAGGGGAACGGCAGCTGTCACCCCGCCCGCATCCGGGGTGTGTCCGAACACACGTCCATGCGCGTTCTGCCGCGGGATCATGCGGCAGAAACGGATTCGGTCGCGGTGATACAGTTCCTCGGTAATCCCACGTCCCGACAAGGAGAACCGCCCATGCCCATGCGGATGTCGTCACTCTTCGTGCGCACCCTCAAGGAAGACCCGGCGGACGCCGAGGTCGCGAGCCACAAGCTCCTCCACCGCGCCGGCTACATCCGTCGTTCCGCCCCGGGCATCTACACGTGGCTCCCGCTCGGTCTGGGCGTGCTCCGCCGGATCGAGGCGATCATCCGTGAGGAGATGGAGGCCGCCGGTTCCCAGGAGGTCCACTTCCCGGCACTGCTGCCGGCGGACCCGTACAAGGAGACCGGTCGCTGGACCGACTACGGCGACGACATGTTCCGCCTCGTCGACCGCAAGGACAACGACTACATCCTCGCGCCCACGCACGAGGAGGCGTTCACCCTCCTCGTGAAGGACCTGTACAACTCGTACAAGGACCTCCCGCTCAACATCTTCCAGATCCAGACGAAGTACCGCGACGAGGCACGTCCTCGCGCGGGTATCCTCCGCGGTCGCGAGTTCGTCATGAAGGACGCGTACTCCTTCGACATCGACGACGCCGGACTCGCGAAGTCCTACGAGGCGATGCGGAAGGCGTACATCCGGATCTTCGACCGACTCGGACTCGAGTACGTCACGGTGCGTGCGACCGCCGGCGCGATGGGCGGTTCGGAGACCGAGGAGTTCCTCCACCCGAACGAGGTCGGTGAGGACACCTTCGTGCGCTCGCCGGGCGGCTACACCGCGAACGTCGAGGCCGTCACCACTCCGGTGCCCGCGCCCGTCGACTACAGCGACGTCCCCGCCGCTCACGTCGAGGCGACCCCCGACACCCCGACGATCGACACCCTCGTCGAGGCGGCCAACGCCCTCCACCCGCGCGAGGACCGCCCGTGGACCGCGGCCGACACCCTCAAGAACGTCGTCGTCGCCGTCACCCACCCCGGTGGGGAACGCGAGCTCGTCGTCATCGGCCTGCCCGGCGACCGCGAGGTCGACCTGTCCCGCGCCGCCGGTTCGGGTGCCCTCGGTGCCGGTGAGATCGAGGTCGAACCCGCGACCGAGGCGGACCTCGCCGCGAACCCGCTCCTCGTCAAGGGCTACATCGGCCCCGGCCTCTCGCTCGACGAGCCGGTGCTCGGCCTCGAGAGCGCGACGGGGATCAAGTACCTCCTCGACCCGCGCGTGGGCGAGGGTTCCCGCTGGATCACCGGCGCGAACTCCTCCGGCCAGCACGTCTTCGACCTCGTCGCCGGTCGCGACTTCACGGCCGATGGCGCCGTCGAGGCCGCAGAGCTCCGCGCGGGCGACCCGGCACCGGACGGTTCGGGTCCGCTCGAACTCGCCCGTGGCGTGGAGATCGGGCAGATCTTCCAGCTCGGCCGCCGCTACGCAGAGGCGCTCGGCCTCAAGGTCCTCGACGAGAACGGCAAGCAGACCGTCGTCACCATGGGCTCCTACGGCATCGGCGTCACCCGCGTCATGGCGTGCATCGCCGAGGTGAACCACGACGACCGCGGTCTCGTCTGGCCCCAGCACCTCGCCCCGGCGGACGTCCACGTCGTCGCCACCGGCAAGGGACCGGAGATCCTCGAGAAGGCGGAGGAACTCACCTCAGCTCTCGAGTCCGCGGGCCTGCGGGTCCTCATCGACGACCGCCCGAAGGTGAGCCCCGGCATGAAGTTCGGTGATGCCGAACTCCTCGGTGTGCCGACCGTCCTCGTCGTCGGACGCGGCCTCGCCGACGGCAAGGTCGAACTCCGTGACCGCCGCACCGGCGAGAGCACCGAACTGCCCGTGGACGAGGCCGTCACCCGTGTCGTCACCTTCGTCGACGAGAAGTACGCGGAGCTCGGCGCCCACCGCTGACACGCGTCTCCCACTCGAACCGTTCCGGCCCCGTCGCTCGTGCGCCGGGGCCGGTGTCATTCACTCCCGGCCCGACCTCACCCCAACGGCTTGAGCCGGTGCGCGCTCACGCCGTACACGGACACCCCGCTGAGCGCCCGCGCCACCCACAGGGATCGTGCGGCGTCCCCGTGGAAGCGTGCGCGGCCGGCCTCGTCCCCGTTCCGCGCGGCGCCGGCGGCGGCCCGCACGTACCAGAGCAGGTTCTCGACCTCGCGCATCACCGAGGCGCCCATGCCGTACCCCCGATCGATGTCCGCGTGCCGGCAGAGGTCCGCGGCGAACGCGCGCAACCACGCCGCCTGCGCCTCGGGTTCGGTCGCCGGGATTTCCCCGAGGCGGTTCCACAGCAGCGGCGCCACCATGTACGCACTCGGCCCGGTCACCGGCTGCGGGTCGATCGCCTTCCACGTCGCGATGCCGTGGGGGTCCGGGTTGCCCGCCAGGATGTTGTAGTAGTGCAGATCCGCGTGCAGCAGCCAGGAGTCCTCGGAGATCGCGAGTTCGTGCGCCCATGCCGCGGCGATCTCGAGCACCCGGGAGTCCTCGTTCGGCCCGGGCCGGAACTCCGGGAGTTCGTGGAGGAGCGGAGTGTCCCGCTCGAGCTTGCCGGGGAACGCGGCCGCCACGTCCTGGACCCGTACGAACGAACGGTCACCGGGCACGAGGAGCGACCGGACGAGCTGCCCCCAGATCGCCGGAACGTTCTCGAGCGGCTCCGTCGACAGATCGACCCCGGTCCGCAACCGCTCCTGGAGCGTCACGCGGAACGAGGGGTCCTCGTGGATGACCCGGACGGCACCGTGCCCGTTCCACGCGTGGAGGGCCCGCATCACCTGTTCGTGCACGCGCGGATTGTCCCGGTTGGGGGAGGCGAAACGGAGGATCGCCCGATATCCCTCGGTCGTGAGGACCGGTACCACGAGTGACTCCATCCCGGCCCAGGGCGAACCCGGCAGGGGGTCCACCGTGAGATGCCAGCGATCGAGCACCTCGTCGAGCATGAAGTCGAGCGCCCGCTCCCACGCCTGTGCGCGGGCCTCTCCGTTCACCTCGGTGACGGAGTTCAGAAGGACCTGCGGAACCGTGAGGCGCATCAGGAATCAGCCCCCGAGGCGCCCGCCACCACGGCACTCCCGTCGCCTTCCGACGTCGCACCGGCACCGTCCGTCGGTGCCGGCGTGGCACCGGAGACCGTGAACCGAAGGACCTGCGGGCCGCCGGCGAACCCGGCCCGCGCCTCGGCGGATTCCCGGAGCGCCCGGAGGCCGACGGCTTGGGCCGGGGCCGCGCTGCCGAACACAGCGGGAAGTGCGGCGCACACGGTGTCCTCCGCGGTGACGGCCACCGCGAGCGCCGACTGCGCGTCCGTGGGGTCCGTCGGGAGGTACCGGACGGGAACGTCGGGCACCGGTGCGCCGCCGAGGTCGTCGACGAGAACGGTCTCTGCTGCGTGCGCGGACGCCGACAGCGAATCGAGCCGGGCGCGTGCGGCGGCACCGTGAGCGGATTCGGCGTCGAGGAACACCGCGAGGCGTTCGTACGCGAAATGCGCCGTCCGGAGTGCGTCGACGAGGGCCGTGACGTCGACGGCCGCGGACTCACCCGGTGCCGCTGCACGCGTGACCTCGAACCGGGGGAGGAGGGCTGCGGCAGAAGGTCCGTCGACCGCGCGGAGGGACAGGAACGCTCCGACCATGACGTCCGCGAGCACCGGGGTGAGGGAGGGATCGAGAACGGACCAGCCCTCGGACACGGTGGTGACGACCTCCGTGAGACCGGCGCGGTACTCGCGTGGCTGTTCGGTGGGCGAGGCGGTCGGTGCCCCCGAAGCCGAAGGAGATCGCGGGTCGACAGGAGGCGCCCACACCGGACCGACGGCCTCGCTCAACTGCGTGAGCGCGGTATCGGACCCGATGACCGCCTCGTTCGCGGAGGTGTGCGCGAGGACGGTGGCGACGGCGTTCCGGACCTCGTCGGAAGCGCTCGGGGTCGGGATGTCCGGGGGAGTGTCCCAGCGCAGCGGGGTGCCGGTGCACCCGGTGAGTGCGGCGAGGAGCAGTGGGACGCCGGTGGCCGCCGCCGCGAGGACCGTCCGTCGTCGCAGGTGGGGCGGGGTGTTCTCGGCGCGCATGTGATTCATCCTAAGCCCGGCACGCGCGTACGAGCCCGGTCGGAGGGGCCGTACCTGTTCTAGTCTTGTGACACGTCGGCAGCAGGCCGGAGAGCGGGCCGCTTCCACAGGTGGCGGACCCGAGCAGCGGGCGAACGGAGGACCACGTGGCACAGGACGCAGAACCGATCAGGGACCTCATCACGGGTCCGCTTGCGGAACTCGGGCTCCTCGTCGAGGAGGTGAAGCCCTTCGCCGCCGGCGCACGGCGTTCCCTCACGATCATCGTCGACCTCGCCGGCGAGACCACGGACCCCGTGTCCTCGGAGACCATCGTCGAGGCGACGCGGATCGTCTCCGAGGTCCTCGACCCCGCACCCCTCTTCAACGACCACCCGTACACCCTCGAGGTGAGTTCGCCCGGGGCCTTCCGTGCCCTCACCGAACCCCGCCACTACCGGCGGGTCCTCGGCCGGACCCTCGACATCACCGAGGCCGGCCGCAGCGGCAAGGACGCGCACCTCCACGCGGACCTCCTCGAGGTCGACGAGGACGGCATTCTCGTGAAGGACACGAAGTCGGAGACGACGCGGCGCCTCGGTTACGGTGAGATCGACCACGCGCAGGTGCTTCTGAAGTTCCGCTGAGGCCTGCGGGACGTAAGGTGGGACGACCGACATCGGGACGGAGAACTCGGACGGGGAACCCCGGTTCCGCGTGAGGACTCCGAGCTGACAACATCGGGTTGAATACAGACAACTCAATCGGCAGGACGGGGCTGCACCCATGGACATCGATCTCAGCGCACTCAGGATGATCGAACGGGAACGCGAGATTCCCTTCGACACGCTCGTGGAACTCATCGAGCAGGCACTGCTCATCGCCTACCACCGCACCGAGGGGGCCTGGCCCGATGCCCGTGCGGAGGTCGACAAGAAGACCGGTGAGGCGCACATCTGGGCCGTCGAGTTCGACAACGACGACGTGCCGATCGGCGAGTTCGACGACACCCCCTCGGGCTTCGGCCGGATCGCCGCGATGACCGCCCGCAACGTCATCCACCAGCGCCTGCGCGACGTCGCCGACGAAGCCGTCCTCGGGTCCTTCCGCGACCGTTCCGGTGAGATCGTCTCCGGCATCATCCAGCAGGGCCGCGACGAGCGCATGGTCCAGGTCGACCTCGGTGACGTCGAGGCGCTGCTGCCCCCGCACGAGCAGGTTCCCGGCGAGGACTACTCGCACGGCACCCGCCTGCGCGTGTACGTCGCGAACGTCGAGAAGGGCGACAAGGGCCCCTCGATCACCGTGTCCCGTTCGCACCCGAACCTCGTGCGCAAGCTGTTCGCGCACGAGGCCCCCGAGATCGCCGACGGCACCGTCGAGATCGTGTCCCTCGCGCGCGAGGCCGGCCATCGCACGAAGATGGCCGTCCGCGCCACCGTCCCCGGAGTCAACGCCAAAGGCGCGTGCATCGGTGAACTCGGCTCGCGCGTGCGTTCGGTGATGAACGAACTCGGCGCCGAGAAGATCGACATCATCGACTACCACGACGACCCGGCGCGGTTCATCGGCAATGCGCTGTCCCCGGCGAAGGTGACGAGGGTCGAGGTCCTCGACGAGAAGCTCCGCTCCGCGCGGGCCACCGTCCCGGCCGACCAGCTCTCCCTCGCGATCGGCAAGGAGGGTCAGAACGCCCGCCTCGCCGCCAAGCTCACCGGCTGGAAGATCGACATCGTCGCCGGCGAGTGACACCCGTCACGCGGGCCCCGACCGTCCAGTTCGGACCGGTCGGGGCCTGTGCTGTTGCTGTAGAATGGAGCGCGTGTCAATTGCGCCCGACGCCGTTCCGGTCACCGGTTCAGCAGCGAGTACCACCGCTGCTCCGGTCCGTACGTGCATCGGGTGCCGCACACGGGATGCGCAATCGGCCCTGCTGCGACTCGTCGCAGTCCGGGAGCCGGGAGCGCCCCGCGCCGAGGTCGTCGCCGACGGTGCACGCAGGCTCCCCGGACGGGGTGCCTGGGTCCACCCGAGCGAGAGATGTTGGAACCTGGCACTGAAGAAGAATGCCTTTTCGAGAGCATTGCGGTCACCGGGAGTCGGTGTGCCGGAAATGCCCTCGGTGATCCGTTCATCAGCGGAAAGCGGGTAGACCGAAATGGAAACCGACTAGTGAGCGTTCAGAAATGACGCCTCGGAAGCACGACCGTGAGCAGTGAGATGAGCACTGCGCACTCGTAGTGGGTTCCGCCCTGTCCGGGTGGAGCCCGGACAGGAGAAATGTGGCAAAGCCCCGTGTCCATGAGCTCGCGAAGGAGCTCGGCACAACCAGTAAGGACGTTCTGGCCCGACTGCAGGGAATGGGCGAGTTCGTCCGTTCCGCGTCGTCGACGCTGGAGGCGCCCGTCGTCCGCAAGCTGAAGGAGTCCTACGGCTCCGCAGGCGGCGACGATTCCTCGAAGACCTCCGCCAAGCCGGCCCCGAAGGCCGCGGCGAAGCAGGGTGCCCCGAAGCCGGGTGCCGTGAAGCCCGGTCCGGCAGCGCCGAAGGCGCCCGCCGCCAAGGCAGCGCCGAAGACCCCGGCCCCGAAGGCTCCCGCAGCCGAGGCCGCTCCGCAGGCACCTGCCCCCAAGGCCCCGACGCCTGCGGCCCCCGCCGCGCCGAACCCCGCACCCGAGGCGCCGGCGGCGAAGTCCGCACCCGCACCGGGTCCGCGACCGGCTCCGAAGGCTCCGGCACCCAAGCCGGGCGCTGCTGCTCCGAAGCCGGGCGCTGCTGCTCCGAAGCCCGGCGGTCCCAAGCCCGGTGGTCGCTCCAATGCGCGCCCGGGGAACAACCCGTTCGCTCCCTCGCAGGGAATGCCGAAGCCCGGTGGCCGTTCCGGCGGTCCCGGTAAGCCCGGTCCGCGTCCCGGCGGTGCCCCCGCGGGTGCCGACAGCGCGCGTCCCGGCGGTCCGAAGCCTCCGGCACCGCGTCCCGGTGGTCCGAAGCCCGCACCCCGCCCGGGTGTGCCGCGGCCGAACCCCGCGATGCTCAAGAACTCCGCGCTCAACAAGCCGGCGCCCGGCCGCGGCCGTGGTGGCCCCGGCGGTGGCGGCGGTGCCCCGGGCCGTCCCGGTGGCGGCGCTCCGGGTCGTCCCGGTGGTGGTGGCGGCGGTCGTGGCTCCGGTCGCGGTCGCGGTGGCACCCAGGGTGCATTCGGTCGCGGCGGCTCGAAGGCGCGCGGTCGGAAGTCGAAGAGGGCGAAGCGCCAGGAACTGGAGCAGATGTCCGCACCGTCCGTCGGCGGTGTGAGCGTCCCGCGCGGTGACGGCAACACGCCCCTGCGCCTGCGTCGCGGCGCCTCGCTCGCGGACTTCGCGGAGAAGATCAACACGGATCCGACGAACCTCGTGACGATCCTCTTCCACCTCGGCGAGATGGCGACGATCACGCAGTCGCTCGACGAGGACACGTTCCGGATCCTCGGTGAGGAGCTCGGTTACAAGATCGAGGTCGTCTCCCCGGAGGACGAGGACCGTGAGCTCCTCGAGACCTTCGACATCGATCTCGAGGGCGAGGAGAACGAGGAGGACGACGCACTCAAGCTGCCGCGTCCCCCGGTCGTCACCGTCATGGGTCACGTCGACCACGGTAAGACCAAGCTCCTCGACGCGGTGCGTTCCTCGAACGTCGTCGCCCGCGAGGCCGGTGGCATCACCCAGCACATCGGTGCGTACCAGGTGGCCGTCGAGCACGAGGGCGCCGAGCGGAAGATCACCTTCCTCGACACCCCGGGTCACGAGGCGTTCACCGCCATGCGTGCCCGTGGTGCGCAGGCGACCGACGTCGCGATCCTCGTGGTCGCCGCGGACGACGGTGTGATGCCGCAGACGATCGAGGCCCTCAACCACGCGGAGGCCGCAGGCGTTCCGGTCGTGGTGGCGGTGAACAAGATCGACAAGGAGGGTGCGAACCCCCAGAAGGTCATGCAGCAGCTCACCGAGTACAACCTCGTGGCCGAGGAGTACGGCGGCGACACGATGTTCGTGCCGATCTCCGCGCTCAAGGGCGAGGGCATCGACGACCTCCTCGAGGCCGTCCTGCTCACGACCGACGCCTCGCTCGACCTCCGGGCCAACCCGGACAAGGCCGCGCGCGGTATCGCGATCGAGGCCAAGCTCGACAAGGGCCGCGGCTCCGTCGCGACCGTCCTCGTCGAGGCCGGAACTCTCAAGCAGGGTGACGCGATCGTGTGCGGTACCGCATTCGGCCGTGTCCGTGCGATGTTCGACGAGTACGGCGAGACCCTCACGGAGGCGGGCCCGTCCCGTCCGGTGCAGGTGCTCGGTCTGTCCTCGGTGCCGCGCGCCGGTGACACGTTCCTCGTCACCGACGACGACCGCACCGCGCGTCAGATCGCCGAGAAGCGCGATGCTCTCGAGCGCAATGCCGCTCAGGCCCGCACCCGCAAGCGGATCAGCCTCGAGGACTTCACGAAGGCGCTCGAGGACGGCAAGGTCGACATGCTCAACCTCGTCCTCAAAGGCGACGTCTCCGGTGCCGTCGAGGCACTCGAGGACTCACTCCTCAAGATCGATGTGGGCGACGACGTCGACCTGCGGATCATCCACCGCGGCGTCGGTGCGATCACGCAGAACGACATCAACCTCGCGACGGTCGACAACGCCATCGTCATCGGCTTCAACGTCCGCCCGGAGGCGAACGCCCGCGACCTCGCCGAGCGCGAGGGCGTCGACGTCCGCTACTACTCGGTCATCTACGACGCGATCGACGACATCGAGAACGCCCTCAAGGGCATGCTCAAGCCGGAGTTCGAGGAGGTGCACACCGGGTCCGCGGAGATCCGCGAGGTGTTCCGTTCCTCCAAGTTCGGCAACATCGCCGGTTCGATCGTCCGCGACGGCCTCATCAAGCGGAACTCGAAGGCACGCGTCACGCGCGACGGTGTCGTGGTGGGCGACAACCTCACCATCGAATCGCTGCGCCGGTTCAAGGACGACGCCACCGAGGTCCGCGAGGGCTTCGAGTGCGGTATCGGCCTGGGCTCGTTCAACGACATCCGCGAGGGTGACCTGATCGAGACCTTCGAGATGCAGGAGAAGCCGCGCGACTGACGCGCGGGTGACCCCATCGACACACGCACGGGTCCGGGTGCGCCGCGGTACACCCGCCGCGCACCCGGACCCGTGGTGTCCACACAGAGAAGAAGGGAAAACGCCATGGCCGACTCCACACGTGCCCGCAAGATCGCGGACCGGATCAAGGTCATCGTCGCGAGCACGCTCGAGAAGCGGGTGAAGGACCCCCGTCTCGGTTTCATCACCGTGACCGAGGTCCGGGTCACCGGGGACCTGCAGAACGCCACGGTGTTCTACACGGTCTGGGGTGACGAGGAGCAGCACGCGGGCACCGCCGCCGCCCTCGAGTCCGCGAAGGGCATGATCCGCTCCGAGGTCGGCAAGGGCCTCCAGATCCGGCTCACTCCGACGCTCGAGTTCATCGCGGACTCGGTGCCGCAGGCCGCGGCGGACCTCGACGCGAAGCTCGCCGAGGCGGCCGCCCGGGACGCCGAGGTCGCCGCGCTCGCGAAGGACGCCTCCTTCGCCGGTGAGGCGGATCCGTACCGGAAGCCGCACGAGGACGACGAGACCGCCTGAGCGCTCCGGAACGTCCGATACCCGGTTGCGCCGGACGCGAGCATCCGGTGCGACCGGTTTCACGAAGCCCCGGTGGGGGAGCGGTGCATCCGCCCTCTCACCGGGGCTTTCGTCTGTGACCCGGGTCCTGTTCGCGGCTCCTGCGAGGTCCTGGAACGCACCGCGGGAATGACACACTCTTGTTACCGTTTTGTCATCTAAGCGCCGTCCGTTACGCTCGATGTGTCACGAAAAGGTCACGAAGACTCGCGGACGCACGAACGCGGCGGGAGATCGGGCCACCGACGACGATGGGAAACGGACTTCGTGGGAAAGCACTCGGATCAGAACACCTCGTGGGCGGGGAACGCACGCACACTGCTGCGCGATCTCGCGACCTCCAGGCGGGCGAAGTCCGTCGCGGACCGGACGCCGGAGGAGACGGCCGCGACCGCCGGTGGCACCTTCATGAGCCGTCGAGAACTCCGCCGAGCCGAGGCGCTCGCTGCGACGCAAGCGCCTATCGCGGAGGCGGCGGGCGCAGGGACGAAGGCCGGAACGGCTCCGACACCGCTCGGGCGGAACGACGACACGCCGACCGTGCCCGCGCGATCCGGAGCCCCCGTCGCCACCGCGACCGGTGTGCTGGGGACCGTCCGCAGCCGGCCGATGGTCGCCGCGATCGCACTTCCGGCAGCCGCTTCGATCGCGATCGTCGCCGGCGCCTTCACCTTCGCGCCGGAGGCCACCGGAACGGTCGTCGCCGAGGCGCCGACGCCCGAGCAGGCAGAGGCGCCGTCCGCCGGCGCGCACGAGGACCATGCGGCCCAGTCCGAGGTCTCCGTCCCGCGGGTGGAGGACGCCGCGGAATCCCCGGCGGCCGAACTCCCGGGCGCGGAGCCGGCCCCCGAACCGGAGCCGACCGTGTCCGAGGAGGATCGCGAGGCCGCGAAGGACGAGGCCGCCTCCCAGTACATCGAGGACGTGAAGTCCGAGCGTTCCGAGGACGCGTCCGCGGACACCTCGCGCTCGGCGAGCCGTGAGGATCCGGGTGTCTCCTCCGAGCCCTGCGACGTCTCCTCCTCGATCGAGTCGGGGATCTCCGCGAACGCGCAGGCCGTCTACCGAGCGGTGTGCGCCGAGTTCCCCGTGGTCGACTCCTACGGTGGCTACCGCAACGACTCCGACTCCGATCACGGTTCGGGCAACGCGGTCGACGTCATGATCACCGGGTCGACCGGCGACGCGATCGCGGACTACGTGCTCGAGCACGCCGACGAACTCGGTGTGAAGTACGTCATCTGGGAGCAGGCCATCAAGTACCCCGGTGGTTCCTGGAAGTCGATGGAGGACCGCGGCAGCGCGACCGCGAACCACTTCGACCACGTGCACGTGAGCGTGAACTGATCCCACCGTGCCGGCGCCGCCCGGGCTCCTGCGCACCCCCTGCCCCCGCACCGGCGGGCACCGACCGACATGCTCGGCCGGTGCCCGCCGGTGTAGCGTTCTCACGGTCGTACACCGCAGCCGACGAGGACGGACATGCCCGGTAAGAACTCGCACACCGCAGGATCGCCAGGACCGAACGGGGTCCTGCTCGTCGACAAACCCGCCGGGATGTCCTCGCACGGCGTCGTCTCCCGTGTCCGCAAGTGGTGCGGCACCCGCAAGGTCGGGCATGCCGGGACGCTCGACCCGATGGCGACCGGTGTGCTCGTCCTCGGGATCGGACGCGGCACGAAACTCCTCACGTACTTCGTCGGGCTCGACAAGACGTACACCGCGAGCATTCGCCTCGGCTCCTCGACGCCGACCGACGACGCCGACTCCGCCCCGGACACCTTCGCGGATCCGGCGCGCCTGACCGCCGTCACGGAGGAGGACATCGCCGCGGGGGTTCGCGCGCTCACCGGCGACATCCTCCAGCGACCGAGTGCGGTCTCGGCGATCAAGGTCGACGGCAGGCGCTCCTACGCCCGGGTGCGGGCGGGGGAGGACGTCGAGCTCGAGGAACGTCCCGTGACGGTCTCCGCCTTCGAGATCCACGAGATCCGCGGGATTCCCGCCGGTGCCGAAGGCCCGCCTGCCGGGGCACCCGGTGCGGAGGCGGCCCGCGGGACGGCCGATGCCGAGGCTGCGCTCGGGGCGATCGACGTCGACGTCACCGTCACCTGCTCCTCCGGCACCTACATCCGTGCCCTCGCCCGCGATCTCGGCGCCGGCCTCGGCGTCCACGGTCACCTCACGGCGCTGCGTCGCACGCGCGTCGGCCCCTTCGCGGAGGACGAGGTCCTCGCCCTCCCGGCGTGGCCGGATCCGGAGGCGGGGATCGCCGAGGCGCCGGCCCCGGCGCTGCTGCCCCTCGCCTCGGCCGCGGGGCGGGTCCTGCCCGTGGTACCGCTCGACGGCGCCGAGCGCCTCGCGATCTCCCAGGGGAAGATCCTTCCCCTGCCCGCGGAACTGCCGGAATCGCCGCGCGGGCTGTGGGCCGGGGTGCACGAGGGGTCGCTCGTCGCCGTGCTCGAACGTGCCCGGGGCGGTCTCAAGTCGGCCGCGGGCATCGAGGTGTGACCTGCTGCGCTAATCTGGGTCCGCCGTATCGCACACCCGCACGCACCCACACAGAGAGGACGACCGTGGACGTATTCCGGGAGGTCGGGCAGATCCCCGAGGACTTCGGACCGACTGCCGTGACGCTCGGGAACTTCGACGGAGTTCACCTCGGGCACCGGGAGGTCCTGCAGGCCCTCGTGGGAGCCGCCCGCGCCCGTCGACTGCGGTCGCTCGCGATGACCTTCGACCCGCACCCGCGCGCGGTGCACCGGCCGGACTGCGCACCCGCGGAGATCACGCCGACCGCGCTCAAACTCGAACGGATGGCGCAGACCGGTATCGACGCCGCTCTCGTCCAGACGTACACGCTCGACTTCGCCCGGCAGACTCCGGAGGAGTTCGTCGTCGGCTTCCTCATCGGGCGCCTCGGGGCACGTTTCATCACCGTCGGGCGGGACGTGCGGTTCGGGACCGACAACACGGGAGATCTGGAGACGCTCATGGAACTCGGCGCACAGCACGGCCTCGAGGTCGAGGTCACCGAGGAGGTCGGCAACGGAGCCCGGTACTCCTCGACCGCCGTCCGGGCCGCACTCGAATCGGGGGACGTGGCGACCGCCGCGCAGATGCTCGGTGTGCATCACGAGGTCCGCGGAGAGGTCGTCCACGGGGATGCCCGTGGACGCGAGATGGGATTCCCCACTGCGAACCTCGCGCAGGACGCGCTCGGCGCGGTCCCGGCCGACGGGATCTACGCCGGTCTCGCCCGTTTCGAGGGACTCGACGAGGTGTATCCCGCCGCGATCTCGATCGGCACCAATCCCACCTTCGACGGGCACGAACGCCGGGTCGAGGCGCACCTCATCGACGTCGAGTTCGACGGTTTCGACGTGTACGGCCGCACGATGACCCTCGCGTTCGTCGACCGGATCCGTGGGCAGGTCGAGTTCACCGGCATGGAGGCGCTCATCGAGCAGATGCGCGACGACGTCGAACGGATCCGGGACATCCTCGCGGAGTGAGGGTTCGCGCCCCGGGGCGGAGAGGGTTCCTGTCCGGAGACAGGGCGCCTCGGGAATTGCGGGGCCCGGTCACCGGGGGTCGCGTGGACCTGACGGGGTGGCACGCCGTGGTAGGCTTGTGGAGCCGTTTTTACGACCGGCCGCGGTTCCATAGTGCTTCAACAGAAGGTTGGGGCGCCGCGCAACGACCCCGGAGGTACATCCGATGGCACTTGATCCGAAGATCAAGCAGGAGATCATCAAGGAATACGCAGTCCACGAGGGCGACACCGGTTCCCCGGAGGTCCAGATCGCGGTCCTCACCCGTCGCATCAAGGATCTCACCGAGCACTTCAAGGAGCACAAGCACGACCACCACTCGCGTCGTGGCCTGCTCCTCCTCGTCGGCCAGCGCCGTCGTCTGCTCGGCTACCTGCAGAAGGTCGACATCGAGCGCTACCGTGCGCTCATCGCTCGCCTCGGTCTGCGCCGCTGATCGATCGCAGCCTCGGTTCACCCGAACGGGGTGAATCCGCTCACACGGGCCGTTCCGCTTTCCGCGGGACGGCCCGTCGTGTTTTCCGAGGTATCGACGCCGAGTTGCCACCAGCGTCTCGAGTTGCCCGCGTTGTCCACGGGACGCTGCCTGCAACCCGAGACGCTGCTTGCAATTCGGGCGCCGGTCGGTACTTCGAAGTCCGGTCGGGCCCCGGTTTTTCCCTTGCGGGGCGGGCGCACGTAGACTGAGAGGTGACCGACGACCCGTAGTGCTTGGTAATCGGTAGTGGCCTCCGCAGACCGATGTCGGCGTGGGCCTCGATCGATGACCAGGACTTTCATGGTCAACGTGACCACGGGTCACCGCAGCACGCACTCGGCGTGCAGATGAACGGAGATTCTCTTTGGGTCTGAACCCTGAATCCGCAGTAGCCCACATCGACAACGGTCGATTCGGCTCACACACCGTCCGCTTCGAGACCGGGCGACTCGCCCAGCAGGCCGCCGGTGCCGCCGTCGCCTACCTCGACGACGAGACCATGCTCATGTCCGCGACCGCGGTGAGCAAGAACCCGAAGGACCACTTCGACTTCTTCCCGCTTACCGTGGACGTCGAGGAGCGGATGTACGCCGCCGGCCGCATCCCCGGTTCCTTCTTCCGCCGTGAGGGTCGTCCCTCGACGGACGCCATCCTCGCGTGCCGCCTCATCGACCGCCCGCTGCGCCCGACCTTCGTCAAGGGCCTGCGCAACGAGGTGCAGATCGTCGTCACCGTGATGTCGATCCACCCGGACCACCTCTACGACACCCTCGCGATCAACGCCGCGTCGATGTCGACCCAGCTGTCCGGTCTGCCCTTCTCCGGTCCCATCGGCGGTGTGCGCGTCGCCCTCATCGAGGACCAGTGGGTCGCGTTCCCGAACGCCTCGCAGCTCGAGAACGCCGTGTTCAACATGGCGGTTGCCGGCCGTGTCGCCGGTGACGACGTCGCCATCATGATGGTCGAGGCCGAGGCCTCCGATCACTCCTTCGACCTCATCGCCGATGGCGCCACCGCTCCGACCGAGGAGATCGTCGCCGAGGGCCTCGAGGCCGCGAAGCCGTTCATCCGTGAACTGTGCCGTGCCCAGCAGGAGCTCGCGGACAAGGCCGCCAAGCCGGTCCAGGAGTTCCCGCTCTTCCGCGACTACCAGGACGACGTCTACGCCGCGGTCGAGGAACTCGCCTTCGAGCAGCAGACGAAGAACTTCCAGATCGCCGACAAGCAGGAGCGCGAGGCCGCCGGTGAGGCGCTCCTCGAGTCCCTCTTCGAGCAGCTCGGTGAGCGTTTCGAAGGTCGCGAGAAGGAGATCGCCGGCGCGCTCAACGCCCTCACGAAGAAGGTCGTGCGCCAGCGCATCCTCAAGGAGCAGGTCCGCATCGACGGACGTGGCCTCAAGGACATCCGCCCGCTCACGGCGGAGGTCGGTGTCGTTCCGCGCGTCCACGGTTCGGCGATCTTCGAGCGCGGTGAGACCCAGATCATGGGTATCACCACGCTCAACATGCTCAAGATGGAACAGCAGATCGACTCGCTGTCCCCGGTGAAGAGCAAGCGCTACATCCACCACTACAACTTCCCGCCGTACTCCACCGGTGAGACCGGCCGCGTGGGTTCGCCCAAGCGCCGCGAGATCGGTCACGGCGCCCTCGCCGAGCGCGCGCTCGTGCCGGTGCTGCCGTCCCGCGAGGACTTCCCGTACGCGATCCGTGAGGTCTCCGAGGCCTTCGGTTCGAACGGTTCGACCTCGATGGGTTCGGTCTGCGCCTCCACCCTCGCGATGCTCAACGCCGGTGTGCCGCTGCGCGCCCCGGTCGCCGGTATCGCGATGGGCCTCGTGTCCGACGTCGTCGAGACCGCCGACGGTCCGCAGACCGCCTACGCGGCCCTCACCGACATCCTCGGTGCCGAGGACGCGTTCGGCGACATGGACTTCAAGGTCGCCGGTACCTCGGAGTTCGTCACCGCGATCCAGCTCGACACCAAGCTCGACGGCATCCCCGCCTCCGTGCTCGCCGCCGCGCTCAAGCAGGCCCGTGAGGCCCGCCTCGCGATCCTCGACGTCATCAACGGTGCGATCGACGCCCCGGCGGAGATGGCCCCGACCGCACCGCGGATCCTCTCCGTGAAGATCCCGGTCGACAAGATCGGTGAGGTCATCGGCCCCAAGGGCAAGATGATCAACCAGATCCAGGACGACACCGGCGCGGACATCTCGATCGAGGACGACGGCACCGTGCTCATCGGTGCGACCGACGGCCCGGCCGCGGAAGCCGCCCGTGCGGCGGTCAACGCGATCGCGAACCCGCAGGTCCCCGAGGTCGGCGAGCGGTACCTCGGTACCGTCGTCAAGTGCATGCCCTTCGGTGCGTTCGTCTCGCTCACCCCGGGCAAGGACGGCCTCATCCGCGTCGCGTCGCTGCGCAAGCTCAACGACGGCAAGCGTGTCGAGGACGTCGAGGACGTCGTCTCCGTCGGTCAGAAGATCCAGGTGGAGATCACCGAGGTCGACAACCGTGGCAAGCTCACCCTCGAGCCCGTCGTGGCCGAGGACGCCGGCGAGGAGTAAGACCACTTCTTGCACACGGTAGAACTCCAGGGGGAGGGCAGTGGCGTCAAGCGCACTGTCCTCCCCAGTGGTATACGCGTCATCACCGAGACGATGCCGACCCTGGCATCCGAGACCGTCGGGATCTGGGTCGACTCCGGATCCCGCGACGAGACCGACCGCACCGCCGGGTCCACGCACTTCCTCGAGCACATGCTGTTCAAGGGAACGCGGACCCGCACGGCGCGGCAGATCGCGGAGACCTTCGACCGCACCGGCGGGGAGTCGAACGCCGCGACGGCGAAGGAGTACACCTGCTACTACTCGCGGTGCCTCGTCGACGACCTTCCCGTCGTCACGCAGTTGCTGTGGGACATGGTCCTCGATTCGCTCATCGACCCCGCCGAGTTCGAACGCGAACGCGGGGTCATCATCGAGGAACTCGCGATGGACGCCGACGATCCGACGGACGTGCTCTACGAGAGCTTCGACTCCTTCGTCTTCGGTGATCATCCGCTCGGTCGCCCGATCGGGGCGACGAAGGAACAGATCGCGGCACTCCCGCACGAGGTGCTCCTCGAGCACCACGCGGCGAACTACATCGGGCCCCGGCTCGTGTTCGCCGCCGCCGGCGGGCAGTCCCACGAGGCGGTCGTCGAGCAGGTCCTCGCCGCCACCGCGCACCTGCCGGTGCCGCAGGCTCCGGGGCACACCACGGAGCAGCCCACCGCCGAGGCGCCCGCCGGCTCCCGGCCCCTCGCCGGCTCCCGGCCGGGTCGCCCCGAGCGCACCGCCCCGGGGTTCCGCTCGGGCACGCTCCTCGTCGACAAGGAGACCGAGCAGCAGGGGATCATCCTCGGCGTGCCCGGTCTACCGGAGGCGCACCCGGACCGGTTCACATTCTCCGTCATGTACTCGCTGCTCGGCGGGGGCATGTCCTCACGGTTGTTCCAGTCCGTGCGGGAGGAGCACGGGCTCGCGTACTCCGTGCACTGCTTCGCGAGCCGCTACCAGGACGCCGGTCAGTTCGGGATCTACGCGGGATGTTCGCCCGCGCAGGCCCAGGCGGTCGTCGACCTGTGCGCGGCGGAGTTCGCGCGCCTCGCGACGCAGACTCCCGCGGAGGACGAGGTGGCTGCGGTCATCGCACAGGCCTCGGGGTCGACGATGCTCGGCCTCGAGAGTTCGGCGGCACGGATGAATCGCCTGGCCCGGCTCGAGATGTCCGGCCAGCCCTTCGAGTCACCGATGGACGCGCTCGCGCGGGTCCGCGCCGTGACCCCGGAGATGGTCCGCGACCTCGCGGCGCGCCTGCATGCGCAGGATGCCGCACTCGTCACCGTCGGTCCCGCGAAGTCCCTGCACCTGCCGGACTGAACCGCCCGCACCGCACTGCGCAGTACCGCTGCCGGGCGGATCCGACCGCGTCGACGCCCGAGGCGCCCCTCCTCATCGCAGGAGGGGCGCCTCGGGCGTTTCGCGCTTTCCGGGGCTCAGCCCTGCAGGGTCTCGATCGCCTGCTGGGCTCCGGGGTGAAGGGTGATCGGCTCCGGGGGAGTCGCGTTCTCGACGACGATGTCCTCGGCCGCGGCGTGCACCGTCACGAGATCGTCGTGGTGCTCGAACAACATGGTCGTGAGGGCGCACGCGGTGCCGTTGTCCATGTCGTTCCGGACCATGAGGACGTTCGGCGTCGCGATCGTGTTGACCGCCGCCTGCCCCGTGTACGTGTCCGCGGGGATCTCGGAGACCTCGTACACAGGATTGATCTCCTTCATCGCCGGTTCGAGATCGGAGATGTCGAGGATCTCCACCTGGTCCCCGGCATTCGTGAAGAGGTCCGTGATGCCTGCGGTGGGCAGACCGCCGGACCACACCATCGCGTCGATCGACCCGTCCTTCATCGCGTCCGTGCTCGACGAGAGGTCGATCCGCTGGGCGTTGACGTCGCTCTGGTCGAGGCCCGCCGCTTCGATGAGCCGCTGCGCGATGACCTCGGTACCGGATTTCGGGGATCCCGTGGACACGGTCTTCCCGGCGAAGTCCGCGACGGACTCGATCCCGGCGTCCTTGCGCACGACGACGTGCGTGTAGTTGTCGTAGATCCGGGCGAGCGCCGAGAGGTCCTGCGGACCGTCGAACTCGCCGTCGCCGTTCACCGCGTCCGCCGCGGTGTCGGCGAGGGAGAAGGCGAGCCCGTAGTCCCCGGCGGCGAGCTGCTGGAGGTTCTGGACCGACGCACCGGTCTCCGCAGCCGTTGCGGCGAGGTCCGAGTTCTCGGAGATCACGCTCGCGAGTCCACCACCGAGGACGTAGTAGACGCCCGTCGAATTGCCGGTGGCGATCGAGAGTGAACCGGGCATCGCGGTGCACGTGTCACCGTCGGCAGCAGCCTCTCCGCCGGCCGGGGTGCGTTCGCGCTGGCCGCCACAACCGGCGAGGACGAGGGACACGGCGGCGAGGGCCGCTCCCACGGAGGTGAGCGTGCGTCGGGTGCGGCGGTCGCCGAGGTCGGTGGCGCCTCTGCGGTGGAGGAGGGGGTTCTTCATGAGAGTGACCTTTCGGTGCGGGCCCGGTCCGCCCCGGCGGGGCTGCCGACGGGATCGGGGGCGAGGAATCGTTCCGTACGACGGCGGACGGAGACGAGGTGGACGACAACTGCGAGGACGAGGGCGGCGAGCCCGACGAGGATCGACATCGGCTGCAGGTACAGGAGTGCGCCCGCCGCGAGGAAACACAGGGTGCGCTCGGGCCAGCGCGCGCGGCGGAGGATCCAGCCGCCGGCCCCGGCCGCGAGGGCGGCGACCGCGAGCGCGGAGACGAGGCCCGTCCAGAGTGCGCCGAGGAACCCGCTCTGCGCGACGAGGCCCGCGCCCTCGGGGGTGAAGGTGAAGGCGAGCGGGACGAGGAACGCGGGGATCGAGTACTTGCACGCCTGCCAGATCGTCGGCACGACCTTCCCTCCCGTGATCGCGGCGGAGGCGACGGCCGCGAGCGCGGTCGGCGGGGACACCTCGGAGAGGACCGCGTAGTAGAAGATGAACATCGCGGCGGCGGCCTCCGGGATGCCGAGCCCGATGAGCGCCGGACCGATGATGACCCAGCTGATGATGAACGACGCCGTGACGGGCACCGCGAGACCGAGGATCGTCACCGCGACCGCGGAGAACACGCACGAGAGGATCACGATGAGGGTCGGGTTCGAGGTGATGCCCTCCGCGATGGCGACGAGCATCGTCGAGAGAACCTGTCCGAGCCCGGTCTTCGTGATCGTCGAGACGATGATGCCGGCGGCCGCACACACGCTCGCCACCGGGAGGGCGGACCGGATGCCGCTCGAGAGCGCCCCGTAGACCACCGCGGCGATCCCGCGCAGGGCCGGGACCGGGCGCCATCCGTGCGCATGGGCGATCTCGAGGAGACCGAAGAGGATGCCGACACCCGTCGCGTAGACGACCGCCTTGAACGGCGGGATGCCGAGCGCGAGGAACACGACGATGATGCCGAGCGAGATGAAGTGGTAGAAGCCGGACCGGAACACCGGCCACGTCCGGGGTTTGGGGCCGGGCACCTCGTCGACGTCGATCTTCCGGGAGTCGATCTCGATCGCGAGGAAGATCCCGAGGTAGTACAGGAGTGTGGGGACGACCGCCCAGAGGAGAACGGTGCCGTACCCGACGCCGAGGAGTTCGGCGATGATGAACGCCGCGGCTCCGAGGGTCGGCGGGGAGAGGATCGCTCCGATGCCGCTCGCGGCGAGCATGCCACCGGCGTTCTCCTTCGGGTACCCGGCCTTCTTGAGCACCGGCCACGTGACGGCCCCGAGCGAGACCGCGGTCGCGGTTCCCGAGCCGGAGACCGTGCCGAGCAGGAACCCCGAGAGGGCGACGGTGCGTCCGGGTGCGGCCTTCGATTTCGTGAAGAGGGAGAAGCTCAGGTCGATGAAGAACTTCGCCGCCCCGGTCCGGTCGAGCACAGCGCCGTAGATCGTGAAGAGGACGATGTACGTCGCCGCGACGTCGAGCGGCACCCCGTAGAAGCCGCTCGCCTCGTTGTAGAGGGCGTTGACGATCTGGTCGAAGTCGAGTCCCGCATGGGACCCCGGCCAGCCGAGCGGGATGTAACTGCCGTAGTACGCATAGACGAAGAAGACGACGCACACGATCGGGAGGATGAGCCCGGTGGTACGGCGCGTCGCCTCGAGGACGAGGAGAAGGAGGAGCCCGCCCATGACGGTGTCGAGCGGACTGAGCGTGCCCTGCCGGTCGAGGAACGCGTCGAACCCGCCGGAGAGGAACGGGAGGACCGGATAGAGACCGGTGCCGAGGGCGATGACGGCGAGGAGCCAGTCGACGACCGAGGGGTTGTCCGAGCGGCGTTCCGGCACCGAGGTGCGCTCGTCCGCGCTGTCGGCGGGCGCCTCGGCGGGTTTCCGGCGCGCGGCCGGACGGTAGAGGAGGAAGACGAGCGGGAGGACGAGCGCGAGGAACCAGATCAAGTAGAACTGCTTGCCCTGGGGGATCGGCCAGAACACCTGGACGAGGACGAAGAGCCCGATCGCGAAGCACACGAGGCCGATCGCCGCGTCGAGTCGTGGGGACACGGCGCGTTGGGGGAGTTCCTCGTCGTACTGGGCGATGAGGTCGCGGGCGGCATCGTCGGTGAGCGCGGTGTCGTCACCGGCGAGGGTGCCGGTGGTGCCCCCGGGCGTTCTGGCTGCCGAGGTGGGACCGGAGGGTGTCGAGGGGGAGCGGGAACTGCCGGACATCGGTGTCCTTCCGTGGGCATGTGCACGATGTGGACCGGGTGCACGTCGCTGTGCACGGCCCCGGCCCATCGGGGGTCACATCCTCGTGACCTCCGAAAGTGAGGTGCATCACGTCAATGTAGCCAGGTGGGGCAGGCCGTGCAAGAGGTCGGTGAGTGCGCGCCGGGTGCGAGCTCGGGATCTCCTCACCGCTTCTCATCGGGGCCGATACTCCGTTGTTCGTGTTCGAGTCCGAGGTATAGGGTCGTCCTATGCGGCGGTCCGCCCGTCGCCTGAACCCCACAGTCCCGATGTACATCCCTACGAGGAGGACTTTCATGGTCGAGAAGTACACGCTCCCCGAGCTCCCGTACGACTACGCCGCACTCGAGCCGCACATTTCGGCTCGCATCATGGAACTGCACCACGACAAGCACCACGCCACCTACGTGGCCGGCGCGAACACCGCTCTCGAGCAGATGGCGGAGGCCCGCGAGAAGGGTGACTTCGGCACCATCGGCAAGCTCTCGAAGGACCTCGCCTTCAACCTCGGTGGTCACGTCAACCACTCGGTCTTCTGGACCAACATGTCCCCGGACGGTGGCGACAAGCCCGAGGGCGAGCTCGCCGCTGCGATCGACGACCAGTTCGGTGGCTTCGACGCGTTCCGTGGTCACTTCTCCGGCGTCGCGACCTCCATCCAGGGATCCGGCTGGGCCATCCTCGGCTGGGACACCCTCGGCGGCCGCCTCACCATCGAGCAGCTCTACGATCAGCAGGGCAACGTGCAGGTCGGTTACGTGCCGCTCCTCCAGCTCGACATGTGGGAGCACGCCTTCTACCTCGACTATCAGAACGTGAAGCCGGACTACGTCAAGGCCTGGTGGAACGTCGTCAACTGGGCGAACGTCCAGGAGCGCTTCGACCGCGCCGTCAAGCAGACCGCGGGCCTCATCTGAGTCCGTTCGTCGCAGGCACCGGCTCGACGTCGTTCGGCGGCCCCCGACGGCCGTGCGTGACGCCGTGTGATCCTCGGCCCCTCGTCCTTCCCGGACGAGGGGCCGAGGTCGTCTCCTGGCCTAAGCTGGTGTGCGTTCACCACACGCTTCGAAAGGTTCTTCATGACCATCAGGGTCGCCGTCATCGGCGCAGCAGGACGCATGGGCTCGCACGCGGTGGAGGCGATCGAGGCCGCCGAGGGTCTCGAACTCGTCGCCACCGTCGGCCGGGAGGACTCCCTCGACACCGTTCTCGAGGCGGGGGCCGAGGTCGCCGTCGAACTCACCGTCCCGAAGTCCACCGAGGACAACGTCCGCTTCCTCGTCGAGCACGGCCTCAAGGCGGTCGTGGGAACGACCGGGTGGGATGCGGAGAAGCTCGCGCGGCTCGAGGAGCTCCTCACCGCACACCCGGAGTCCGCGGTCCTCATCGCCCCGAACTTCTCGATCGGTGCGGTCCTCGCGATGCACTTCGCCGAACTCGCCGCGCCCTACTTCGACTCCGCGGAGGTCGTCGAGATCCATCACACCCGCAAGCTCGACGCGCCTTCGGGCACCGCGGTCCACACCGCACAGAAGATCGCGGCCGCCCGCACGGCTGCGGGCCTCGGAGCCGTCCCGGACAACACCGAGAGCGATCCGCTCGGTGGTCGGGGTGCGGTGGTCGACGGCATCCACGTCCACTCGGTGCGTCAGGCGGGCATGAACGCTCACGAGGAGATCCACTTCGGGTCGATGGGCGAGGCGCTCACGATCCGCACCGACTCCTGGTCGACGAGCGCGTTCATGCCGGGCATCGTCACCGCGGTGAAGGAGATCCCGCACCGCACCGGGCTCGCCGTGGGTCTCGAGAACTACCTCTCCCTCCGCACCGCATGACGAAGGCGAAGATCGGCGCACTCGTCATCGCGGTGCTGCTGGCCCTGTACCTCGTGTTCGCCGCCCAGCGCGGCTGGATCATGCTCACCGATCCGAATCCCATCGCGAAGGTCATGGGCGTCGCCCTCTTCGCGCTGCCGGCGATCGGCGCGTGGGCGCTCGTCGTCGAACTCCTCTTCGGAGCCCGCATCGAACGCCTCGGCCGGACCCTCGGGGACGAGGGCGGACTGCCCGTCGACGACCTCCCGCGCACGCCCGGTGGGCGGATCGTGCGCGAGGCCGCCGACCGGGCGTTCGAGCAGTACCGGCGTGAGACCGAGGCCGCACCCGAGGACTGGCGCAGCTGGTTCCGCCTCGCCTGCGCCTACGATGCCGCCGGTGACCGGAAGCGCGCCCGGAGGGCGATGCGCACCGCGATCGCGAAGGAGCGCGCCGCCGCGAAGCAGAGCTGATCCCGCACCGGCCCGTCGGCGGCCTCCCGACCGCGCTCAGACCCCGGCGCCGGGGCGGAGGTCCAGGTACACGTCCTCGTAGAGCGCCTTCGCGATGGGCATCCCGTCGACCGCGGCCGCGGAGTCGCCGACGAGGTCCGCGTGGTCGTGGATCTCGGCGTAACCGGCGTCCCGGGCGATGCCCTCCCACTTCGTCACCGCGGCCTCCAGATCCGAGGCGAGCGCACTGCCGTCGAGGGACTGCAGGCCGTCGACGCGATCGGCGAGTTCCGCGTTCGCACCCTCGAGTGCGGCCTCGGCGTCCGCCTCGAGCCGGAGCACCTCACCGCCGCTCGCCGCGATGTCCTCCATCGAGTCGTCGTTGAACGCGACGGAGGCCTCGATGTGCTGGGCGTACCGGTGCATCGTGAGATCGAAGATCATCTGCCGGGCGGCGAGGGGGAGCTGCCGGAACCCGTGCCCGGCGATCATCGACGTGGGGCTGCGGACGAAGGACTTCTCCTGCGGGAACACCACGTACGGGGCCGCGTCGTAGAAGCCGTAGGTCTGCGCGATCTTGAGTCCCGCGAAGGTGCAGTCCATCGTGTTGCGCTGCAGGGCCTCGTACGTCTCCGGGTAGTGCATGGACACCGGAACGGCTCCCAGCGCCTTGACGATCGCGACGTCCGCCTTCGAACCGACCCGGATCATCGAGCCGGCGAAGTCCTCGGTGCTCGTGCGTGGTTCCGAGCACAGCAGGGCGTTCGAGAACTCGAACTCGACGGGGACGAGGACGTCGACGCCCTTCTCCTCGTAATCGGAGATGATCGCGCCGTGGTCCCACGCCACCTCCTGCATCGCGGTCGTCGTCACCATCTCGCTGAAGTACGGGTCGCCCTTCACGGAGGTGGAGAGGTCGACGAGCGCATTGATGTTCGGGTACTTCGTCGGGGTGTAGATCGGGATCTCGACCCCGATGTCGATCCGACCGTCCGCCACGCCCTCCGTCACCTCGTCGTACGGCGCGATGGCCTGACCGAAGACGGTCTCGACCCGGATCTTCCCGCCGGACCACTCCTCGATGTTCTCGGCGAAGGCGAGCTCACGCTTGCCGGTGTGGCTCTCGCCCGAGGCCGTGCCGGCCTGGAACGTGAGTGTCGTGGGTTCCATGTCCGCGAGCGCGGCGCGGTACTCCTCGGGGCCTGCACCCCACGGCACCGATTCGCCGGTGTCGACCGAGGCGGTGTTCTGCGCGACCGAGGCGGCGCACCCGGACGCGGCGACGAGGGTGATCCCGGCGGCGGCGAGCCCGAGGGCGGTGCGTGTGCGCCGGGTGAACGGGGTGCCTCGCCGGGCCGGGGATCCCGCGGGGACGGAGGGCGGGACGGTGGGTGAGGGAGCGGTGGAAACAGGCACGAACAGGCATTCCTCATCGAATGGGCGACGTGTACGCGCTCACGTTAATGAACATTCGTTCGGATCTGCAAAGTCTCGACCACGAAGTCTTTCGAGAAAGGACGGTTCTACCAGGGGGAGGCCACCCGGCGTGCGCGGGGCGCCCGGAACACGACGCGGCCCGCCGGACTCGGGGTCCGACGGGCCGCACGGGCGCGGGGCGATCCCCGCACGAGGAACGATCAGGACGGCCTGCGCTCGAGCATGACCTCCTCGAACACGGCGTTCGCGAACTCGTCGACCTCGAACGGCTCGGCCTCGTAGGCCTCGGCGAACTCGAAGTAGTCCTCGTAGTGCACGTACCCGAGGTCCTCGGCGATCCCGCGGTACTTCTCGAGCGCGTCCTCGACGTTCGCGATCATCGCCGCGCCGTCCACCGCGTCCGAGGACTCGACCTGCCCACGGAGGTCCTCGACCGCGGTGGCGAGTGCGGCCTCGGCATCGGGTTCGAGTCGGACGACGTCACCGCCCTTCTCCTCGATGATGCCCATCGCCTGACCGTTGAACTTGATGTTCGACTCGATCGTGTTCGCGAAGGCCTCGGCACGCAGATCCCACAGCAGCTGCTGCGCGGCGAGTGGGAGCGAGGTGACCTTCGGGCTCGCGACGAGCGCGGTCGGATTGCGGACGAAGGCGTGATCGGTGGGGATGACCGCATAGGGCGCCACGGTGAGGAACCCGTTGTCCGCCCCGATCTTGAGCCCGCCGAAGGTGCAGTCGATCGTGTTCCGCTGAAGCGCCTCGAACGCCTCGACGAACTGCATCGACACGGGGCTGCCGCCGAGGGTGCCGGCGAGTACGTGATCGGCCTCGGACCCCACGCGCATCTGCCGTCCCCCGAGCTCGGCGAGCGAGCCGCCGGGTTCGGTGCACATGAGGGCGTTCGAGAACTCGAACATCGTGGGCGTGTAGACCGTCGCCCCCTTCTCCTCGTAGGACTCGAGGATCTCCGGGGTGTTCCACGCGACGTCGAGGAGGGCTGCCGTCGTCACCATCTCCTCGAAGTACGGGCTCGCGGCTCCGGTGGGCGAGAGGTTGATGAGGTCGTTGATGGCCGGGTACTTGCTCGGGGAGTAGATGGGGATCTCGACGCCGAGGTCGATGCGTCCGTCCGCGGTCGCCTCCGTCACCTCGTCGAAGGGCGCGATCGCCTGACCCCACACGATCTCGAGGTCGATCTTCCCGCCGGACCACTCCTCGACGGAGGCCTCGAACGCGAGTTCGGCCTCGCCGGTGAATCCCGTGGGCCCCTGTCCGCCGGCCTGGTAGACGAGGGTCACCGGTTCCATATCGGCGAGGGCCGCCGCGTACTCCTCCGGTGCGGCGCCCCATGCGACGCCCTCGCCCCCACCTCCTCCGCCGGCGGCCGCGGCTCCACCGGCGGAACCGGCGCAGGCGGTGAGTCCGAGGCAGAGCGTCGCCCCGAGTACGGTGGTGAGAATCGTCGTGGTGCGTGCATGTGCATGTGCATGTGTCATCGTCACTCCTTTGTGCTGATGAGCGCAGTGCGGATGGAGGCAGCCCCGGTGGGACCGCCGAGGTGCGTGAGGCGTCTAGGAGACGACCACCTCGCGCAGGGTGGGCTTGTGGATCTTGCCGACACCCGTCCGCGGGAGTTCCGGGAGGATGTGGACGTGCTTCGGGTGTTTGTAGGACGCGAGACGGTCCTTCAGGTAAGCGCGCACCGAGGCGAGGTCGGGTGGAGCGGCGGGGTCCTGCGGGACGATGCACGCGACCGGCACCTCGCCCCAGGTGGGGTCCGGTCGGCCGACGACGGTGACCTCGGCGATGTCCGGATGCCAGGTGAGCGCGTTCTCGATCTCCGCGCAGTAGATGTTCTCGCCGCCGGAGATGATCATGTCCTTGAGGCGGTCGACGACGTGGATGAACCCCTCCTCGTCGCGGCGGACGAGGTCGCCGGAGTGGAACCACCCGCCGGCGAAGGCCTCCGCGGTCGCCTCGGGGTTGTTCCAGAAGCGGCTCATGACGCCGGGGCCGCGATAGACGATCTCGCCGATCTCCCCGGGCGCCACGTCGTTCATCTCCGGGTCGACGACGCGCACCTCCATGTCGTCGGCCGGTTTGCCCACCGAGCCGGGTTTGCGCAGGGAGTCCTCCCAGTCGATGCCGACGCCGTACCCGCTCGTCTCGGTCTGCCCGAAGGACGCCTTCACCTCGGTGTGCGGCATCGCCGCCCGCATGTGGTCGAGGACCTTCGCGCTCGCCGGCGCGCCGCCCCAGTTCGCATGACCCAGCTGCAGTCCGACCGCGTCCGCGCCTCCTGCCCGGTCGATCTCCTCGCACAGGAGCGACCACTGCTGGGGGACCATGAATGCCGCGGTCACCGCGTGTTCCTTCATCGTGCGGAGCGTCGCGGCGGCGTCGAAGCCGCTGCTCGCGACGACGAGCGCGGTGCCGCCCCCGGCGATCGCCCCCTGCGAGGCGAGGAACGTGCCGATGTGGAAGAGCGGCGGGGCGAGCATGACGACACCCTTCCCGCTGCTCACCTCCCATTTCTTCGCGACACCGGCCGAGCACACGAACACGTTGAGGTGCGAGAGCACAGCTCCCTTGGGATTGCCCGTCGTCCCCGAGGTGTGCATGATCGCGCAGTCGTCCGCCGCCGCGGGCACGACGACGTCGAGGACGTCGAGCGGGCCCGAGGCGAACGTCGCCGGATCGAGGTACGCGCGGCTGTCGAGGTCGAGGACCTCGGGCGCTGCCGTGGCGGCGTGCTCCCCGGCGCCGGTGGCGAGCTCCGCGGTGCGGTCCTCCACGAGGAGGACCGCCGGGGTCGTGTTGTCGAGGACGAACGCGACCTCGCGCGGAGTGAGCCGGAAGTTCACCGGGACCGTGATCGCGCCGAGCGCCCAGGTGGCGAGCACGGTGAGGAGGAACTCCGGCCGGTTCGTCGTGAGGAGGGCGACCCGGTCCCCGGTACGGACACCACGATCACGGAGGTCCCGCGCGAGCCGGAGGACGAGGTCGAGGGTCTGTGCCCAGGTGAGTGCGCCCCCGTCGTAGGTGATCGCGGGGGAGTCCGGGATCTCGTGGGCGTGGCGGAACACCCGGGCGAGCTGCCCGGGGGAGCGGCTGAGGTCGAGCAGGTGCATGTCGGACGGTGTGGTCATTCGCGCCTCCGAGGACCGGGAGAGGGTGTGCGGGGAGCCGAACGGCAGGTGGGGACCGGGTGGACCCGGACGGACGTGCCGGAGGACCCGCGGCCCGGGCGCTCTCCGTTGAGTGTCCGGCCACGCGCGTCCCGTGGACTTCCAAGTCGTCTGAACATCCGTTCGGCTGTTTTGAATCTAGGTGACTCCTCGGCGCGTGGCA
>NZ_BAAANO010000012.1:54354-60808 GCF_039529845.1 Brevibacterium samyangense | reverse complement strand
CGGTACCGGTTCCCGGGGCCGACGGGCGGGGTCGGTCAATCAGGACGTGGCCGAGGGGAGGCGCAGTTGCACGCCCACGGTGCTCGTCGCCGGGGTGTAGCTCACCGAGAGTCTTTCGTACGGAGAACGTCCCACCCGGTCGGGACAGAACCTGTCGACGTCCGCGTGGCACAACCAGAACCCCGATCCGGTGTCCCGGCAGCCCTGGCCCGTGAGTTCCCCGAACTCCGTCCAGGCGGAGGTGTCGGTGAGCCAGGCCTCGATGTCGTCGATCCCGTCGGTCTCGGGAATGCCGTAGGACATGTGCACCGAGGTGCCGGTGGAGTTGTCGCCCTCGCTCGTGTCGTATCGGACCCACGCGTCGGGAACGGGCATGAGTGCGTGGCGTTCGAGGAAATGCTCGCCCCGCGTGATCTCGAGTTTCTCCGGTTCCGCGTACTCGAGTGTCACTCCGACCTCACTCAATCCCTTCTTCCAATACCCCGAGAGCCGTGCGCTCACGAAGAAGCGGGGGTCGGCGTCCTCGGTGACCTCCTGTGTGTGGCACTCGGAGTGCTCGGGATCGCAGTACTCGAGCTGCAGGGAGTTGAAGGGGCTGTCGTCCCCCAGTGCGCTCCATGCGTCGCCGGTCAACCATGCGCGGAGGTCCGCGAGCTCGACGTCGTCGGGGACGAGAGAGGTGAGCCGGCGCTGTTCCAGCTGGGTGTCATGGGCGGAAAGATGATCGACCTCCCGCTCGAGGACCCAGTTCTCGGGGATCGGCAGGTGTGCGGCGGTGTGGCGGAGTTCGTGCGTGCCGGCGCTCCCGAAGATCTGCCAGGGTTTCGCACCGCCCCAGCCGAAGACCATGCCGAGGAACAGCGCCGCGACCGTGGCGATCTGCAGGATCCATCGGAAGAAACCGAGAAGCCACCCCCGAGCGCCGGCGAGCGAGGCGGCGAGGAGGACGAGGGCGGCGAGTCCGGCGCGGCCGCCCGTGATCTCCGCGAGGGACTTGGTGGTGAGTCGCACGTCCACCGGATTACGGGCCCGTCCTGGCCGAACCCGCTCCGGGCACCTACCGTGAGGGTATGGAGAGCGCGGTCGTGGACGAGGACGGACGTGCGCAGGTACGGACTGCGTGGACCTTCACGGTCCCGCCCGGGCAGGTGTGGACCGCGCTCACGGAAGCGCAGCACGTGCCACGATGGTTCGACACGCTCGACCCGGTGCCGCGGGCGGTCGGTGACCGCTACCGGCTCGTCGACAGTGCGACCGAGGGGACCGTGCGCGCATGCGCACCCGGTTCGCTCCTCGCGCTCTCGTGGGAGTACGGCACGGACACGAGCGAGGTCGAGGTCCGGCTCACCGCGCCGACGAACGCGGCGGGCATGACGGACACGGCGGGCGCCGGAGCGGCCGCGTGTCGGCTGGAACTCCTCCACACGATGACGGCGGACGACCACTGGCGCGAATACGGCCCCGGAGCCACCGGTGTCGGATGGGACGGGGCGCTCCTCGCCCTCGAACGGTATCTGCGGGGAGAGGACGGAACGGATCCGGCGTCGATGACGGCGTTCTTCGCGACCGCGGAGGGGCACGCCTGGATCGAGTCCTGCGCGCGCATGTGGGAGGCCGCCCACCGCGCGGCCGGCGCTTCCCGTGAGCGCGCGGCGGCCTGCCGGGACCGCACGGTCGCGGCCTACACCGCCTGACGCGCGCCGGTCACCGGGCCGGCGTCCGCGCCGGAGGGCTCGCCGGCGTACGTGCCGAGCAGCCTGCGGATCGCGCGCACGCGCAGCGGCCGGCACCCGGATTCGACGAGGTGCCGCACGATGCCGGGTTCGCGGCGGGCGAGCAGGAGTCCGCGCTTCACGAGGAACGCCGGCGACTTGCGGTTCTCCCGCAGGTCCCGCACGAAGCGGAACGCCATCGTGAGCCACCGCGAACGCCGGACGCACAGGGCGTCCGCGAGGATCCCCGCCTCCTGCGCCGGTCGGACCATCTCCCCGACGAAGACGCCCTCGGCGACGAACGCCGGCCGGCCCCGGAGATCGAGCGTGCGTTTTCCGGTGACCGCGGACGTCGAGATGTCGTAGACGGGGACCTCGACCCGTCCACTCCGGGCGAGTTCCACCGCCGCTGCGAGGGCCGCGTCGACGTGCCAGGAGTCCGGGTGGTCCCAGTCGACCTCGCCCGAGGGCAGGAGGGGCAGTGCCGGGTCCCCGAGTTCCCGGTAGAAGTCGTCGAGGCGGAGGATCGGCAGACCCGAGGCGGCGGTGAGCCGGGACTTCCCGGAGCCGCTCGCCCCGCCGACGAGGATCATGCGGGCGCGCGGACCCCCGGTATCACCGGAGGAGTCGCGCGGGGGATCACTGGGGGTGGCGGGCCGGGAACTCATCCCACCATTTTCTCACCGAGTATCCGGTGCTGGACCCCGCGGACGGTGAGTGAGAGTGGCCACTCGAGGGCGCCTCGGCGGTTGACCCCGAGTTTCCAGGCGAGGGCCCCGAGCGTGCACACGAGGACGTGGACGGTGTACTCGGTGCCGTCGGACAGCGGCAGCAGCGCGGTGATCTCGACGAGGACGACGTGCCCGCAGTACACGCTCAGCGGCATGGACCCGGGCGCGTCGAGCGGAGCGAGGACCCATTCCCGGGCACCGAGCGCGGAGCACACGAGCGCGCACGCGGCGACGACCGCAGCGGCGAGCCCTGCGGTGTGGAGGAGGTCGAAGGGCGTGCCGGAGTGCGGGCCGGAGATCGTGAGCCACCACCACGAGTCCGTCGGGGTGACGCCGTAACTCCCGATCTCCATGGCCTCCTCGAGCGAGCCGCGGGAGTACGGCGGATACATCGAGGTGAGACTCCGGAGCTCCGCGGATCCGCCGAGGCCGAGGACGATGTGGGACGTGGCCTTCGCGAACAGGGCGAGCGCGCCGCCGAAGCACAGGACGAGCACCCGGGTGAGTGTGCGGTCCCACGGCAACCGCGCGAGGAACATGCCGGCGACGAGGTATCCGAACCACGTGAGTACGGGGTAGTACCCGGTGAGGAGGATCTCCTGAGCGAGGTGGACGGGCCGGATGAGGTCGAGGGCACTCGGGATCCCGTATCCGGGCACGAGGGAGAACTCCGCGCGCAGGGCATGGGAGACGACCGGTGTGACGAGGAACCAGACGGGAGCGAGGGCACCCAGGAACCACGTGGGGGCCCGCAGGAGCACGGTCGCGAGCACGAACATCACCCCGTAGTTCACGAGGATGACCGCGATGTGCGAGGTGAGCAGCCCGAGCACGAGGCCGAGGACCCCGATGAGTGCACCCCGGACGAGGAGCCCGCCGGCAGCCGCCGCCCAGCCCCGGGGGCCGGGGACCTCGAGGACCCGACGGGTCGCGAGGACCACGGAGAACCCGGCGAGCAGCGCGAAGAGGGCCGAGGCGCGACCGGCGAAGACGGCCGCCCAGCTCGGCGCCGCGCCGGCGACGAGGGGGACAACGTGCGTCGCCATCATGCCGAACAGCGCGAGGCCTCGTGCGGTGTCGATGCCGGGGATGCGGCCGACGGGGGAGAGGCGGTCGAGGATGCCGGATGCCATGCGCGCCAGTTTTCCACAGTGATGTTGCCGTCGAGGCGTCCCGGGGCGCAGCGGCAGTGCCCCGAACACGACGGCGGCGCGGCGACCGCCGTGCGCAGTGGCGGGCGTGCCCCGGTGATCGATCGGTGCCCGTGCGCGGTAAGCTTGTCGTCATGGCGACGTCGAACGATTCCTCCACTGACGCTGCACCGAACGCACCGGAGATCGCACAGCGCCCGGCGCATCTGGATGCGGCGGTCTCCGCGTTCGGCACCGTGGGTACCGCGATGGTGACCCCGCTCACGGAGGACGGTGCGGTCGACCTCGATACCGCAGCGGCGCTCGCCACTCACCTCGTCGACCTCGGCAACGACATGCTCGTCGTGTCCGGGACGACCGGCGAGAGCCCCACGACGAACGACGTCGAGAAGCAGGATCTCCTCACCGCCGTCCTCGACGCGGTCGGCGACCGTGCCCGGATCATCGCCGGAGTCGGCACGAACGACACCGCGCACACCGTGCACCTCGCCCAGGACGCCGCCACTGCCGGTGCACACGGCCTCCTCGTCGTCACCCCGTACTACTCGAAGCCCCCGCAGGCGGCGATCCGCGCGCACATGGAGACCGTCGCGAGTGCGACCGACCTTCCGGTCATGCTCTACGACATCCCCGGCCGTTCGGGTGTCCCGATCGCCCCGGAGACCCTCGTGGCGCTCGGCGAGCACCCGAACATCCTCGCCGTCAAGGACGCCAAGGGGGACCTCGCGTCCTCGATGGCCGTCATGCGCGACTCCTCCCTCGCCTACTACTCGGGTGAGGACGCCCTCAACCTGCCGCTGCTCGCCGCCGGTGCCGTCGGGGTCGTGTCCGTCGTCGGACACGTGCTCGCCGACGAATGGGCCCGACTCGTCCGCGCGACCGAGGCGAACGATCTCGCCACGGCACGCGCCATCGCCCTCGACGCCATCGATGTCGTCGACGCGATCATGAACCACATGCCGGGCGCGATCTCGGCAAAGGCCGCACTCGAACTCCGAGGCGTGGTCCCGAACCGCGGGGTCCGTGCACCTCTTCTTCCGGCAACGGACGAGCAGGTCGCGTTCCTCCGCGAACGATTGACAAGGAGCGGTTACCTCAAGTGACCTCATTTCTGACCGACCCCGGTACCCCACCCCCAGCGGATCCGGAGGCGCTGCGTATCGTCGCGCTCGGTGGACTGGGCGAAGTGGGCCGGAACATGACGGTCTTCGAATACCGCGGCAAGATCCTCGTCGTCGACTGCGGTGTCCTCTTCCCCGAGGAGCAGCAGCCGGGCGTCGACCTCATCCTGCCCGATTTCAGCTACCTCGACGGGCGTATGCAGGACATCGTCGGCATCGTGCTCACGCACGGCCACGAGGACCACATCGGTGCGGTGCCCTACCTCCTGCGCCGTCGCAGCGACATCCCGATCCTCGGTTCGACGCTCACGCTCGCCTTCATCGAGGCGAAGCTCAAGGAGCACCGCATCCGCCCCATCACCCTCAAGGTGAAGGAGGGCGACATCGAGGAGCTCGGTCCCTTCGACCTCGAGTTCGTCGCCGTCAACCACTCGATCCCCGACGCCCTCGCAGTCTTCCTCCGGACCGGTGCCGGCACTGTCCTCCACACCGGTGACTTCAAGATGGACCAGTTGCCGCTGGACCACCGGATCACGGACCTGCGGAGCTTCGCGCGCCTCGGCGAGGAGGGGGTCGACCTCTTCCTCACCGACTCGACGAATGCCGAGGTCCCCGGCTTCACCGCCCACGAGAAGGACATCGGCCCGGTCCTCGAGGGACTCTTCGGCCGGGCCGACCGCCGCATCATCGTCGCGTCGTTCTCCTCGCACGTGCACCGCGTGCAGCAGGTCCTCGACGCCGCGAGCGCCCACGGCCGGAAGGTCGCGTTCGTCGGCCGGTCGATGGTCCGCAATATGAAGATCGCCCAGGAACTCGGCTACCTCCACGTGCCGCCGGGCATCGTCGTCGACATCCGGGACCTCGAGAAACTGCCGGACGACCAGATCGTCCTCATGTGCACCGGTTCGCAGGGCGAGCCGATGGCGGCCCTCTCGCGCATGGCGAACCAGGAACACCGGATCGCCGTGGGCGAGGACGACACGATCATCCTCGCCTCGTCCCTCATCCCGGGCAACGAGAACGCGGTCTTCCGTGTCATCAACGGGCTCATGAAGCTCGGCGCCCAGGTCATCCACAAGGGCGATGCGAAGATCCACGTCTCCGGGCACGCCTCCGCCGGAGAGCTCCTCTACGTGTACAACATCGTCCAGCCGCGCGGTGTCATGCCGGTCCACGGCGAATGGCGTCATCTGCTCGCCAACGGCAGGCTCGCGGCCAAGACCGGAGTGCCGGACGAGAACATCGTCCTCGCGGAGAACGGTCATGTCGTCGACATGAAGAACGGCCGGTCGAAGGTCGTCGGTGGGGTCGACGTCGACTACGTCTACGTCGACGGTTCCTCGGTGGGCGAGGTGTCCGAGGACGACCTCAAGGACCGCATCACCCTCGCCGAGGAGGGCTTCGTCTCCGTGCTCCTCACGGTGGACGCGAAGGCGAAGAAGATCCTCGCCGGGCCGACGATCCAGACCCGTGGCATGGCGGAACCGAACAAGACCTTCGACACGATCCTGCCGAAGATCACGGATGCCGTGCAGGAGGTGCTCGACAAGGGCACCACCGACCAGTACAAGTTGCAGCAGGCCATGCGTCGCACGATCGGCCGGTGGATCTCCACGAAGCTCCGCCGCAAACCGATGATCGTGCCGCTCGTCGTGCTGCTCGAGGAGAAGTGACCGGCGTCCGGCGCTGAACCCTCTTCCGCATCCGAGGAATGCACGGGAGCCCGCCACCGAACCGTG
>NZ_BAAANO010000012.1:53102-54331 GCF_039529845.1 Brevibacterium samyangense | reverse complement strand
CGCGTCCGCGCGGCTCAGAGCGCGTCGAGTGCCGTCTCGACGCTCGCCCGGTCGAAGCCGTGGACGAAGGCGCCGTCGACGGCGACGGTGGGCACCTGTTCGAGCCCCGCGGCGAAGGTCGCCTCCGTCTGGTCGTGGATCCATGCCTCGAAGGACCGGGAGGCGAGTGCCTGGGAGACGGTGACCTCCGGGGCCGAGGCGAGGGGCGCCTCGGTGTCCGCTCCCGCCTCGGTCGCGATGCGGAGCATGTCCTCGTCGCTCATCCCGGTGCCGTTCTCCGGCTGTGCCGCGAGGAGCCCGACCATCGTGCCGTACCACGCAGCGGGCTGTTCGCTGTCCGCGAGCGCTGCGAGGAGGACCGCTCCGCGCGTCGAGAAGTCGTCGTCGGAGTGGCTGTCGAGGAACGCCATCGGGTGGAGATCGAGGGCGATCTCGCCGGTCTCGAAGCGCTCCTTGAGCACTTCTCCTGCGTCCGCCTGGAACTGCGCGCAGTACGGGCAGTGGAGGTCGAACCACTCGGTGACGACGGGGACGTCGACGTCCCCGGGGGAGACGACGGAGACCGTGTCGTTCTCGACCCGGAGGACGAGTCCGCCGCCGAGGTATCCGGCGGGTGCGGAGTCCGCGGCGCTCGCGAGGGACTCGGCCGCCGCCACGGCCTCGGCATGCGGGGAGGATCCGGAGGGCGTGGGATCGGCACCGGCGAGAGCTGGAGCGCGGCGAAACAGAGCAGACCGACGCCGCCGTTCTCCTCCGGTGCGAGGTCCTTCGTGAGGTCGATGGACTCCGTCGTGCCCGTGGCACCGCCCGTGCCGATCTCCTTCACGGGAGCGTCGGTGCAGGCCCTGATCCTCTCGGCGAAGGTCTGCCACTTCGCGAGCGCATTGTCCTCGGAGGGCACGCCGTCCGTGCTCAGGACGGTGAGGGAGACCCCGGTGGCGGTGACTCCGGCGTCCTGGACGAACTGCCGTCCTGCGCCTTCGTCGATCCTGCCGTCGGAGGCGCTGTACACCGCCTCGTACGTGCACTTCGCCAGGCCGTCGTCGACGGGACTCTCCTGGTCGTCCTCGCGCTCGTCCTCGAACGTCTTCTCCTGGAGGAGTTCGAAGCCCTCACGGGGGGAACTCCTCGACGGTGACGAGCTGTTCGAAGAGTGCGTTCGTCCCCGGGTCCCCGCTCGTCGTACCGTCCGTGGGGACGGCCCCGGAACTCCCGTCCGGCTGCGTCCC
>NZ_BAAANO010000012.1:49164-53086 GCF_039529845.1 Brevibacterium samyangense | reverse complement strand
GGTCGCCTCGGCCGTGGCACCGTCACCTCCGGCACCGGGGTCTGCCGGTGCGCCCGCGCCCGGACCGCCCGCGCCGACGCACGCGGAGAGCGCAAGGGCGCCGGCGAGCGCGGCGGCGGCGAGGGCGCTCCGTCCGAGGCGGACCGACCGTTCCGGGTGGGGGCGTCTCACGCCCCGGCCTCCACCGTCATCCCGATCTTCTCGCCCTGCGCGACGAACGCGTCCCAGGCCGCGCCGCGGGTCCACGTGAGGATGTCGTCCTCGGGGATGTCCGCCTCGAGGTTCCCGTAGAGCGAGTGGACCGTGAGGATCCGGTTCTCGTCCGCCGCGACGCACATCGTGCTGTACTGCGGCGATTCGGTCCCGTCGTCCTCGGGCTTGAGCTGGAGTGCGCCGAAGCATGTGAGGCCCACGCCCTCGTTGTCCTCGGGCTCGAGGTCCTTCGTGAAGTCGATGCGTTCGACGGGGTTGTCCGGATCCCCGAGCGAGGTGCCGACTGGCAGATCGCGCATCGAGACGTCCGCGCACCCGGTGATCGCCTTGTCGAACACGCGCCACTGGTCGAGTGCGCCGGTGTCCATGCCCTCGGTGTTCACGAGGAGGAGGGCGACACCCGTGACGACGTCCCCCTCGTACTTGATGAAGTTGCGGCGGCCGCCGTCGGAGTAGCCGCCGGTGTACCGGCTGTCGATCGCGTTCTCGGTGCACGAGAACAGCGTGTCGTCCGCCGGGGTCGGGGCCGCCTTCGGAGCCTGGCCCGGGAGGGGCTCCTCGGTCGTCACCTCGTACCCCTCGCGCGGGAACTCCCCGAGCGTGAGGAGGGAGTCGTAGGTCGTCCCTGCGCCCGAGGCGTCCGTCGTCGCGGTCGTGTCCTCACCGGAGCCGTCCTCACCGACGCCGTCCTCGGCGGCCGGGGTGGTGGCCGGCGCCGACTCCGCGGGCGGCTGTTCCTCCGACGAGGTCCCGCTTCCCAGGGAGCCCGCACCGGCGCAGGCGGACAGGGTGAGGCCGGTGGCGAGCAGGATGGCGAGGGTGGGCAGCACGGTCGTGTACTTCACGATGATCTTCCGTTTCGTTCGTCTCGGGAGTGGTCGGGGTGGAACGGGACGCCTCGCGCAGGAGGCGCGGTCCCGTTCAGGAGAGCGGGATGCCGGCCTGTTCGGCCTGGGCGGTGAAGAGGGTCATGAGATCCGCGGACACGCGGTCGCGGTCCTCCTGCGTCGGAACGATCTCCGAGTCGTCGTTCGTGTCGTCGAGGGTGTCCTCGCTCTTCGTGTGGGTGAGCTGCACCGTGAGCATGAGGTCTCCACGGGCGGCGACGCAGGTACCGACGGCTTCGGGCTTCCCCTGGAGACTGCCGGTCCCCTCGAGGGTCGAGTCGATCATCGCAAGGGCCTCGTAACAGTGCACGGAGGTGCCGTTGTTCTCGTCGGCCCAGCGGTCGTCGGTGACGGTGAAGACCTCGGTCTCCCGGGAGTCGCCGAGCCCGGCGCCCGGCAGGGGCAGCACGTCCATCGTGGCGCAACTGTTCGTGTAGTTCCGGTAGTTCACGTACTGCTGCACGGCGGAGTCCGCAATGGGCAGTCCCTCGGTGCTCACGAGCTGGATGTTCGCGGAGCGGATGTCGGACCAGGCCTCGGCCTCGGGGGACATGAATCGGGCGACGCCGTTCGCCGTGTAGCCCCGCTCGGTCCGCTCGAAGACCGACTGGTCGATGCACGTGGCCATCGTCGGTGACTCGACCTCGATCGCGTTCTCGGGTCCGCGTGCCGCACCGGCTCCGCCGCCCCGGAACTCGTACCCCTCGATCGGCAGTGTCTCCTCGGTGAAGAGGACATCGGCGAGGGCCTGGGACCCGGGCGCCGGAGGCGGAGAACTCGTGGAGCCGCCCGGCTCGGTGGGCTCGGTGCCGGCGGGGGCCGGGTCGGAGGAGACGGCGCCGGTGCCGCCCGGGCCGTCGGCGGCAACCGCCTCGGCGGTGGAGGGGGAGGTCGCGGGCGGTGCAGGCGCCGTGCCTCCGCCGAGCGATCCCGCACCGGCGCATGCGGACAGCACGAGTCCGGGGACGACGAGGAGCGCGGCCGGCCCGAGCACGCGGAGGCCGCGGGGCCGGATGCTTCCGGGAGCAGGAGGACGACGCGAGGATCTCACGCCTCTCACCCTAATTCGCCCGGCCCGGTACGGGTGGGCGGAAACTGTGTCGATCCTGCCCCACCGTCCGCTGTGACCAACTGCACTCCGCTCACCTGCTGTTCATCTTGACTGCACCCACCTGTTCCCACATACTCGAAGCCAAAGCCACACGGGGATGTGGGAACCGACCGGGAAACCGGGAAGAATCCCACAGGCCCCGACTCCAGAACAGGAGACGCAGGTGTTCGCAGAAGAGCGCCGCCGCCGGATCGCCGACCTCGTCCACCGCTCGGGACGAGTGACGGTCCGCGACCTCGCAGAGGAATTCGACGTCACCACCGAGACCGTCCGCCGCGACCTCGCGACCCTCGAGGAACTCGGTCTGTGCCGTCGCGTGCACGGGGGAGCAGTCCCCGCCGACCGCCCGAGCATCCACGAGGCCGGGGTCGAGGAACGGCGGATCGAACAGCTCGACGAGAAGCGCCGCATCGCCTCGGCGGCGGTTCACGAGGTCCCCACCGTCGCCTCGCTCGTCATCGACGGGGGCACGAGCACCGAGGCGCTCGCCCATGCACTCGCCGACGCCAACCGCACCGGCGGTGCCGGACGCCGCCTCATCGTCGCGACGAACTCCCTCGGGGTCGTCCTCGCGATGCACGACGCCCCCGGCATCGAGGTCCACGTCCTTCCCGGGCTCGTCCGTCCGATCACCCGCACCGCGGTCGGTGCCGTCACCGTCGAGGCGATCGAGCGCCTGAGTGCCGACATCACCTTCCTCGGCGTCAACGGCATCGACCCCGAGCACGGTTTCAGCACCCCGGACCACGCGGAGGCCTCGACGAAGGCAGCCCTCGCACGCGCCGGTCGACGCACCGTCGTCCTCGCCGATTCGACGAAACTCGGAACCGACAGCTTCGTCCGGTTCGCCCCGCTCGAGGCGGCCGACACCCTCATCACGACCGCACCCGGTCCCGAACCCGTGCTCGCGGCGGCCCTCGAGGACGCCGATGTGGAGGTACTCCTCGCATGATCCTCACCGTCACCGCCAATCCGAGCCTCGACCGCACGGTCGGGCTCGAGGCCCCGCTCGCCCGTGGGAAGGTCCAGCGCGCCGTCTCCGCGGGCGCCCAGCCCGGGGGCAAGGGCGTGAACGTCTCCCGGGCGCTCCACGTCTCGGGGACCGAGACCCTTGCGATCCTCCCGGGCGATCCGGAGGACCCCGTCGTTCACGGTCTCGCACTCACCGGAGTGCCGACCGCGGCACTGCCGGTCGGCGCCCCCATCCGCTCGAACATCACCGTGACCGAACCCGACGGCACGACGACGAAGATCAACGAACCCGGCAGCGGGCTCACCGCCGCGCAGGTCGATGCGCTCGTCGCACTCGTCCTCCGCCACGCCCTCGGGGCCGAGTGGGTCGTCCTCGCCGGATCCCTGCCTCCGGGTGCCCCGGTCGATCTGTGGGCCCGGATGACGGAGGAGATCCGTACGCTCGACCCGGCACCGGCGATCGCCGTCGACGCCTCGGGAGCACCCCTGCAGGCGGCGATGCGCGCCCGTCCCGACCTCATCAAACCGAACGAGGAGGAACTCGCGGAGCTCCTCGCCGGTCTCGGGGAGGAACTCGAGGCGCCGATCACCGACGAACCGGAGTCCGTCGTCCCGGCGGCCGCTCTCCTCGTGACCGGTGCCGCGGCCGGCGGACCGGGCGCGCACGCGGTCCTCGCCACCCTCGGCGGGAACGGCGCCGTGCTCGTCACCGCCGACCTCGCCCTCCACCCCGCCCCTG
>NZ_BAAANO010000012.1:41643-49116 GCF_039529845.1 Brevibacterium samyangense | reverse complement strand
CTCCACGCCGTCCATGCCCCCGTCACCGTGCGCAGCACGGTCGGCGCGGGGGACTCCTCCCTCGCCGGGTACCTCCTCGCCGCCGGTCGCGGTGACGACGAGGCCGGCCGACTCCGGCAGGCGGTGGCCCACGGGTCCGCCGCCGCCTCGCTCCCCGGCACGACGGTGCCGGGGCTCACCGACACCACCCCCGACCTCGTTCAGCTCCACCCGCTCCCGCTCCCATCGAAGGAGATGTGATGACCGCCCTCATCGTTCCCGACCTGGTCGCGCTCGACGCCGACCTCGGTCCCGACTCCCACGCGGTCATCCGCGCGCTGGCCGCGAAGGTCGCCGCGGACGGTCGTGCCACCGATCCGGAGGCGCTCGCCGCCGGCGCGATCGCCCGCGAGGAGAAGACGCCCACCGGCATCCCCGGCGGCATCGGGATCCCGCACACCCGCAACGAGGCCGTCACGGCCGCCTCGCTCGCGATGGCGCGCCTGAGCACCCCCGTCGACTTCGGGGCGAAGGACGGACCGGCCGACCTCGTGTTCCTCATCGCAGCGCCCGCGGGAGCCAACGAGGAACACCTCGCGCTCCTGTCGAAGCTCGCCCGCAATCTCATGAAGAAGCCCTTCCTCGCCTCGCTGCGCGGCGCCACGTCCGAGCAGGAGGTCGTCGACGTCGTCGAGACCGCGCTCGGGCTCCGCCCCGCGGAGGCGTCCGCCGCGGACGCACCCGCTGCCGGTACCGGGGCCGAGGCGGCAGCGCCCGCCGCGGCGACCGCACCCGCCGAGGGGAGCGGCACCTCGGCGACCTCCGGCGCTCCCGCCGAACCGGCCCGCCGCCGCACCGTCGTCGCGGTGACCGCGTGTGCGACCGGTATCGCCCACACGTACATGGCTGCCGACGCACTCGAACAGGCAGGCGCGGAGATGGGCGTCGACATCCGTGTCGAACCCCAGGGTTCCTCGGGGACCACCCCGCTCGACCCGCAGTTCCTCGCGGACGCCGACGCCGCGGTCTTCGCCGTCGACGTCGACGTGCGCGACAAGGGCCGGTTCGCCGGCAAGCCGTACATCCAGGTGCCCGTCAAGCGCGGCATCGACGAACCCCAGGAGCTCATCCGCCGAGCCCTCGCGGTCGCGGACGACCCGCAGGGGGCCCGGCTGCGCGTCGCCGCGGGGGAACAGGGCGAGAACTCGGGAGCCGCCGGCACGGAGTCCTTCGGCGCCGAGCTCAAGCGCGTCCTCCTCACCGGTGTGTCGTACATGATCCCGTTCGTCGCCGGCGGCGGTCTCCTCATGGCGCTCGGCTTCCTCCTCGGTGGCTACAACATCACCGACTTCGCCGACACGATCACGGTGGAGAACTCGCTGTGGAACCTCCCGACGGAGTTCCCGGACATCGCGATGGGACCGGTCGGGGCCTACCTGGGCGCGGTCTTCTTCAAGATCGGTAATCTCTCGATGGGCTTCCTCGTCGCCGCGCTCGCCGGGTACATCGCCTACGGGCTCGCGGACCGCCCCGGTATCGCCCCCGGCTTCACGGTCGGAGCGGTCGCCGCGTTCATGGGTGCCGGCTTCATCGGCGGCATCATCGGTGGTCTCATCGCCGGCTACGCCGCCCGCTGGATCGGTGGCCTGCCGGCCCCGCGTTGGCTCCGCGGGCTCATGCCCGTCGTCATCATCCCGCTCGCCGCGTCGATCATCGCCTCCGGGCTCATGTTCCTCGTTCTCGGCAACCCGATCGCCTGGCTCATGGGCGCCCTCACGACCGTCCTCTCCGGGATGACCGGGTCCGCTGCGGTCCTCCTCGGCATCGTCCTCGGCGTCATGATGGCCGCCGACCTCGGTGGCCCGATCAACAAGGTCGCGTACTCCTTCGCAGTCGCCGGGCTCGGCGCCGGGTCCGTCGACAATCCCGCGCCACTCATGATCATGGCGACCGTCATGGCCGCCGGCATGGTGCCGCCCCTCGCCCTCGCCCTCGCCACCACTCTCCGCGGCCGGCTCTTCACCCCCGCCGAACGCGAGAACGGCAAGGCCGCATGGCTGCTCGGTGCCGCGTTCATCTCCGAGGGTGCGATCCCGTTCGCCGCCTCCGACCCCTTCCGCGTCATCCCGGCCGGTGTCGTCGGAGCCGCGACGACCGGTGCCCTCACGATGCTCTTCGGCGTCACGAGCCAGGCCCCGCACGGAGGCGTCTTCGTCTTCTTCGCGATCGACTCCTTCCTCCTCTTCGTTCTTTCGATCGCGATCGGTACCGTGGTCTCGGCGCTGCTCGTGATCGTCCTCAAGCAGTTCGTCGGAGCACGTCGCCCGGAGACCGAGGCACCCGCCGCGGCGGCCGAGCCCGCACTGCACTGACCCGCCGCGCCACCCGCACACACGCACCCCGCGAACGTTTCTCCCGGAAGGAGAATCCCGATGAGCACGCTCGACACCCCGGCCGACTCGGCACCCGGAGTCACCGTGTACTCCGGCATCGGCGTCGTCGCCGGCCGGGTGGTCGCCCCGGTCAAGCGGATGCCCGCACCCCTCACCGAACCGGTCGAGGGACCGGCACCGGCGGATCCGGACGCCGAGAAGGAGCGCATCCGCGCCGCCGGACGGGCCGTCTCCGAGGCGCTCGCCGCCCGGGCCGAAGCGGTCACCGGGGACGCCCAGGCGGTCCTCAAGGCCACGAGTCTCATGGCCAAGGACCCCATGCTCCTCAAGACGGCGGCGAAGAAACTCACGCGGACGGACGCGGTGCGTGCGGTGTGGGAGGCCGGTAGTGAGGTCGCCGCCCAGTTCGAGGCGCTCGGTGGGTACATGGCCGAACGCGTCACCGATGTGCTCGACGTCCGCGCCCGGATCATCGCGCAGCTGCGGGACGAACCGGCACCCGGTATCCCGTTCTCCCACACCCCGTACGTCCTCGTCGCCCAGGACCTCGCCCCCGCGGACACCGCGACCCTCGACCCGAACGTCGTCGTCGCGCTCGTGTGCTCCGAGGGAGGACCCCAGGCCCACACCGCGATCCTCGCGCGTTCGCTCGGGCTGCCCGCGGTCGTCGCCGCTCACGGTGTCCTCGACATCCCCGACGACACCGCGGTCTACGTCGACGGCGCCGCCGGAACCGTCACGCTCGATCCCGGTGAGAAGGAGCGGAAGGCCGCCGCCGGTTGGGCCGAACGCGCCGCCGCACTGCGCTCCTACACCGGTCCCTGCCTCATGCAGGACGGCCACCGGGTCCCGCTGCGGGCGAACGTCGGTACGGGGGAGGACGCGCGCCGGGCGGCCGCCGCCGGCGCCGAGGGAGTCGGTCTTCTCCGCACCGAGTTCTGCTTCCTCGACCGCGACACCGAGCCGAGCCGCGAGGTGCAGGTCGCCGCGTACGGCGAGGTCTTCGCCGCGTTCCCCGGCCGCAAGGTCGTCGTCCGCACGATCGACGCCGGAGCGGACAAACCGCTGCCGTTCCTCACGAACGCCGATGAGCCGAACCCGGCACTCGGTGTCCGCGGGTACCGCACCGGCCGCACCCATCCGGGTGTCCTCGAACGCCAGATCGAGGCGATCGCAGAGGCCGCCGCCGCCCACACCGCCGAGATCCAGGTGATGGCCCCGATGATCGCGACGGTCGACGAGGCCCGCGCCTTCGCCGACCTCGTCCACTCCCACGGGCTCACGACCGCAGGCGTCATGATCGAGGTGCCCTCGGCGGCCCTCATGAGCCAGGAACTCCTCGGCGAGGTCGAGTTCGCCTCGATCGGGACGAACGACCTCACCCAGTACACGATGGCGGCCGACCGTCTCCTCGGGGACCTCGGCGAACTCAGCGACCCCTGGCAGCCGGCCGTCCTCAAGCTCATCCGCGAGGCGGCGATGGGCGGTGCCCTCAACGGCGCCTCCGTCGGCGTGTGCGGTGAGGCCGCCGCGGATCCGGCGCTCGCCGTCGTCCTCGTCGGCATGGGCATCACGAGCCTGTCGATGTCCCCGCGGGCCCTCCCGGCCGTCGCCGCGGTGCTCCGCACCGTCGACATGCGCCTGGCCAAGCGGTGCGCCGGTACCGCGTTCAACGCACCGACCGCCGCCGAGGCGCGCGAGGGCGTCCGGGCCCTCCTGCCGGTTCTCGACGAACTCGGCATCTGAGCCGGGCGCCCGCACCCGACCACCGTCCGTCACCACCGACCAGCACAGCAACACCACCACAGAAAGAGGCACTCCCATGGCCGAAGTCACCGCAACCGTCGCCAGCACCGTCGGACTGCACGCCCGTCCCGCCGCCCTCGTCGCCGAGGCCGCCGGTGAGCTCGACACCGAGGTCACGATCGGCCTGCCCGGCGAACCGGCGGAGGACGCGATGGACGTGAGCAGCGTGCTCTCGCTCATGGCACTCGGTGCGGGCTTCGGCCAGGAGGTCGTCCTCCGCGCCGAGGGACCCGGCGCCGACGAGGCCCTCGCGAAGATCAAGGAACTCATCGAGACGAACCACGACGCCTGAGCGCCACCGTCCACAGCAGAGCGGCACGAAGGTCCGGAGCCCACGGGTTCCGGACCTTCGTCGTCCCCGCGCGGAGGGCGGGGCGCGCCGAAGACCGCGGAAACCCGGGGTCGGGCGGCCCGCGCGTCCTAGGATGTGGAGCATGGCGACCAGTACGACTTCCCCCGCTACCGGCGCCGGAAAGAAGCGCCGGACGACGGGTACCCAGACCCGGACGACCGGGAAGGCCGCTCCGCGCTCGCGGGGCGGTGCGCGGACCTCCGACCGTGCGGGGAACCCGAACGCCGCGGCGAGTGCCGTGGCGGGAGCATGGATGGGAGCGGCGCACATGGCCGGGAACCGGGCACGCAGAACCCTCACCGAACCGACACCGACCCAGGACGACCCGCAGCGCGACACCGCGCGCGGGGACGGAACCGGATTCCTCCTCGTCGGCCTCGCGATCGTTGTCGCGGCCTTCGAGTGGTGGAACATCCCCGGTGCCTTCGGCAATGCCGTCCGAGGCGTCTTCGAGGGCACCCTCGGACGCGTCGCACTCGCCCTCCCCGTCGTCCTCCTCGGGTACGCGATCCGGCTGTTCCTCCGCGGCGAGCAGGTGAAGGGCAATGTCCGGATCCTCATCGGCATCCTCTTCTTCCTCGTCTCGGCGACGGGTCTCGCCCACATCGCCGTCGGCGTCCCCGGTTTCGTCTACGGACGCGACGCCCTCATGAACGGCGGTGGAGCGGTCGGGTACCTCGTCTCCTCCGTCCTCGTCACCGGCACGACGGTGTACGTCGCCGTGCCGCTCCTCGTCCTCCTCGGGCTGTTCTCCCTCCTCATCATCACCGCGACCCCGGTCGCCCGGATCCCGAGCCGCGTGTACGGGCTCTACCAGCTCCTCACCGGCGCGGACCGCGACACGCAGCAGGACTCCGCCGAGGGCGGGGACGACACCACCGACCTCGTCGCCGCGAACAAGCTCACCTCGAGCCTCAAACCCATGGGCGCCAAGCGCCGCAGCCGGAAGAAGCCGGCCGAGGGGGAGGCCCCGAAGTACGAGTCCGAGTCCGAGGCCGCCTACGACAAGGCGTACATCCACGAGAAGGAACTGCTCGGGGAGGGGACCGCCGCCTCCGGTGCGAACCCGCAGGATCCGCAGTTCTTCGACGTCGATGCCGACGGGGAACCCGAACCCGCGTTCAAACCGGGCCAGCGTCGTCCGACGAAGGCCGAGAAGGCCGCGGCGAAGCTGCGCGCGGACCTCGGCATGGACGAGGAGACCCGGGTCATCGACCGGCCCGAGTCCGGCGCGGCAGGTGCCGGTGCGGTGGCTGCCGGAGCAGCGGGTGCCGGTGCCGGCTCCGGTGGGGGCGCCTCGGCGGGGCAGGTGCCGACGACGAGCACCCCGGTGCCCGAGCCCACGGGGGAACTGCCCCAGCGCGTCGAACAGCTCACGCTCGCCGGCGACGTCACCTACACCCTGCCGTCCTCGGACTTCCTCGTCGCCGGGCCCCCGGCGAAGGAACGGTCCGAGGCGAACGACCGGGTCGTCGAGGCACTGCGCGGGGTGTTCGAACAGTTCTCGATCGATGCCGAGGTCACCGGGTTCTCCCGTGGACCGACGGTCACCCGCTACGAGATCGAACTCGGCGGCGGCACGAAGGTCGAGAAGGTCACGAACCTCTCGAAGAACATTGCGTACGCCGTTGCGAGCGCGGACGTCCGGATCCTCTCGCCGATCCCCGGCAAGAGCGCGATCGGGATCGAGATCCCGAACTCCGACAGGGAGACGGTCGTCCTCGGTGATGTGCTGCGCTCGAACGCCGCACGCAAGACCGACCACCCGATGGTCGTCGGCATCGGCAAGGACGTCGAGGGCGGATTCGTCGTGGCGGATCTCTCGAAGATGCCGCACCTCCTCGTCGCGGGTGCGACCGGTGCCGGTAAGTCGAGCTTCGTCAACTCGATGATCACGTCGATCATGATGCGGGCGACCCCCGACGAGGTCCGCATGATCCTCGTCGACCCCAAGCGCGTCGAGCTCACGATCTACGAGGGCATCCCGCACCTCATCACCCCGATCATCACGAATCCGAAGAAGGCCGCGGAGGCGCTCGAATGGGTCGTCCGCGAGATGGACGCCCGCTACGACGACCTCGCCCACTTCGGCTTCAAGCACGTGAAGGAGTTCAACAAGGCGGTGCGGGAGGGTCGGGTGCAACCCGAGCCGGGCTCCGAGCGGGTGCTCCATCCGTACCCGTACCTCCTCGTCGTCGTCGACGAGCTCGCGGACCTCATGATGGTCGCGCCGAAGGACGTCGAGGCGTCGATCCAGCGCATCACGCAGCTCGCGCGTGCCGCCGGTATCCACCTCGTCCTCGCGACCCAGCGTCCCTCGGTCGACGTCGTCACCGGTCTCATCAAGGCGAACATCCCGTCCCGCCTCGCCTTCGCGACGTCCTCGCTCGCGGACTCCCGCGTCGTTCTCGACCAGCCGGGAGCCGAGAAGCTCATCGGTCAGGGTGACGCGCTGTTCCTCCCGATGGGTGCGGCGAAGCCCATGCGTGTCCAGGGCGCCTGGGTGAATGAGTCGGAGATCGAACAGGTCGTCGACCACGTCAAGGGTCAGCTCACCCCGGTGTACCGCGAGGACGTCGCGGTCGAGAAACCGCAGAAACAGATCGACGAGGAGATCGGCGACGACCTCGAACTGCTCCTCCAGGCGGCCGAACTCGTCGTCACGACCCAGTTCGGGTCGACCTCGATGCTCCAGCGCAAGCTCCGCGTCGGCTTCGCGAAGGCCGGACGGCTCATGGACCTCATGGAGTCGCGCGGCATCGTCGGGCCCTCCGAGGGATCGAAGGCGCGCGATGTGCTCGTCACCCCCGAGGACCTGCCCGGCACCCTCGCGATCATCCGGGGCGAGGACGGCGGCTCCGGTGGGGGCGCCTCGGCCGCTCCTGCGGGACCGCCCGCCGGAGGTGCACCCGGTGGGACCGCCGGCGGGACGGCGGGGGGGAG
>NZ_BAAANO010000012.1:8466-41625 GCF_039529845.1 Brevibacterium samyangense | reverse complement strand
CCCACGCACGGCGCCGATCTCGAGGCAGGTGGGATCGATCCGGATACCGGACTCGAGGTGGTCGAGGAGTCCGGCGACGACGCCTGGGAACTCACCGGCAGATAGGCTGGAGGGGTGAACGACACCCAGCGCAACGCGGACCTGCCCGAGCCGACCCCCGGTGCTCCTGCTGCCGCCCCGGAGTCAAAACCGAGCAACTGGAACGTCCCGAACGCCCTCACGGTGTTCCGGATCGTCCTCGTCCCGGTGTTCCTCTTCCTCCTCCTGCGGCACGGGAACGCCGAGCCCGCATGGCACGTGTGGGCCTTCGTCGTGTTCGTCCTCGCGATGTTCACCGACAAGCTCGACGGGGACATCGCGCGCAAGTACGGGCTCATCACCGACTTCGGGAAGATCGCGGACCCGATCGCCGACAAGGGGCTCATGTCCGCGGCGCTCATCGGACTCGCGATCCTCGGGATCCTGCCGTGGTGGGTGCCTGTCGTCATCCTCGTCCGTGAGTTCGGGATCACGGTCATGCGGTTCGTCATCATCCGCTGGGTCGTCCTGCCGGCATCGAAGGGCGGCAAGCTCAAGACCGTCCTCCAGACGGTGTCGCTCGGCCTGTTCCTCCTGTGGCTGCCGCTCGGAACGGTGCTCGCTCCGGCGGCCTTCACCGCGTACCTCGTCGTCGCGTGGGTGCTCCTCACCGCGACGATCCTCGTCACCGTCGTCACCGGCGTCGACTACGTGATCCAGGCGGCGAAGCTCGTCCGCGCGGCGCGGGCCGAACGGGCGTGAGGTCGCCACGTGGGTACTGACGAGGTGGAACGGGCCGACCTGCCGACGCGGGTCGTGCACGCGCTGCGCGACCGCGGCCTCACGGTCGCCACGTGCGAATCCCTCACCGCGGGCCTCGTGGCCGCGACCCTCGCCGAGGTGCCGGGCGCCTCGGCCGTCCTGCGCGGCGGGCTCGTCACCTACGCGACGGAGCTCAAGTCGACACTCGCCGGGGTCGATGCCGCGCTCCTGGCACGTGTGGGCGCGGTCGACCCCGAGGTGGCGCAGCAGATGGCGGCCGGGGCGGCCCGCGTGTGCGGCGCGGACCTCGGCATCGCGTGCACGGGTGTCGCGGGGCCCGATCCCCAGGACGGGAAACCGGTGGGGCTCGTCTACCTCGGACTCGCCCGCGGTGGTACGACGCACGTGCGGGAGATCACTCTCGCCGGTGGGCGTGAGGCGATTCGCCGTGCAACGGCCGCACAACTCCTGGGAATGCTCGAGGAGTCGCTCGCCGCGGCCCGACCGCGCATATCCACGCGGCCCGGATTTCGGTAGGCTCTGAGGAACAAAACCGGAGGCACTGCGGTTGTCACCCTCGTATGGACACGACGAATCGCAGCGTACAGAACAGGGTGCACATCCCGGCACCGTCCTCCGGAAGCGCCGTCGCCACAAGGAGGAACAGCATGACACTACTCCGCACCGAGATCGGCGACACCCTGCGCGCTGCTCGCCGGCGCCAGAATCGCACTCTCCGGGACGTCTCCACGGGCGCGAGCGTCTCCCTCGGGTACCTGAGCGAGATCGAACGCGGTCAGAAGGAGGCCTCCTCCGAACTCCTCGCCTCGATCTGCGAGGCACTCGACCTGCCCCTGTCCCTCCTCCTGCGCGAGGTGAGTGATCGGGTTGCCCTCGGCGAGGGCATCGAGATCCCGGACACCGTCCCCTCGGAGATGTCCGCCTCGGTCCTCGAACGTGAACTCGTCTGCAAGTCCTGATGCGGCACACGCTCTACTGGGACCTCATGAACGACGAGTTCGGGTCGATCCGGGCTGCGTCCCTGCACACCGATCTCGCACTCAGCACCCTCGGTTCGCTCACACCCGCTCAGGCCTTCGAAGCCGGTCATGAACCCCGCGCCGTGTGGATCGCGGTGTGCGAGGCCGCAGGTGTCCCCGAGGACCGTCGGCTCGGCCGCCGGAAGCCCCTCAGTCGGCCGTTCTGAGAGCAACCGTTCCCGCATTTCCCGTGCGCGCCCGTCACGCGAGTGGCGGGCGCGCACGTCGTTGCGGCGGGGTGCACCTGCGTTCCGGGGCCTGGGGACGGCCCGCGCACCTCGGGACCGGAGGAGTGTGGACGACACGCGGTCCTTTTCGAACACCTGTTCCCATCGTGCGCTAGGATGGGGCGCGAGCGGAGATGCGGCACGGCCGATTCCCCGAGGTGGATTCCCCGAGAAGGAGCTCCTCGAGAACCGAGGCGCTCACCCGTGGTCACCCGGTCGTCACCCTGTGACCTCCGGTGGGGCCACAGGGCCCGGCCGTCCACATCTCCACCCCGTTCATGCATTCGTGTCCGTGCCTCGTTCTAGTGTTTCGGGCAGAAGAGGGGACGGGTCGGAAACCGTGCAGAACGACACGGCACCACGACACGGCACCGGCCCGGACCCGCGAGAGCAACGGCACGGCCTCGGATGAGGCGCAGCCACAGGAGGAAGCCATGGCAGTGAAGAAGCAGGCGCACGTGAGTGCCGCGACCGGCGACGGGCGCGCGAAGGCACTCGAGGCGACCCTCAGCCAGATCGACCGCAACTACGGCAAGGGTGCGGTCATGCGCCTCGGTGACGAGGACCGCCCGCCCATCGAGTTCATCCCCACCGGTTCGATCGCTCTCGACGTCGCGCTCGGCATCGGCGGTCTGCCGCGCGGCCGTGTCATCGAGATCTACGGCCCGGAGTCCTCGGGTAAGACGACGGTCGCACTGCACGCGGTCGCGAGCGCGCAGAAGGCCGGCGGCATCGCCGCGTTCATCGACGCCGAGCACGCACTCGACCCGGTGTACGCGAAGGCCCTCGGCGTCGACACGGACCAGCTCCTCGTCTCCCAGCCGGACACCGGTGAGCAGGCGCTCGAGATCGCGGACATGCTCATCCGTTCGGGCGCCATCGACATCGTCGTCATCGACTCCGTCGCGGCCCTCGTGCCCAAGGCGGAGATCGAGGGCGAGATGGGTGACTCCCACGTCGGTCTCCAGGCCCGCCTCATGTCGCAGGCACTCCGCAAGATCACCGGCGCGCTCGCGCAGTCGGGCACCACCGCGATCTTCATCAACCAGCTCCGCGAGAAGGTCGGTGTGTTCTTCGGTTCCCCGGAGACCACCTCCGGTGGTAAGGCCCTCAAGTTCTACGCATCCGTGCGACTCGACGTCCGCCGCATCGAGACCCTCAAGGAAGGCACCGACGCCGTCGGCAACCGGACCCGCGTCAAGGTCGTGAAGAACAAGGTCGCCCCGCCCTTCAAACAGGCCGAGTTCGACATCATCTACGGTCAGGGCATCAGCCGTGAGGGCAGCCTCATCGACATGGGCGTCGACAACGGGATCGTGCGGAAGTCCGGGTCCTGGTTCACCTACGAGGGCGATCAGCTCGGCCAGGGCAAGGAGAACGTCCGCAAGTTCCTCCGTGACAACCCGGGCCTGGCGGAGGAGATCGAGCTCAAGATCAAGCAGAAGCTCGGCATCGTCAAGGACGAGAACGCCCCGGCGGAGGGCACCGACGAGGTCCCGGCCGGCGCGGAGTTCTGAGCGAAGGAACCCGTGTGAAGGGGGCGCAGCGATCCGGCTGTGCCCCCTTTCGCCGTCGTGCGAACGAGTCGACGGAGGAAGGACGAAGATGGACAACCCGGTTCTCGAGAGCCTGCGCAGGCGGATGGCCGAGATCGGTTCCGGTTCGGTGGAATCCGCAGGGGGCCTCCGCGCGGACGCGAGTGCTCCCTCCGGTACGCCCACGGAGCCGGACATCGGCTCGCCCGTCGACGACCCCGAGTACCTCCGGGCGAAGAAGCGTGCGTTCAACATGCTCGGTGCGCGCGCGCATTCGGCGTCCGAACTCCGCACGAAGCTCGTGAGGAAGGAGCATCCGCCCGAGGTCGTCGATGTCCTCATCGACCGCCTCACGGCCTCCGGGCTCCTCGACGATGCGGATTATGCACGGGAGTTCGTGCGCAGTCGGCGCTCCTCACGGGCGCTGTCGACGAAGGCGCTGCGGCGGGAACTCTCGACCAAGGGCATCACGGGTCGGGACGCGGAGTCGGCACTCGCGGGCCTCGACGACGAGGACGGGGTCGCTCTCGAGGTCGCACGGAAGAAGGCCCGCTCCACACGCGGCCTGCCGGAGGACACGCGTATGCGCCGCATCCTCGGGATGCTCGCCCGCCGTGGGTTCGATCACGGTGTGGCGATGAAGGCGGCCCGCACGGCGATCGCCGAGGACTGAGGGAGGTCCGTCGCGCCCGCCCTCGGTCGCACACCTCGTACACTGGAATTCCCATGACTGACACCGCGTACCCCGCCGCACCGCTCTCGGCAGCACCGACCACCACCCGTCCGCGCACCTACGAGGTGAAGACCTACGGGTGCCAGATGAATGTCCACGATTCCGAACGGATCTCCGGCATGCTCGACACCGCCGGGTACGTTCCGGCCGAGGCGGGCACCGATCCGGACCTCGTGGTCTTCAACACCTGCGCGGTGCGCGAGAACGCGGACAACCGGCTCTACGGGAACCTCGGACACCTCGCGAAGGTGAAGGAGGCCAACCCCGACTTCCAGATCGCGGTCGGTGGGTGCATGGCGCAGAAGGACCGCGACGTCATCGTGCAGCGGGCACCGTGGGTCGACGTCGTGTTCGGTACGCACAACATGGGATCGCTCCCCACACTTCTCGAACGTGCCCGCCACAACCGTGAAGCGCAGGTCGAGATCCTCGAATCCCTCGAGGTGTTCCCCTCGACCCTCCCGACGACGCGCGATTCGACCCATTCGGCGTGGGTGTCGATCTCCGTCGGGTGCAACAACACGTGCACCTTCTGCATCGTCCCGTCGCTGCGCGGCAAGGAGAAGGACCGTCGCCCCGGCGACATCCTCGCGGAGGTCGAGGCGCTCGCTGCGGAGGGGGTCGTCGAGGTCACCCTGCTCGGTCAGAACGTGAATTCCTACGGTGCCGAGTTCCGCGACCGCGGGGCCTTCGCGAAACTCCTGCGTGCGGTCGGGCAGGTCCCCGGGATCCGCCGGGTCCGTTTCACGAGTCCGCATCCGGCGATGTTCACCGACGACGTCATCGAGGCGATGGCCGACACCCCGACGGTGATGCCCCAGCTGCACATGCCGCTGCAGTCGGGCTCCGACCGCATCCTCAAGTCGATGCGGCGCTCGTACCGCAGCTCGCGTTTCCTCGGCATTCTCGAGAAGGTGCGCGAACGCATGCCGGAGGCCGCGATCACCACCGACATCATCGTCGGCTTCCCGGGGGAGACCGAGGAGGACTTCCGCGCGACGCTCGACCTGGTGGAACGGGCGCGGTTCTCGCAGGCCTTCACGTTCCAGTACTCCGTCCGCCCGGGCACCCCGGCCGCGACGATGAAGAACCAGATTCCGAAGGAGATCGTCCAGGAACGCTTCGAACGCCTCGTCGCGCTCCAGGACTCCATCGCCCACGAGGAGAACCGGAAACTCATCGGCACCGAGGTCGAGGTCCTCGTGACGAAGGTTCCCGCGGACGGCCGGCTCAGCGGCCGTGCCGCCGACAACCGCCTCGTGCACGTCGCCGCGGACCCGTCGGTGGGCACCGTCCGTCCGGGCGACATGGTGCGCACGACCGTGACGGAGGCCAAGCCCTACTTCCTCATCGCCGATGCGCCGCTCACCCTCGAACGCACCGTCGCCGGTGACGCCTGGGATCGTGCGCAGGCCGAGTCGTGCGGTACCGGATCCGGGACCGCCCGACCGTCCGGCCCCACGTCGCTCGGGATGCCGACGATGCCCGTGCGGTCGGACCGGTGAGCGCACTCCTCGTCCCCGCCACACCTCTCCTCCTCACCGGGATCGACCCCGGCGAACCCGCCGCGATGCGGCACCTGCGTGCCCTCGTGCACGACGCTCTCCGGACCGTCGAGGACCCGGTGCTCCTCGTCGACAGTTCCTCACCGTCCGTTCTCGGCCTCGGAGGTATCGGCATCGACCGAGGGGTCCGGCGCGCAGACCTCGCTGTGCTCGAGGGCGAGGCGTATCGCACCGCGATCGCGCGCGAGGTGCCGGTCACGACATCCGGGGACCACGCCGCTGCCGTCGTGCTCCTGGCATGCGTCGAGGCGGGCGTCGCGCCCCGGCTCGTACCGGTGGGAGCCGACGGTGCGGAGGCGGAGCACGCCCTCGGCGCCTCGGCGACGGTGATCGTGCCCCTCGATCTCTCGGCGGCCACGCATCCGGACGGACCCCTCGCCGCCGTTGCCGGAGCCGACGGGGCCGAGCAGCGGTTCCTCGCGGCGCTGGCCGGTGGCACACCGGAGGACGTCCGCACGGTGGCGGCCGGCGACCTCCCGGCGAGCGACCTCACCCACCTGCGCCGGTGGTGTGCCGTCCGTGCGCCCCGTTCGTGGACCGCACGGTGCCTCGGGGGCACCGATGTGCACCACGTGCGGTATCGCGTCTACACGCTCGACCCGGCCCCCGACGCTCGGACGGGAACCGGCTCAGGGGCCCGTACCGGACGGAGGGTTCGCTCGTGACCGCGGTTCCCGAGGACGTCCTCGCACTCCTGCGTGAGCGACCCGTCGTCAACGTCGTCGGCGCGACCGCGACGGGGAAGTCGGACCTCGCCGTCGCCCTCGCGGAGCATCTGGGCGGGGAGATCATCAACGCCGACGCGATGCAGTTCTACCGCGGTATGGACATCGGGACCGCGAAACTGCCGCCGGCCGAACGCCACGGGATCCCCCACCACCTCCTCGACGTCCTCGACGTCCGCGAGGAGGCGAGCGTCGTGCGGTTCCAGGCCGCGGCCCGCGCCCACATCGCCCGCATCGTGCGCGCCGGGAGGGTCCCGATCCTCGTCGGGGGCTCCGGCCTCTACGTCCGGGCGGCGACGGACCGGATGGAGTTCCCCGGCACGGATCCGGAACTCCGGGCACGCCTCGAGGCGGAGATCGCGGCGCACGGCGGCCACGCCCTGCACGCCCGGCTCGCAGGTCTCGATCCGGCCGCCGCTGCGAAGATCGAGATCGCCGACCACCGGCGGATCGTCCGAGCGCTCGAGGTCATCGAACTCACCGGGAAACCCTTCACCGCGGTCCTGCCCGAGTACACCCATGCGATGCCGACGGTGCAGATCGGGCTCGTCGAGGACCGCGCCGTCCTCCGGGCCCGCCTCGCCGATCGGATCCACCGCATGTGGGAGGCGGGCTGGGTCGACGAGGTCCGCGCACTTCTCGACCACGGGCTCCGGGAGGGGCGGACCGCACGCCACGCGATCGGGTACGCGGAGATCGTGCAGTACCTCGACGGGGACCTCCCGCGGAAGGATGCGCTCGAACGCACGGTGGTGCGCACGCGTCAGTTCGCGAAACGCCAGGAGACGTGGTTCCGGCGCGACCGGCGCATCACCTTCCTGCCCGCCGGCGTCCCGCTCGCAGCGGCGCTCGCGACCTACGAGGACGCACGCACCGCATCCGGCACTGTGTCTCCTCCGGCCGGGCCTCCTACACTGGACACGTGAGCCAGACACCTGCATTCCCGCCCACCGGAGCACCGACCGGCCATGTCCCGTCCGCGCCGGGGCCGTCCGAGGCGCCGGCCCCCGCGCTGCCCACCGCGGACCCGCGGACCTGGTCGCTGACGAAGGCGCACGGGACCATGAACGACTTCGTGCTCGTCGCGGACCCCGCCGGTGCACTCGACGTCACGCCCTCGCAGGTCGCACTCCTGTGCGACCGACGGGCCGGGATCGGCGGTGACGGCCTCATCCGCGTCGTTCGTTCGGCGGCCGCGGGGATCCCGGAGGCCGCCGCCGCGGTGACCGACGGGGCCGAGTGGTTCATGGACTACCGCAACGGCGACGGGTCGATCGCGGAGATGTGCGGCAACGGCGTCCGGGCCTTCGTCCACTACCTCGTCGAACGCGGACTCGTCGCACTCGACGGGGACACGCCCCTGGCCGTCGGGACCCGCGCCGGGACCCGGTTCGTCACACGGATCCCGGATCCTGCGGGAACGTCCGCGCCCTGGTACCGCGTCGAGATGGGCGTGTGGGAGTTCCCCCTGCCGCACGAGAACGGTGCGGACTCCCTCGTCGCCACCCGGGGCATCGACGTCGCCCGCCCCGCGCTCAGTGTCGACATGGGTAACCCGCACACCGTCGTCGCCCTCGCCTCCGAGGCGGAGCTCCGCGCGGCCGACCTCGTTCCCGTCCCCGAGGTCACGCCGGTGCCCCCGCACGGCACCAACGTCGAGTACATCGTCGTCCGCGAGGCCGGGCCCGAGGAGGACCAGTCGATCGGCCACCTCCTCATGCGGGTGAACGAACGCGGGGTCGGGGAGACCCACGCATGCGGCACCGGAGCCTGCGCGAGCGCCCTCGCCGCCCGCTACTGGGCCGGCGCGGCAGGACCGGACGTGTGGGACGTGCAGCAGCCCGGCGGCACCGTCCGGATCGAGGTGGACGGGGACACGGTCGCCCTCTCGGGTCCGGCCGTGCTCGTCGGGGACGTGGTGCCGGGCGCCGAGTTCGCCTCGGCGGTGGCTGCCCGGGCCTGAGGAGCCGCGACCGGAGGGCGGAGCCTCACCCGAGGGCGGAGCCTCACCCGAGGCGTTCGACGACGAGGATGCGGAAGCCCTTGGAGTTCGCCTCCCGTCGCACGTCCCACCCTTCGCCGAGCATGTCGCGCATCCACGTGAGCAGGGAGTCCGCGCCGAGCTTCTTCGCGACGACGAGCCATGCGCTGCCGCCGGGATTCAGCCGCGGCAGCCAGGTCTCCAGCAACCCGTGGAGCACGTCCTTGCCCACCCGGATGGGCGGATTCGACCAGATCATGTCGAAGCCGAGGTCCGCCGGGACGTCCTCGGCGAACACCGGTCGGATCCCCGTGAGCCCGAGGGACTCGGCATTCGCCCGCGTGAGGTCGAGCGCACGTTCGTTCACATCGAGGGCCCACACCGTGAGATCCGTTCCGGCGTCCCGGGCCTCGAGCGCCGCGTGCAGGGACAGCGGACCCCAGCCGCAGCCGAGATCGAGGAGGTTCCCCCCGGCCGGCGCGGGCAGCTCGCCGAGGAGCGCCTGCGTGCCGATGTCGAGGCGGGTGGGGGAGAAGACGCCGGAACTCGTCGTCACCTCGACCGAGCGGCCGGCGAGGTCCACCGTGAGCGACCGCGGACGATCGGGAGTGCTCGGGGTGCGGGAGAAATAGTGTTCGGTCACGGTCACCATCGTAGGGCTCCCACCCCGGTGGGCCCGGGCTGTGAACTCGGCGGGCTCAGGGCTGCCACCCCGGTGGGCTCAGGGCTGTGACCTCCCGTCGACGTGCTGTGGAAGACGTTCCCCGAGCGGGTCGTCCGTGAGAGAATGGAAGGCCGAACCTCGAGCAGAAAGAAGACTGCGTGAACCCCACGAGCGAAGACCGCTCTCGCGCGATGATCGACCGCGTCCTGTCCCATGCCGGAACGGCCCTCACGGACGAGGACCTCATCCACCAGGACGATCACCAGATCGATCTTCTCGAACGACAGGCACTCCGCCGGGTGAGCGGGCTGTCGACCGAACTCGAGGACGTCACCGAGGTCGAGTACCGCGAACTGCGCCTCGAGAAGGTCGTCCTCACCGGGATCTACCGGTCCGACGCCCAGGAGGCGGAGACCTCCCTGCGTGAACTCGCCGCACTCGCGGAGACCGCCGGTTCCGAGGTCCTCGACGGACTCATGCAGCGCCGCGACCACCCGGACCCGGGCACCTTCCTCGGCCGTGGCAAGGCACAGGAACTCGCGGACATCGTCGCCGCCGTCGGCGCGGACACCGTCGTCGTCGACACCGAACTCGCCCCCTCCCAGCGGCGCGGGCTCGAGGACATCGTCAAGGTCAAGGTCATCGACCGCGTCGCCCTCATCCTCGACATCTTCGCGCAGCACGCGAAGAGTCGGGAGGGCAAGGCCCAGGTCGAACTCGCCCAGCTCGAGTACCTCCTGCCCCGCCTGCGTGGTTGGGGCGAGAGCATGTCCCGTCAGGCCGGTGGTCGTGTCGCCGGTGGCGCCGGGATCGGTTCGCGCGGACCGGGTGAGACGAAGATGGAGCTCGACCGGCGCAAGATCCGTACCCGGATGGCGAAGCTCCGGCGCGAGATCAAGGAGATGAAGCCGGCCCGGGAGACCAAGCGCCTCAATCGCAGTCGGCACCACACGCCCTCCGTCGCGATCGTCGGGTACACGAACGCGGGCAAGTCCTCCCTCCTCAACCGACTCACGGACGCCGGGGTCATGGTGCAGAACGCCCTCTTCGCGACTCTCGACCCGACGGTCCGCCAGGCGGTCACCGAGGACGGCCGGGAGTTCACCTTCACCGACACCGTCGGGTTCGTGCGGAACCTCCCGCACCAGCTCGTCGAGGCCTTCCGATCGACGCTCGAGGAAGCCGCGTTCTCCGACGTCCTCCTCCACATCGTCGATGCCGCACACCCCGACCCCGCCGGGCAGATCCAGGCGGTCCGGGAGGTCCTCGCGGACGTCGACACCTCGGACATCCCCGAACTCATCGTCTTCAACAAGGCCGACATCGCGGACCCGCTCGTCCTCGCGCAGCTGCTGCGCAACTTCCCCGGCAGCGTCGCGGTCTCCGCGGCCACCGGTGACGGGATCGCCGAACTCCGGCGCACGCTCGACGGGATGCTGCCCGTTCCGGCCTTCGACGTCACCGCGCTCGTTCCCTACGACCGCGGTTCGCTCGTCTCCCGGATCCACGACGAGGGCACCGTCCTCCACGAGGAGTACCTGCCCGAGGGCACGGCGGTCCAGGCCCGCGTCGACGCCGACCTCCACGACGCGTTGCGGCCCTACCTGAGGCCGGACATGTTCGCCGGTCACGAGGCGTGAGCCGTACGGAGGAGCTCCTCGCCGGTGCCGTCACGGCACTCGGGGGAGCGCCCCGCGAGGGACAGCAGCAGATGGCGGAGGCCGTGGGCAGTGCCCTCGACTCCGGCACCCACCTGCTCGTCCAGGCGGGCACCGGCACCGGGAAATCGCTCGCGTACCTCGTCCCCGCGGTCGAGTACGCGGTACGGACGGGGGAGCGGGTCGTCGTCTCCACCGCCACTCTCGCGCTCCAGGCACAGATCATCGACCGGGACCTGCCGCGCCTCGTGAAAGCGGTGAAGGACGACCTCGGCAGGCGCCCCACCTCGGCTGTCCTCAAGGGACGCCGGAACTACCTGTGCAAACACAAGCTCGACGGTGGGTACCCGGACGAGGCCGCAGGCATGCTCTTCGACCTCGGCGCGGACGCCCCGAGCGACCGGCCCGGTGGCGGGACGGACCCCGGGAGCACGACCCGCCTCGCCGAGGAGATCGCCCGGATCCGCTCGTGGGAACGCAGCACCACCTCGGGCGACCGCGACGACCTCGTCCCGGGCGTGAGCGATCGCGCGTGGGCACAGGTCTCCGTGAACTCCTTCGACTGCCTCGGCAGCCGGTGCCCCCTCTTCGAGGAGTGCTGGGCGGAACTCGCACGCGCGAAGGCGGCGGACTCCGACATCGTCGTGACGAACCACGCGCTCCTCGCGATCGATGCCTTCGGTGATGCGAACGTGCTGCCGGAGCACGCTGCAGTCGTCATCGACGAGGCCCACGAGCTCCGCGACCGGGTCACCAATGCACTCTCCGGGTCCCTCACGGTCTCGATGCTCGAGGCCGCTGCCGCCTCCGCGAAGCGGCACACGACGGTGCAGGAGGGAGTCGTGAACCTCCTCGAATCCGTGACGGTCGCCTTCGGGAAGGCCCTCGACGCGGCGGAGACCGGGCTCCTCACCCGATGGCCGGAACCACTCGAGACCGCGCTGCTCGCGGTCCGCGACGCCGCCCGCCAGATCTACTCCGACAGCGGCTCCGGCCAGGATCCGAAGGACGCGGACGCGGGCCGCCAGATGGCACGCGCGCGGATCCAGGAGGTGTACGAACTCGCGGAGAGGATCGCCGAGGGAGCGGCGAACGACGTGTGCTGGGTGTCCCGGTCGACGTTCCGGGAGCGGACGACGACCTCGCTCGTCGTGGCCCCCCTGTCGGTGGCCGGCACGATGCGCAGCGGGATCTTCGAGAAGGCCACCGTCGTCGCGACCTCCGCGACCCTCGCACTCGGGGGCCGGTTCGATGCGGTGGCCGCGTCGCTCGGGCTCGCCGGGCCCGAGGCGCCCCGCTACGACGCCCTCGACGTCGGTTCTCCCTTCGACTACGGGAAACAGGGCATCCTCTACGTCGCCTCGGCCCTCCCGCGCCCCGGCCGCAGCGGTCTCACCGAGGCGGCACTGCAGGAACTCGAGGAACTCGTCCGCGCCGCGGGCGGGGGAACGCTCGGGCTGTTCTCCTCGCGGTTCGCGGCCACCCAGGCGGCCGAGGCCCTCCGGGAGAGGACGGACCTGCCGATCCTCCTCCAGGGGGAGGACACGCTCGGCGCGCTCGTGTCCCGGTTCGCCTCGGACGACCGGACGTGCCTGTTCGGGACGATGTCGCTGTGGCAGGGCGTCGACGTGCCGGGACGGACGAACCGGCTCGTCGTCATCGACCGGATTCCGTTCCCCCGGCCCGACGATCCGCTCGTCACCGCCCGCACCCATCAGGCACACAGGAACGGGGCGAACGGGTTCATCACCGTGAGTGCCACGCATGCGGCACTGCGTCTGGCGCAGGGGGCCGGGCGGCTCATCCGCTCGGTCGGGGACCGGGGTGTCGTCGCGGTCCTCGATTCGCGGATGCGCACCGCGGGGTACGCCGGGTTCCTCCTCGACTCGCTCCCGCCCATGTGGCGCACGGACGACGGAGCCCTCGTCCGCGGGGCGTTGGAACGCCTGGCGAACGAGGGCTGACGGGCGGGTCGGGAGCGACCTGCGCGGTGACCGACCGGATGAACCGGTCGGGCCGGTGGACGCGGATCAGACCCGCCGGATGACGGCCACGACGATTCCCATGAGCGTCGCGTGGTCGCCGTCGATGGGCTCGTAGTCGGGGTTCTGCGGAAGCAACCACTGCTTCCCGCCCTTGCGTTTGAGGGTCTTCACGGTGGCCTCGCCGTCGAGGAGCGCCGCGACGATCTCACCGTTCTCCGCATCCGCCTGCTTCCGCACGACGACCCAGTCGCCGTGGCAGATGGCGGCGTCGATCATCGAGTCGCCGACGACCTGGAGCGTGAAGAGCTCGCCGGAACCGACGATCTGCTTCGGGAGGGCGAAGACGTCCTCGACGGACTGTTCCGCCGTGATCGGGCCACCGGCGGCGATGCGGCCGACCACCGGCACCATCGCCGTGTTCGCACTACCGTTCTCCGCCGCGGCGCGCGCGGCCTCCTCGGCCGGATTCACGACCTCGATCGCGCGGGGACGCTTCGGGTCCCGACGGAGGTAGCCGAGGCGTTCGAGCTGGGACAGCTGGTGGGCGACGCTCGACAGGGACGCGAGGCCGGCGGCCTCTCCGATCTCCCGCATGCTCGGCGGGTACCCGTGCACGTACACGGCCTGTTCGATCGTCTCGAGGACGAGTCGTTGCCGGGGGGTGAGGCGACGGTCCCCGGCGGCCGCCGAGCCCTCCGGGAAGTCGATGATGTCGCCGTGCTGTGCCCGGAACCGGGACACCTCGGTCTCGACGCTGTCGTTGCGCGGGCGGCCTCGCGGCCGCTTGGATTCCTGACTCATGTCGCTCCCCGTTCCGACGGATGATCGCGTTGCTCCCGTGAACGAGGACGCAGTCCGGGATCGTGCTCCGCTCCGTGCCCGGAACAATGCCGGGAACGGCGCCGGGGCCCGTGCCGGTACTCGTGCCGAGCCGATGTCCGATCGCGGGCCGGACTCTGTGTCCGTGCCTCCTGCAAGAGTGAGGATCACGGACGGCAACCTCGTTCGAATCCATCTTCGCACAGGTGTTCGAGATTCCTGGACATTTGTTCGATTGTCCGGTTCAATAGAACACGTGTTCGAACGAGTCCGTTCGCCTTCGACCACAGCACACCAGCGCGCTTCGCACCGTGAGCGCATTCGCACCAGAGGAGCTGACGCACGATGAGCGTTTCGCCGGTCTTCCCCCTCCCGGTCCCACCCACCGCACCCACGTCCGTTCTCGATGCCCGCGGCAGGCGCATCGTCCGGCTCGTGCGGACCCTCGTTCTCGCCGGCGTCGTTCTCGTCGTCGGTCTGTTCCTCGCTCTGTCGAACACCCCGCAGGCGACCGCGGCCGGCGCCGGTGGACTCGAGTCCTTCGACACGGTCGTCGTCGACGAGGGTGAATCCCTGTGGACGATCGCCGGTGACGTGGAGACCTCGACGGACATCAGGGACGTCGTTCTCGCGATCGTCGAGCTCAACGGTCTCGACTCCCAGATCGTGCACCCCGGGCAGGAGCTCGTCGTCCCCGCGCGATAGACTTCTCCGGTGACGACACTCGAGGATCTCCCCATTCGCGACGATTTGCGCGGCCGGACACCCTACGGCGCTCCGCAGCTCGACGTCCCGGTTCAGCTCAACGTCAACGAGAACGCCTTCGACGTCCCGGAGGACGTCGTCGCGGCGATCGAGAAGAACCTCCATGCGGTTCTCGCGGGGCTCAACCGGTATCCGGACCGCGAATTCACCGTGCTGCGCGAGAAGCTCGCGGACTACCTCTCCGGAGTTCTCACCCGGCAGGGCGGGACCTCCTCCCTCCGCGCCGTCGAGCCCGAGTGGCTCTGGGCTGCGAACGGCTCCAACGAGGTGCTGTCCCACATCGTCCAGGCCTTCGGCGGCCCCGGGCGGACCGCTCTCGGTTTCGTCCCCAGCTACTCGATGCACCCCCTCATCACCACGTCCACGGGTGCCGCATGGGTCTCCGTGGACCGGAACGCCGACTTCGGCCTCGACGCGCGTTCCGCCGTCGCGGCGATCGAGGAACACCGCCCCGACATCGTCTTCCTCACCACCCCGAACAACCCGACGGGTACCGGGATGCCACTCGAGGTCATCGAGGCGGTGCTCGCCGCGACCGCGGGGATCGTCGTCGTCGACGAGGCCTATGCCGAGTTCGCCCGGGACGGCTACGTCTCCGCGCTCACACTCCTCCCGGACAATCCGCGGCTCGTCGTCTCCCGCACGATGTCGAAGGCCTTCGCGTTCGCCGGCGTCCGCCTCGGGTACGCCGTCGCACATCCCGCGCTCATCGACGCACTCCGCCTCGTGCGACTGCCGTATCACCTCTCGGATCTCACCCAGGCCGCCGCCTGCGCCGCACTCGACCACGCCGAGGTCCTCCTCGGGAACGTCGACCGTCTCGTCGCGCAGCGCGATCGGATGTCCGCGACGCTCGCGGACCTGGGGTTCTCCGTGGTCCCGAGCGACTCGAATTTCCTCATGTTCGGTGGGATCCGTGATCCCCACGCCCTCTGGCAGAGCCTCCTCGATGCCGGTGTCCTCGTCCGCGACATCGGTATCGCCGGGCACCTGCGCGTCAACGCCGGCACGGAGGAGGAGACCACCGCGTTCCTCGAGGCCGTCACGGCGATCGTCCGCCGGGACCCGTCCGTTCTCGCCGCACGCGGCACGGGCGCCCACGTCACGGACGCACAGAACGCCACCACGCACGAAGGGGCCGGAGAATGACACATCGCACCGCCACCCGGAGCCGTGCCACGAGCGAATCGGAGATCACGGTCTCCGTCGACCTCGACGGCACCGGCACCTCCTCGATCGACACCGGGGTCGGTTTCTACGACCACATGCTCACCGCGCTGTCGAAGCACTCGCTCATCGACCTCACGGTGCACGCCCGCGGGGACGTCCACATCGACGTCCACCACACCGTCGAGGACACCGCGATCGTCATCGGGCAGTGCCTCGCGGAGGCGCTCGGCGACAAGGCCGGCATCCGCCGCTACGGCAACGCGGCGGTCCCGCTCGACGAGGCGCTCGCGCAGTGCGTCGTCGACGTCTCCGGTCGCCCGTACTTCGTCCACACGGGAGAACCGGCGGGCTTCGAGTTCCACCTCATCGGCGGGCACTTCACCGGGTCGATGGTGCGCCACGCCCTCGAGTCCCTCACCTTCCACGCGGGCCTCACGGTCCACCTCACGTGCCTCGCCGGGCGGGACCCGCACCACATCGCGGAGGCCGAGTTCAAGGCGTTCGCCCGCGCACTGCGGGAGGCCGTCGAGTCCGATCCGCGCATCACCGACATTCCGAGCACCAAGGGAGCCCTGTGAGCAGAACCGTCATTGTCACGCCCTTCGGCAGGCCGCAGCAACTCGCGGCCGCCTGCGTGCTGTCCGACATCCCCGGCGAGGTCGTCCCGATCGGCGAGTTCTCCGCGGTCGTCCAGGACGGCACCTCGATCGCCGAGGGCAACCGCGCCGCCGCGAAGCTCTCCGCTCTCGCGGGCAAGCACGAGGTCCTCCTCATGGTGCGGAGCGAGGAACAGATCGACGCCGCCCACTACCGGCACGGTGAGCGGGAGGCCGATGTCCCCGCCGGTCTCGCCCTCACCAACCTCCCGGGGGAACTCGAGAAGCTTCTCCTCGAGGTGCTCGATCCGCAGGACGTCGACGGGCACATCGACACGTCGACGATGACCCGCCTCCAGGCGTCCCAGGTGACGATGACCCCGGCACGTGCCGCCCTCGCCCGTACTGCGCTCCTGTGGGCGGTTCTCGTCCTCCTCGCGCTCGTCGTCCTCGTCTCCGCGCTCATCGGTGTGATGAACGGCTTCACCGCCGGCTGGGTCGTCATGGCGCTCGCGGTCCTCGTCGGTGGCTTCGGGGTCTGGAGGATGCGGGCCCTCCTCACCGGAGCGAGAACGGAGGCGGCATGAAACCGCGCGTCGTCGTCCTCGACTACGGGTCCGGGAACGTCCGCTCGGCGGTGCGCGCGGTCGCACGGACCGGAGCGGACGTGACCCTCACGGCCGACCGCACCGCCGCGCTCGAGGCCGACGGGTTGCTCGTCCCCGGGGTCGGGGCCTTCGCCGCGGTCATGGGTGCCCTCGAGAAGGCCGGCGCCGCGGAGATCGTCCTCCAGCGGCACGCACAGCGGCGGCCCCTCCTCGGCATCTGTGTGAGCCACCAGGTGTTCTTCTCCAGCGGCACGGAGCACGGGGTCACCCACGCGGGCCTCGGGATCTGGCCCGGCGAGGTCACGCGCCTGCGCGCCGACGTCGTGCCGCACATGGGCTGGTCCACGGTCTCGGTGCCCTCCGGCAGTCGCATGTTCGCCGGGATCGAGGACGAACGTTTCTACTTCGTCCACTCCTACGCCGCGCACGAGGCGCCCGCCGGTGTCCTCGCGACGACGGCCTCGCACGGCGAGCCCTTCGTCGCCGCGGTCGAGGACGGCACCACCTGGGCGACCCAGTTCCACCCCGAGAAGTCCGGTGACGCCGGCTTCGCGCTCCTGCGCAACTGGGTGGACACCCTCGACCCCTCCGCATCCTGAAGCCCCATCACGAACGAGAAGTGGAACCCATGACCGATACCACCCCGAAACTCACCCTCCTGCCCGCCGTCGACGTCGCCGACGGCAAGGCCGTCCGCCTCGTGCGCGGTGCCGCCGGCTCCGAGACCGACTACGGTTCGCCGATCGAGGCCGCGCAGTCCTTCGAGGCCGCGGGGGCCGAATGGATCCATCTCGTCGATCTCGATGCGGCCTTCGGGCGCGGTTCGAACTACGCGCTGCTTCGTGAGGTGACGCGCGCGGTCGACCTCAAGGTCGAGATCTCCGGTGGTATCCGTGACACCGAGTCCCTCGAGCGGGCCCTCGACACCGGCGCCGAGCGTGTGAACATCGGTACCGCCGCGCTCGAGAACCCCGAGTGGACCGCCGAGGTCATCGCGGAGTACGGCGACACGATCGCGATCGGCCTCGACGTCCGGGGGACCACTCTCGCGGCCCGCGGCTGGACGAAGGACGGCGGTGATCTCTTCGAGGTCCTCGCGACCCTCGAGGCCGTGGGGTGCGCCCGCTACGTCGTCACCGACGTCAACAAGGACGGGACCCTCCAGGGGCCGAATCTCGACCTCCTCGCCTCGGTCGCCGAGCGTACGCAGAAGCCGGTCGTCGCCTCCGGCGGGATCTCCTCCCTCGAGGACCTGCGCGCTCTCCGCGAGCTCGTGCCCCGGGGTGTCGACTCCGCGATCATGGGCAAGGCCCTCTACGCGGGGAAGTTCACGCTCGAGCAGGCCCTCGACGTCGCCGGGCGCTGATGACGGAGGGGACCGCACCCGCGGGAGACGGCCCGGCCGAGGGGAACACCGGGGACAGCGCCGGGGTTCCGTGGGCCGGCCGCGATCTGCGACCGAACCCCTTCTCCGGTGACACGGGGGAGGCCGACCCGGCACTCGCGGCGGCTCTGCGCGCGGTGACGGACTCCCCGTTCGACCCCGCCGCGCACCGCGCCGTGGTGAACGCGCTGCGCGGCACCCGGCTCTACGCGCCCGTGATGCCGACGGCCGTCGAACACACGACGGACGCCGCGGGGCTCGTCCACGACAACTCCTCGGAGATGGCGATGGTGCGGCTCGCCGCGGAGGACGGGCGGGAGTGCACTCCCGGATTCTCCGACATCCCGCATCTCACGGAATGGGGAACGGGCGCCCGCCCGGTGCCGATCGAGAGCGAGCGCCTCTGCATGGCGGCCATCGAGGAGGGTGCACAGCTCGTCGTCCTCGACCCCGGTTCCCGGGCCCCGTTCCTCCTGCGGCGCACCGCGTTGTGGGCCTTCGTCCGGGGCCACGACTGGACGCCCGCCTGGGCGGACCGGGAGGTCGCCGAGGCGGTGGGCGCACTCGCCCGGCGCTTCTCCTGGATCGAGTCGGTGGCGCTCGCGCCGGGCTCGCACACGGTCCACGTCTCCGGTCCCGAGGTGGCCCTCGTCCTCACGGTGACGGGTCGTCCCTGCCCGGAGGACCTGCAGGAGTTCCAGCAGGCGCTCGCGGGACACGAGGTCGTCGTCGACCGGGTCGACTCGACGCGCATCACGCTCCGTTCGGTCCGGTGACGCCCGGAGCTGTGACGCACCGAACAATGCAGGTGGGTTCCCGACCCGCTCGGTAGGGTCGGAGGTATGACCTCCTCACACCGAGACCTCTCCGCACCGACGGAGCCGAACGACTTCTACCTCCGCACGATGGCGGAGGACACCGCACGTCGCGCAGCGGCCGCCGGTCCCGTCACCTCCCCGTTCCGCGGGGCCCCGGAGGCGCTCACGGAGCACCTCGCCGAAGGCCTCGCGGCAGTGGGCGCCGATGTCACCGCGCTGCTCCACGAGATCCACGGTTACGCCGAGCCCGCGTTCGAGGAGGTCAGGAGCGCCGAGGCGATCGTCCGGCTGCTCGCCGCGCACGGGATCGAGGCGGAACTCGGTACCGCGGGGGTGTCCACGGCACTGCGCGCACGGATCGGGAGCGGGGAGGGCCGGTCGATGGGCATCCTCGCCGAGTACGACGCCCTCCCGGGGATCGGCCACGGCTGCGGTCACAACGTCATCGCGGCGACCGGGGTCGGTGCATTCCTCGCCCTCGCGGCACTCGAGAAGGCCCGGCCCGGTTCGCTCCCGGGGACGGTCGTCCTCTACGGGACGCCCGCCGAGGAGGGACACGCGGGCAAGGAGGTCATGGCGCGCGGTGGCGCGTTCACGGATATCGATGCCGCGATCATGCTCCACGGCTACGGATACGATGCGGCGGATCAGGTGTGGCTCGGTCGCCGCCTGTTGGACGTCACGTTCACCGGTGTGCCGGCCCACGCCTCGGCCCAGCCGTTCATGGGGCGCAATGCGCTCGACGCGGTGTCGCTCATGTACCAGGGCATCGGTCTGCTCCGTCAGCAGATGCCCCCGATCGACCGCATCCACGCCGTCGTCCCCGAGGGAGGGACGCGTCCGTCGATCGTCACGGAGACCGCGAGCCTGCAGTTCTACATCCGTTCGAAGTACCCGGAGACCCTCAAGGACCTCTCGGCGCGGGTCGAGGACATCGCCCGCGGAGCAGCGCTCATGACCGGCGCCGGTGTCGACATCTCCTGGGATCGCCACCCGGCGAACCTCCCGGTGCGGACGAACAGCACGCTCACCGCGCGGTGGTGCGAACGCGAGCGCGAACGCGGCCGGAACCCGCTCGCGGCGGGTGTCCTCGACGAGTCCATCGCCGCCTCGACGGACTTCGGCAACGTGAGCTTCCGGATGCCCGGTATCCACCCGCTCCTCAAGGTCTCCGACTCCGATGTCGCACTCCACACCCGGGAGTTCGCCGAGGCGGCCGTCACCCCCGCCGCGGAGGCCGCAGCCCTCGACGGCGCGTACGGCCTCGCCGGGGTCGCACTCGACTATCTGTACGACGATGCCCTCGCGGACGCGGTCCACGAGGAGTTCGAATCCGCCGGCGGGGCCGTCGACGTCCCGCACTTCTTCGACTGAGCGCCGTGCCCGGCCCGAGGCGCCCGAGCGGCGTGCGGACCGGGCACCTCGGCGCCCGCCCCGGGAACGACGGAGGCCGGGTGCTCCCTCCTGGGGAACACCCGGCCTCGACCGTGCAGCACGTGCGTCAGCGCACCGGACCGGTGTACTTCTCGCCCGGACCCTGACCCGGAGCGTCGGGAACGACCGAGGCCTCGCGGAAGGCGAGCTGGAGCGATCGCAGTCCGTCGCGCAGCGGGCGGGCGTGGTGGTCGCCGATCTCCGTCGACCCTGCGGTGACGAGGCCGGCGAGGGCGGTGATGAGCTTGCGGGCCTCGTCGAGGTCCTTGAGCTCCTCGGCCTTCACCTCGGGGGTGTCCTCGGCGAGTCCGACCTTGACGGCAGCGGCGGACATGAGGTGGACCGCGGCCGAGGCGATGATCTCGACGGCAGGCACGTCGGCGATGTCACGCACGGCCTGTGCGCCCGCGGCGGTGATCTCCTCGTCGGACATCTGTGCCGAGGGGTTCGGATCGAATGAGAAATCTGCGGAAGTCATGCCGAGGATTCTCCCACACGCGACGGCGCCCCGCGTGCGCGCGGGCGCGAGGCCGCGTTCCGGTGTGCCGAGCATCACCGGCGTGCCCGGTTGTGCGTGCGGCCACGGGGTGTAGTACGATAGTGCGAGTGCAAAGAGGGGCCTCGGCTCCCACCTGGACCACTCACGGTGGTCGGGTCACGAATGACGTCGACGGATCCGTCCGTTCCGGCCGGTCGTACCGCAGTGCCCTCCGATTCCATCGGTCGGCCGCGCACATCCGGATCGGAGCACTCGGCTCGACAGGGGAGACCCGCTCGAGCATACCGTCGGCAGGAAACGGTCCACCCACCTCCTGCGGGAACGGTGACCGCCCTGCACCGCACGCTCTCCTCGAGAGCGCACGGCGCCGAATTCGTCCGGGCTCCCTTGGCATGCGCCGAAGGGAGCCTTTTTCTTTTGCGCCATCACCAGTCATCTTGAGAAGGAGCAGCACATCAGCGAGCCGCGTATCAACGATCGGATTCGAGTTCCGGAAGTCCGCCTGGTCGGCCCGAACGGCGAACAGGTGGGAATCGTTGCGATCCGCAAGGCACTCGATCTCGCCCGTGAAGCCGATCTCGATCTCGTCGAGGTCGCACCCCAGGCCAAGCCCCCCGTGGCGAAGCTCATGGACTACGGCAAGTTCAAGTACGAATCTGCTCAGAAGGCGCGTGAGGCCCGGAAGAACCAGGCCAATATGGCCCTCAAGGAGATCCGGTTCCGTCTCAAGATCGACGAGCACGACTACGAGACCAAGAAGGGCCACGTCACGCGGTTCCTCGCCGGTGGCGACAAGGTCAAGGTCATGATCATGTTCCGCGGTCGTGAGCAGTCGCGCCCGGAGATGGGCATGCGGCTCCTCAACAAGCTCGCCGAGGAGATCTCGGACCTCGGTACCGTGGAGTCCTCGCCGCGGGTCGACGGTCGCAACATGGTGATGGTGATCGCTCCCGTCAAGTCCAAGGCGGACGCCAAGGCCGAACAGCGCCAGGCGTCCGGACAGGCGAAGGGTTCGCGGGCCGAGGTCAAGTCCCGCCGCGAACGTCAGGCCCAGGCGAAGGCCGAGCCGGCAGCCCGCGAGGGCGCAGGCGACGCGGAAGCCGAAGCGTAAGTTTCCTCACTTCGGTCCACCGGGTGCCCTGTGGCATCCGGGTCGGACGGAAGCGAACGATACGAACAACGTCAGTCGGCAGGTCCGGCATGCCCGTGCGGCGTGCTCCGGGACTGCCCGACATGCGAGAAGGAGAACGGCACTATGCCGAAGCAGAAGACCCACAGCGGTGCCAAGAAGCGCCTTCGGATCACCGGCAGCGGCAAGGTCATGCGCGAACAGGTGAACAAGCGTCACCTGGCCGAGCACAAGCCGTCCAAGCGCAAGCGTCGTCTGTCCATGGACAAGACGCTCACGGGCGGAGACGCGGCCAAGGCGCGCAAGCTGCTGGGCAAGCTCAAGTAAGAGACTTTCCGTTGCGGCGGCGAGGGGCGGGTTCCGTAGGAGGACCGCTCCGGCACGCCGGCACCGCACCATTTTTCTAAGGAGTACACGTGGCACGTGTGAAGAGGGCGATCAACGCCAAGAAGAAGCGTCGGGTCATTCTCGACCGCGCAAGCGGCTACCGCGGTCAGCGGTCCCGCCTGTACCGCAAGGCCAAGGAACAGGTCATCCACTCGCTGGTCTACAGCTACCGTGACCGCCGCGCCCGCAAGGGTGACTTCCGTCGCCTCTGGATCCAGCGCATCAATGCCGGCGCGCGCGCCAATGGCATGACCTACAACCGTTTCATCCAGGGCCTCAAGGCTGCCGGCGTCGAGGTCGACCGCCGTATGCTCGCCGAGCTCGCCGTCAACGACGCCGCGACCTTCGCCACCCTCGTGAAGGTGGCCAAGGACGCGCTTCCGGCGGACGTCAACGCTCCGCGCACCGCAGCCTGATCCCTCCTCGCAGGTCCCGTTCGGGACCGCGCAGGACGATCGAGCGCTTCACGCACCCCCACGGGCTTCCCGTGGGGGTGCGTCGCATTCACCGCCACTAGACTGGGGCACCATGACCTCCCGACCGGATCCCTCCGCCGACGCGCCCCTTCGCCACCCGCTCCTCACCGGCCCGGTGCTCACCTCGGTGAATTCGCCCCGGGTGAAGGCCGCCGGCAACCTGTCCCGCCGGAACGTGCGCCAGCGGGAACGACTCTTCCTGGCAGAGGGCCCGCAGTCCGTGCGTGAGGCGTTCGCCGGAGCCGCCCGTGACGAGGTCCGGGTCGAGGACGCCTTCGCGACGCACGAGGCGGCCGAGCGACACCCCGACATCATCGCCGCGGCCAAGGCGGCGGGAATCCGCGTGCGCCAGGTCGATCCCTCCCTCATCGCGCACATGAGCGACACCGTCGCCTCCCAGGGGATCCTCGCGGTCTGCGGATTCGTCGACGTCGCACTCACCGAGGTCGTGACGAAGGACGCGAAGCTCGTCGTCGTCCTCTCCCAGGTCCGGGACCCCGGGAATGCCGGCACCGTGTTGCGCGTCGCGGACGCCGCGGGCGCGGATGCCGTCGTCTACACCTCGAGCTCGGTCGACGTGTACAACCCGAAGACCGTGCGGTCCACCGCCGGCTCGCTCTTCCACGTGCCGGTCGTCACCGGGGTCGGACTCTCCGAGGTGACGGAGCTCGGCCGGGCACGCGGACTTCAGGTCCTCGCAGCGGACACGCACCCGCCCGTGCACGATCTCCATGCACCGTGGGACACCGGCCTCGATCTCACCGCTCCGACGATGTGGGTGTTCGGCAACGAGGCATGGGGACTCCCGGAGGCCGACCGCGGGCTGTGCGACGGTGCGGTGTCCATCCCGATCTACGGTCGGGCGGAGAGCCTCAACCTCGCCACCGCCGCGAGCCTGTGCATCTACGAGTCCGCCCGCAACGTCCGGCTGCGCTGACGCGGGAACGCCGACGGACCGTGTGCGCTCGCGCACTAGACTGACCGATAACCGTGAAATCCCGAGAGAAAGTAGGCCGATGACAGCGCAGATCGATCCGCGCGACGAGTCTTCGGTGCAGGCGGCGGTCGATGCCGCCGAAGCCGCATTCGAGGCCGCGACCACCCTGGACGAGCTCAAGGCCGCCAAGATCGAGCACATGGGGGACAAGTCGCCCCTCGCCCTCGCAAATCGCGCGATCGGTGGACTCGACAAGACGGAGAAGGCCGCTGCGGGCAAGGTCGTCGGCCAGTCCCGGGGACGCGTGAACAAGGCGTTCGCGGCCCGCCAGGCCGCTCTCGAGGCCCAGCGCGACGCCGAGGTCCTCGTGGCCGAGGCGATCGACGTCACCCTGCCCTCGGCCCGCCGTCCGCTCGGCGCCCGGCACCCCCTCCAGTTGCTCCAGGAGCAGATCGCCGACCACTTCGTCGGACACGGGTGGGAGGTCGCCGAGGGACCCGAGGTCGAGGCCGAGTGGTTCAACTTCGATGCGCTCAACTTCGGCCCGGACCACCCGGCCCGGCAGATGCAGGACACGTTCTTCGTGGATCCCGCTTCCGCCTCGCTGCTCCTGCGCACCCACACGTCCCCGGTGCAGTCCCGGTCGCTCCTCGAACGGGGAGCCCCGCTCTACGTCGTCGTGCCCGGCAAGACCTTCCGCACCGACGAACTCGATGCGACCCACACGCCGGTGTTCCACCAGGTCGAGGGCATCGCGATCGACATGGGCCTCACGATGGCCGACCTCAAGGGCACGCTCGACGAGTTCGCCCGTGCGATGTTCGGTCCCGAGTCGAGGACCCGGCTGCGTCCCTCGTTCTTCCCGTTCACCGAACCGAGTGCCGAGATGGACTTCTGGTTCCCGCAGAAGGTCGGTGGCCCGGGGTGGATCGAATGGGGCGGCTGCGGAATGGTGCATCCCAACGTCATCCGCGCGGCCGGACTCGACCCCGATGTCTACCAGGGCTTCGCCTTCGGAATGGGCATCGAACGCACTCTCATGCTGAAGGAAGGCATCAACGACATGCACGACATGGTCGAGGGCGACCTCCGCTTCTCCGCACGATTCGGGGTGACCGCCTGATGCGCGTCCCACTCGAATGGCTCGGAGACCTCGTCGACCTGTCCGACGTCGACGACTACCACGCCCTCGCCGCCGACCTCGCCGGGATCGGACTCGAGGAGGAGGAGTACTACGGCCCCGAGGTCACCGGACCGGTCGTCGTCGCCCGGGTGCTCGAACTCGAGAAGGAGAAGCACTCCAACGGCAAGACGGTGAACTGGTGCCGGGTGGACACCGGTGAGGACGAACCGCGCGGCATCGTGTGCGGCGCGCACAACTTCGTCGCCGGCGACCTCGTCGTCGCTGCGCTCCCGGGGGCCGTGCTGCCCGGTGATTTCGCGATCGCCGCCCGCAAGACCTACGGGCACGTCTCCGACGGCATGATCTGCTCGGCCAAGGAACTCGGGCTCGGTGACGACCACTCGGGCATCATCGTGCTGTCCGACTGGGGCCTCGACGGTACCCCGGGCGACGACGCGCTCGCGCTCCTCGGCCTCGACCGCACGACGCTCGATGTGAACATCACGCCGGACCGCGGGTACCAGCTCTCGATGCGGGGGATCGCCCGCGAGTACGCGATGCTGAGGAAGCAGCCCTTCGCGGACCCCGCACACCGGGAGGTGAACGCTCCGACCGAGGACGGTTACCCCGTCGTTCTCGCCGACGACGCCCCCATCCACGGGGTGCCCGGCTGCGACCGCCTCACCGCGCTCACCGTCCGGGGCATCGACCCGACCCGTCAGACCCCGTTCTGGATGCGTCGCCGCCTCCTCGAGGCCGGGATGCGTCCGATCTCCCTCACCGTCGACGTGACGAACTACGTGATGCTCGAACTCGGGCAGCCACTCCACGCGTACGACCTCGAGAAGTTCGGCGACCGCATGGTGGTACGCCGGGCGAAGGCGGGGGAGACCCTCACGACCCTCGACGACGTCACCCGGAAGCTGCATCCCGAGGACCTCCTCATCACCGACGAGACCGCGGGTACCAGCCACATCATCGGCCTCGCCGGTGTCATGGGTGGTGCCGAACTCGAGGTCACCGACTCCACTGCCGCGGTTCTCATCGAGTCCGCACACTTCGATCCGATCTCGATCGCCCGCACCGCCCGTCGGCACAAGCTGCCGTCCGAGGCGTCGAAGCGGTTCGAACGCGGCGTCGACCCGGCCCTCGGGCCGGCAGCCGCGCGTCGTTGCGCCGAGCTCCTCGTCGAACTCGGCGGCGGAACGCTCGATGCCGCCACGACCGAGGTCGGCGAGGCCCCGGTGCCGCGGATCCTCGAACTCCCCGTGGGTCTCGCGACCGCGAAGGTCGGGGTCGAGTACTCGCGCGGGGAGATCATCGGTCTCCTCACCGCGGTCGGCTGCTCGGTCGCCGAGGACGGCGACCTCCTCCGCGTCACGGTTCCCACGTGGCGTTCGGACATCACGGATCCGATCGACCTCGTCGAGGAGATCGCCCGCGCCGGCGGCTACGAGCGCATCCCGTCCCGGGTGCCCCAGGCCCCGGGCGGACGCGGGCTCACCCGTGCCCAGAAGGCCCGGCGCCGGGTCTCGAACCTGCTCGCCGCAACCGGTTACACCGAGGTCCTCACCTACCCGTTCACCGACGACGCCCGGAGTGACGCCTTCGGGATCGCGAAGGACGACCCGCGCCGCTTCAACGTGCGCCTCGCGAACCCGATGGCCGAGGACCACCCGCTCATGCGCACGAACCTCCTCGTCACGCTCGTGGACGCGCTCTCGCGCAACCTCGGCCGCGGGTTCAAGGACGTCGCCCTCTTCGAGGCCGGTCTCGTCACCGCACCCGAGGCGCCCGTCGCCGAATCCATCTCCGCCGAGGGACTGCGGTTCGAACCGGGGTACCACCCGAGCGCCGAGGAGCTCGCGCGGATCCGCGCCTCGGTGCCGCGCCAGCCCTACCACTACGCGGGCGTCATCGCCGGGAACGCGGAATTGCCCGGTACGTGGGGCAAAGGCCGTCCCGCGGACGCGTTCGACGTCATCGACACCGTCCGTCGGATCGCCGCGACCTCCGGCGTGACCGTGACGGTCGAGGCCGCGGAGTACGCGCCCTACCACCCGGGACGATGTGCCCGGTTCGTCCTCGCGAACGGCACCGTGCTCGGTCACGCCGGCGAGTTCCACCCGAAGGTCCTCGAGACCCTCGGGCTGCCCGGCCGGACGGTCGGTTTCGAGATCTCCCTCGACGCACTCCTCTCCCAGGAGGACACCCGGGACTGGGCCGGCGCGCTGTCGACCTATCCGGTGTCCCGCCAGGACGTCGCACTCGTCGTCGACGCCGGCGTTCCCGCCGCGGAACTCGCAGCGGCCCTCCGTGAGGGGGCCGGGGACGAGCTCGAGAACCTCGAGGTCTTCGACGTCTACACCGGCGACCAGGTGCCCGCCGGGAAGAAGTCGGTCGCCTTCCGCATGACCTTCCGTGCAGAGCGGACGATGACCGCCGACGAGGCCTCCGCACTCCGCGAGGCCGCGACCGCCGTCGCCGCCGCACGATTCGATGCGAGCGTGCGCGGATGATCGGCGCGACGACGGACCACCACAGCGATCTCGCGGTCGTCACGGGCGGCACCCGCGGCATCGGGCGGCACCTCGCCGAGGGCTTCGCCCGCGCCGGGTACCGGGTGCTCCTCACCGCGACGGACGCCGAGCGAGCCCGGGTCGCCGCCGAGGAGATCGCCGCCGCGACCGGCGCGACGGTGCGCGGCACGGGCCTCGAGGTGGCCGATGCCGAGTCCGTGCGGTCCTTCGCCGCGACGGTGTACGAGGCCGAGTCCGAGACCGGGACGAACCTCCGGGTGCTCGTGAACAACGCGGGGCGCATCGAGCGCACCGAGGGGCCGCTGTGGGAGGCCGATCCGGCGAGTCTGCAGGCGGTCGTCGAGGCGAACACCCTCGGCCCCCTCCTCGTGATCAACGCGCTCGGTGCACATCTCCTCGAGGTCGCCGCGCAGACCGGCGAACCGACCCGCATCATCGATCTCAACTCCGGTTCGGGTTCGCGCGGGACGGTCGAGTACGCGGCGTACTCGGCGACGAAGACCTCGCTCTTCCGGATCGCGCAGTCGGTGCACCACTACGGATACGACAAGGGGCTGCGGATCTTCGAGATGGCCCCCGGCGTCATCCGCTCGGACATGACACACGGCATGCCCCTCCACGACGGTCGTGAGGAGTGGACCCGTGAGGAGGACCTTGTCGACCTCGCGCTCGCGCTCGCCTCGGGTGACCTCGACGCCTACTCCGGACGGTTCGTCCGGGCGGGCGTCGATCGGCCGGAGGACCTCGCGGCGGCCGCCGGCTCCCTCACGGGGACGAGCCGGACGATCACGATGAACGACTGAACCCGCCGACACCGGCGACCGTTCCCGAGGCGCCCCTCACCCTGCAGTGGTGAGGGGCGCCTCGGCATGTCCGTGGCCTGGGATACTGTGGGACTCGGTTCTGTGGGTCACGGATTCGCACGTCGGAAGGGCATGCATGGACATCCTGTGGTCGGTGGTGTGGGCGCTCGTGAGCGCCCTCGTCGTGGGCGTGCTCGTGCGACGCACGATCAGCGTGGGCACCGGATGGTTGCGCAACACCGTGCTGTCGCTCGTCATGGGCACCGCGATCTGGCCGATCACGCGGGCGTCCTACGAGATCCTCGGGATCTCGCAGGACGGCACGATCCCGTGGCTCGAGGTGAGCTTCGAGGCCGCGATGATCTTCATCCTCCTGTTCGCCTGGATGGTCGTCATCCAGATGGCGGTCCTCCTCGCCCTCGAACTCGTGATGCCGAGCGGTACGTTCACGACGCTCGCGCGCGCCGCGGTCCGACTGCCCTCGCTCTACCGGCGTGTGAGTCGGCTCTCCCAGATCCAGCGACTGCTCCTGTCCCACGGTCTCAGTCGGTACATGCGGCCCCGCATCCCCTCGTTCAAGGTCTCGATGCGGGAGATCGCCCAGGCGACCTCGGAGGTGTTCGCCGCCGCCGGTGTCACCTTCGTCAAGCTCGGGCAGTTCGTCGCCTCGCGGGCGGACATCGTGCCGACGGAGTTCGTCGAGGAGTTCTCGAAGCTCCAGTCCGACGTCCCGCCCGTGCCGTACTCCGCGATCGAACCCGAGCTCGTGAAGATCTGGGGCCGTCCGGTCGAGGAGATCTTCGCCGAGTTCTCGAAGGAGCCGATGGCCGCGGCCTCCGTCGCCCAGGTGCACCCGGCGGTCCTCCACGACGGGACGGAGGTCGTCGTCAAGGTGCAACGTCCCCACATCCGTCGTCAGGTGAAGGCGGACTCGGACATCATCCACACCCTCGCCGAGAGGATGGAGAACTCGGCCGGGTGGGCACGGAAGATCGGGGTCCGCGGGATCGCCGACGGGTTCCTCGAGTCCCTCGCGGAGGAACTCGACTACCGCGGGGAGATCCGGCAGACGGAGCAGTTGCGGCGCGCGATGGACCCGCACCGTCGCTCGGTCGTGCGGATCCCCGCCGTCTACGAGCACCTGAGCGGTGAGCGTGTCATCGTGATGGAACGCATGCAGGGTGTTCCGCTGTCGAAGGCGGACGCCGTCCTCGGACAGCTCTCGATGCTCGCCCGCCGGGAGATCGCCCGTGATCTCTTCCTGCTCGTCGCCGGCCAGGTCCTCGAGACCGGGGTGTTCCACGCCGACCTCCACGCCGGCAACATCGTCATCGACGACGCCGGGCGCGCCGGGCTCATCGACTTCGGTGCGGTCGGTCGGCTGGACAAGCGCGACCGTCGTGACATCACCCTCCTCCTGCTCGCCTTCGAACGGCAGGACTCGACCGCGGCGACGAACGCGATCATCGACATCTTCGGCATGCCACCGGAGGGCGACACCCGGAAGATCCAGCGGGAGGTCGGGCAGCTGCTCCTCCAGTTCGACGCGGGCATGCCCGGGGGATCGAGCGGCCTCTTCACCGCTCTCCTCCAGTTCGTCATCGACCACGGGTTCGAACTCCCGCCCGCGGTCGGGACGGCGTTCCGGGCGATCAGCACCCTCGAGGGGTCGCTCAAGAAGCTCGACCCGGAGGCCGATCTCCTCCTCATGGTGCGCGAGCACATGGACGAACTCCTCAGCCGCACCCAGAACCTCGGCGACGCGGTCGAGGGCCTCGGACTCTATGCCGCCGCGACCGTCCCGGTCGTCGCGGGTCTGCCGCTCGAGATCAGCCGGGTCGTCAAACAGCTCGAGGACGGGTCTCTCGACATCGGTATGAAGGGCCTGAGCATCGATGTCATCCGGGACCTCGTCGGCGGGGTCCTCGACCAGCTCATCCAGGTGCTCGTCGCGATCGCCCTCGTCCTCGCCGGTGTCGTCCTCATGGCTGCGGACTTCGGCCCGTCGCTCACCCCGGCCCTCACGATCTTCACGTACTTCGGAGCCTGGGTGCTGCTCTCCGGGTTCGTGCTCGCGATCGTCGTCCTCGCCCCGGCCCTCCACCAACGACGGTTCAAGTAGTTTCCCGCGCGAATGCCGAGGCGCCGCGGACCTGTCGAAGGTGCGCGGCGCCTCGGCGGGTACCGGGAATGCCGGGTCAGGGGACGAGGACGACCTTGCCGGTGGTGCGACGGCCCTCGAGCGCGCGGTGTGCCTCGGCGGCCTCGGCGAGCGGGAAGGAGGCGCCCACGCGGAAGTCGAGCCAGCCCTTCGTGAGGCCGTCGAAGAGCATCGCGGAGCGTTCGGCGAGCTCTTCGGGGCTGCGGACGAACCAGGCGAGGGAGGGGCGGGACAGGAAGATGCCGCCGGACGAGTTGAGGCGCTGGATGTCGAACGGCGGCACGGGACCGGACGCCGCGCCGAAGAGGACCATCGATCCACGGACCTTGAGGGAGGCGAGCGAGGCGTCGAAGGTGTCCTTGCCGACGCCGTCGTAGGCGACGTCGACGCCCTCACCGCCGGTGAGGTCCTTGACGGTCGCCGTGATGTCGACACCCTCGCCGTAGAGGAAGACCTCGTCGGCCCCGGCGGCCCGGGACAGTTCCGCTTTCTCCTCGGTCGACACGGTCGTGATGACCTTCCCGCCGAGGTGCTTGATGATCTGGGTGAGGAGGAGTCCCACTCCACCGGCGCCCGCATGGACGAGAGCGGTCTGGCCGGGCTCGATGCGGTGCGAACCGGTCGCGAGGTACTGGGCGGTGAGTCCCTGGAGCGGGATCGCGGCGGCGACCTCGGAGGAGACGCCGTCGGGGACGCGCATCACCATGTCGGCGCGGACGGCGACCTTCTCCGCATACGAGCCGTGCTCGTCGTGCCAGCACACGCGATCACCGGGGGCGAAACCGGTGACGCCGGGACCGACCTCCTCGACGACTCCGGAACCCTCGACCCCGACGATGTGCGGGTAGTCCATGGGGTAGGCGCCGCTGCGGCGGTAGGTGTCGATGAAGTTGATGCCGGCGGCGTCGACGGCGACGAGGAGCTTCCCCTCGTCGGCGGTGGGTGCGGGGACCTCGGTGTATTCGAGGACTTCGGGACCGCCGGCGCGGACGGCCTGGACTGCGTGGATCACGGTACCTCCGGTGTGCGTAGGGGGATCGGGGAGGAGCGGAGCGGACCCGAGCCGCGGAATCCCGGGAATTATGCATAAAACACAATGGCGCGTATTGTTATGCACATGACCGAGATCACCGTGGCCGTGTCCGGAGCCACCGGCTATGCAGGGGGCGAAGTGCTCCGCCTCCTCGCCGGCCATCCGCAGCTCAACGTTACAACCGTGTGCGGGCATTCGTCCGCCGGATCGCGACTCGGGGATCTGCAGCCGCACCTGCGGTCTTACGCGCACATGACGGTGCAGGACTCGAGTGCTCAGTCGCTCGCGGGCCACGACGTCGTCGTCCTCGCGCTGCCGCACGGCGCCTCGGGGGCGATCGCCGCGGAGCTCGAACGGACCTCCCCGGACACCCTCGTCCTCGACCTGGCGGCCGACCACCGACTCGTCTCCGCCGCGGCATGGGAGAAGTTCTACCGGTCGGAGCACCAGGGCACGTGGGCCTACGGTCTGCCCGAACTCCTCCGCGCCGACGGTACGAAACAGCGCGAGGCGCTCCGCACCGCCCGGCGGATCGCCGTCCCCGGGTGCAACGTCACCGCGGTCACCCTCGGGTTCCAACCGCTCGTCGCCGCCGGACTCATCGACCACACCGACCTCACCGCCGTCCTCGCGAACGGGGTGTCCGGGGCGGGCAAGGCACTCAAACCACACCTCATCGCGGCGGAGATCCTCGGCGACGCGAGCCCCTACGGCACCGCCGGGACCCACCGGCACGTGCCCGAGATCGAGCAGAACCTCAATCTCCTGCTCGGCCAGGACGCCGCGGAGGGGGAGACCCGGATCTCCTTCACCCCGACTCTCGTCCCGATGTCCCGCGGCATCCTCGCGACCCTCACCGCCCCCCTCACCGAGGCGGCCCGGAACGATCCCGCGGCGATCGACGCGGCCTTCCACGCCGCGTACGACGACGAACGCTTCGTCGACCTCCTCCCGGAGGGCCTGTGGCCGCACACCGCGGCGACGACCGGCGCGAACGTCGCGCACCTCCAGTACGCGATCGACGAGCGCGCCGGCAAGGTGCTCGTGAGCGTCGCCCTCGACAACCTCGTCCGCGGTACCGCGGGCCAGGCACTCCAGTCGGCCCATCTCGCACTCGGGCTCGACGAAACCCTCGCCCTCCCCACCGAAGGAGTCGCCCCATGAGCGTCACCCATCCCCGCGGGTTCCGGGCCGGCGGGGCCACCGCCGGCCTCAAGCCGAGCGGCAAGCCCGACCTCGCGCTCGTCGTCAACACCGGCCCGAACGACGCCGTCGCGGCGGTGTACACCTCGAACCGCTGCCAGGCGAACCCCGTGCTGTGGAGCAGGCAGGCCTCGAGCGACGGCCGCGCCCGCGCCGTCGTCCTCAACTCCGGGGGCGCGAACTGCTTCACCGGATCCTTCGGCTTCGAGACCTCCCACCTCACCGCGGAGACCGCGGCCGAACTCCTCGAGGTGTCCGCCCAGGACGTGCTCGTGTGCTCGACGGGTCTCATCGGCGTCGGCGGACAGGACTTCCGCGACGCGATCGTGGGCACCCTGCCGGCGCTCGCCGGACGGATCACCGACAGCGCGGAGGCCGGCA
>NZ_BAAANO010000012.1:0-8449 GCF_039529845.1 Brevibacterium samyangense | reverse complement strand
CCCCCCGCCGAGGCGATCATGACGACCGACACCGTCCCCAAGACGGTGGCCCGGGACGGAGCCGGATGGCGCCTCGGCGGGATGGCGAAGGGCGCAGGAATGCTCGCTCCCGGGCTCGCGACGATGCTCGTCGTCCTCACGACGGACGCGCAGCTGAGCGCCGAGCAGCTCGACACCGCCCTGCGCACGGCGACGTCGAAGAGCTTCGACCGACTCGACACCGACGGGTGCATGTCGACGAACGACACCGTGATCCTCATGTCCTCGGGGGAGTCCACCGACCCGGTCGACCTCGCGCAATTCACGGAGGTGCTCACCGAGGCGTGCCTCGACCTGTCGAAGCAGCTCCACGTCGACGCCGAGGGAGCGCACCACGACATCACGATCGTCACCCGTGGTGCCGCGACGGAGGCCGACGCCCTCGAGGTGAGCCGCGCCGTCGGCCGCGGCAACCTCTTCAAGGCGGCGATCTTCGGGGAGGACCCGAACTGGGGCCGTGTCGTCGCCCAGGTCGGCATCACGAACGCCGCGTTCGATCCCACTGCGATCGACGTCGCGATCAACGGAGTGCAGGTGTGCACGGGCTCCACCCCGGACGCCGATCCCGCACTCGTCACGTGGAGCCGCGACGTCCTCGTCGAGATCGACCTCCACGCAGGTTCCGCCGAGGCCACGATCCTCACCTCCGACCTCACCCACGACTACGTCGAAGAGAACAGCGCCTACTCCTCATGAACCCACCCTCAGCAGCCGAACGCCTCGTGAAGGCCCAGGCCAAGGCGGAGATCCTCACGGACGCCCTGCCGTGGATCAAGACCTTCTCCGGCGCCACCGTCGTCATCAAGTACGGCGGCAACGCGATGATCTCCCCGGAACTCCAGCAGTCCTTCGCCGACGACATCGCGTTCCTCCGCTTCGTCGGACTCCGCCCGATCGTCGTCCACGGCGGTGGCCCGCAGATCAACCGGATGCTCGAGCGCCTCGGCATCGAGAGCGAGTTCGTCGCCGGCCAACGCTTCACCTCGGAGGAGGCCGCGGAGGTCGTCCGCATGGTGCTCGCCGGGCAGGTGAACCGCGACATCGTGAGCCGGATCAACCAGAACGGCGACGCCGCGATCGGACTCTCGGGCGAGGACGCGGACCTCATGCTCGCGGAACCGACCTCCGTGCTCGTCGACGGGCAGGAGGTGTCGCTCGGCCGCGTCGGCTCCGTGAAACGGGTGAACACCGCGGTGCTGAACGAACTCCTCGACGCCGGACGGGTGCCCGTCATCTGCTCGATCGCCGCGGAACTCGGCGGGAAGGCGGGCAAGCCGCTCAACATCAACGCCGACCTCGCCGCCGCCGCGATCGCTCGGGAGATGAAGGCCGACAAGCTCATGATGCTCACGGACGTGCCCGGCCTCTACGCGGACTGGCCGGACAAGGACAGCCTCATCTCCCGCATCACCCCGGACGAACTGCGTGCACTCCTGCCGAAGCTGGACTCCGGCATGATCCCCAAGATGACCGCCGCCCTCGAGGCCGTCGACGCCGGCGTCAGACAGGTCCACGTGATCGACGGCCGCACCGCCCACTCGATCCTCCTCGAGGTCTTCACCTCCGACGGAATCGGCACGATGATCCAAGAAGGAGAAATCGCATGACTTCCAGCGTTTCCACCACCGGCTGGCGCGACCGCCACTCCGGCGCGATCCTCCCGGCGGTCGGTCGCCCGCAGCGCCTCCTCGTGCGCGGCTCCGGGGCGAAGGTGTGGGACGAGGAGGGTACCGAGTACCTCGACCTCCTCGCCGGTATCGCGGTGAATGCCCTCGGCCACGCCCATCCGGCGTTCGTCGACGCGGTCTCGAAGCAGGTCGGCACGCTCGGCCAGATCTCGAACTACTTCGCCTCCGAACCGCAGATCGCGCTCGCCCAGCGGCTCATCGGGATCGCCGGTGCTCCCGCCGGATCCTCGGTGTACTTCTGCAACTCCGGCGCCGAGGCGAACGAGGCCGCCCTCAAGATGGCCCGCCGCGTCGCCGGCGGCACCCGCTCGAAGATCGTCGCGATCGAGGGTGCCTTCCACGGCCGCACGATGGGTGCGCTCGCCCTCACCGCGAAGGAGGCGTACCGGACGCCGTTCGAACCCGGTGTGCCGGGTGTCGTCCACGTGCCCTTCGGGGACGTCGAGGCACTGCGTGCCGAGGTCGACGAGACCTGCGCCGCCGTGTTCGTCGAGCCCATCCAGGGCGAGGGCGGGGTCCGCAATCACCCCGCCGGGTACCTGCGGACCGCCCGCGAACTCACCTCGGCGGCCGGAGCGCTCCTCATCCTCGACGAGGTGCAGACCGGCATCGGTCGCTGCGGGACCTGGTTCGCGTTCCAGGACCCGGCGATCGGCGAGGGGATCGTGCCCGACATCGTCACCTCGGCCAAGGGCCTCGGCGGCGGTCTGCCGATCGGTGCGGCGATCACCTTCGGACCCGAGAACACCGGACTCCTCGTCCCCGGTCAGCACGGGTCGACGTACTCCGGCAACCCGGTGATGACCGCCGCCGGCAATGCGGTCCTCGACGTCATCGAGGAGGAGGGCCTCCTCGAGCACGCGCGCGAGCTCGGCGCGTGGCTCGAGTCCGCGCTCGTGAAGATCGACGGCGTCATCGCGGTGAGCGGGGCAGGACTGCTGCGGTCCTTCGAACTCGCCGCCGGCAATGCGAAGGCGGTCTCGGAGGCCGCACTCGAGGCAGGGTTCATCGTGAACCCGGTGACCGGTTCCCGGATCCGCCTCGCCCCGCCGCTCACGATCTCGCAGGAGGAACTCGGGACGTTCCTCGAGGCCCTGCCCGGCGTCCTCGAGACCGCCGCCGCCTGATCGAGGCCGGCCGCCGCCGCCCGCGCCGACGCCCCCACCACCCGCCACGGAAACGGAACCGAATCCATGACACGCCATTTCCTCAAGGACACCGATCTCAGCCCCGAGGAGCTCGTCGAGGTCCTCGACCTCGCCGACGCCCTCAAGGCCGACCCCTACTCCCGGACCCCGCTCGCCGGCCCGCAGACGGCGATCGTCTTCTTCGACAAGACCTCGACCCGCACCCGGGTGTCCTTCGCGACCGGGATCGCCGACCTCGGGGGCAACCCCCTCATCGTGAACCCGGGGGAGTCGCAGCTCGGACACAAGGAGTCGATCGCGGACACCGCCCACGTCCTCGAACGGATGGTGAGCCTCGTCGTGTGGCGCACCTTCGCCCAGTCGGGGCTCGAGGAGATGGCGGAGAACAGCTCCGTTCCCGTCATCAACGCGCTCTCGGACGACTTCCACCCCTGCCAGCTCGTCGCGGACCTCCAGACCATCCGCGAACACAAGGGCACCGGCAGCGGCAACGGGCTCTCCGGCCTCACGATGTCGTACTACGGCGACGGGGCGAACAACATGGCGAACTCGTACGTACTCGCCGGCGTCAACGCCGGAATGCACGTGCGCATCGCCGCTCCCGAGGGCCATCAGCCGGCCGAGGCCATCATCGCCGAGGCGTCGGCCCTCTCCGCCCGCACCGGTGGCTCCGTGCTCGTCACCGACGACCCGCTCGCCGCGGCGCAGGGCGCCGACATCGTCATCACCGACACCTGGGTGTCGATGGGGCAGTCGGCCGAGGGCCGTGCCGACGAGGACTCGCCGTTCGTCAAGTACCAGGTGACCTCCGAGCTCATGCGCCATACGAACGACGCGATCTTCATGCACTGCCTGCCCGCCTACCGCGGTCTCGAGGTCGAGGCGGAGGTCATCGACGGCCCCGCCTCGGTGGTGTTCGACGAGGCCGAGAACCGGCTGCACGCACAGAAGGCACTCATGGTGTGGCTGCTCGAACGCAGCACGCGGGGAGAACCCGCGTGAGCGAGGAACGCCAGACCGCGGTCCCGTCGACGAAAACGGCCCGCCAGCAGCAGATCATCGACATCGTCCGCCGGGGAACCATCCGCTCGCAGACCGAACTCATGAACACGCTCGCCGAACGCGGGGTCACCGTCACCCAGGCGACCCTCTCACGGGACCTCGTCGACCTCGGCGCCGTGAAGATCCGCACCTCGGCCGGCTCCGTGTACGCGGTGCCGGGCGAGGGTGGGGACCGCAGCCTCGAGAAGGGCATCGAGAGCGAGATGCTCGACTCGAAGCTCCAGCGCATCCTCGAGGAACTGCTCGTGAGTGCGACGAGCTCCGACAATCTCGTCGTTCTCCGCACCCCGCCCGGAGCCGCGCACTACCTCGCGAGCGCCATCGACCATTCGGTGTTCCACGGGGTGCTCGGTACGATCGCAGGCGACGACACCATCCTCGTGATCGCCGGGGACGGCGTGGCCGGCACGGACCTCGTCGACCGTTTCCTCGAGCTCGCCGGCGGATCCTGATCCCGCACGCGGGTCGCCCCGCACCGCCGGGCAGCTGCGTGGGCACGCGTACCCGCGTCCCCGGCACCGATCATCACGACCACATCTCCCGACCGCACCGTCACCGGCGAGCCGGGAATATCCGAAAGGGCCCACCACTGTGAGTAACGAAGAACGCCTGAGCCTCTGGGGCGGACGGTTCGCCGACGGACCGGACGACGCGCTCGCGCAGCTGTCGAAGTCGACGGACTTCGACTGGCGCCTCGCCGCCTACGACCTCGCCGGGTCCCGCGCCCACGCCCGCGTTCTCCACCGTGCGGGCCTGCTCGACGACGCCGAGCTCTCCGGCATGATCGCCGCTCTCGACACCCTCGAGGAGAAGGTGCGTGCAGGCGAGTTCCTGCCCCTGCTCTCCGACGAGGACGTCCACTCCGCGCTCGAACGCGGACTGCTCGAGATCGCCGGCCCGGACCTCGGCGGCAAACTGCGCGCCGGCCGGTCGCGCAACGACCAGATCGCGACGATGGGCCGGATGTACCTCCGTGACCACGCCCGCGTGATCTCCGGTCTCGTCCTCGACGTGGTCGAGGCCCTCGTCTCCCAGGCCGAGGCCCACCGCGAGGTGCCGATGCCCGGGCGCACCCACCTCCAGCACGCACAGCCGGTCCTCCTCGCCCACCACCTCCTCGCCCATGCATGGCCGCTCATGCGCGACGTCGCCCGGTTCGTCGACTTCGACCGGCGGGCCGATGTGAGCGCCTACGGTTCGGGAGCGCTCGCCGGTTCCTCGCTCGGTCTCGACCCGCAGGCGGTTGCCCGGGAACTCGGGTTCTCGGACTCGGTCGAGAACTCGATCGACGGCACCGCGTCCCGCGACGTGTTCGCCGAGTACGCGTTCGTCACCGCGATGATCGGCGTCGATCTCTCCCGGCTGTCCGAGGAGATCATCCTCTGGGCGACGAAGGAGTTCTCCTTCGTCACGCTCGACGACCGGTTCTCCACCGGGTCGTCGATCATGCCGCAGAAGAAGAACCCCGACGTCGCCGAACTCACGCGCGGCAAGGCCGGACGCCTCGTCGGTGACCTCACCGGTCTGCTCACGACCCTCAAGGGCATGCCGCTCGCGTACAACCGCGACCTCCAGGAGGACAAGGAGCCGGTCTTCGACGCCACCGACACCCTCACCCTCCTCCTCCCCGCGTTCACCGGCATGGTCGCAACCCTCGTGTTCAACACCGAGAAGATGGCGCACCTCGCCCCGCGCGGTTTCGCGCTCGCCACCGACCTCGCCGAGTGGCTCGTCCGCGAGGGCGTGCCGTTCCGTGTTGCCCACGAGCTCTCCGGTGCCGCCGTCAAGCTCGCCGAGAGCCGCGACGTCGAGCTCTGGGACCTCAGCGACGAGGACTACGCGGGGATCTCCGAGCACTTCACCCCGGCCGTCCGCGAGGTCCTCACGACCGAGGGATCGATCGACTCGCGGAACGCGAAGGGCGGCACCGCCCGCGCTGCGGTCGCGCAGCAGCTCGAGAACGCGCGTGCGGAGCTCACGCGGTTGCGCGCGTTCGCCACGAGCACGACGCGCTGAGGCGCGCTCACGCCGGCACCCGACGGGCGCCTCGGCGGTGGTCCCACCCCCGGTGGTGGGCCGTCGGCGAGGCGCCCGTCGCGGTTATCATGGTGCGTCGGGCCACCGTCCAGGTGGCCCCCGTCCGACGAAAGGTTGATCGTGACCGATATCTTCAGTGAGTTGAAGGCCCGCGACCTGGTGGCGCTGTCCACCGACGAGAGCGCACTGTCGAGTGCCCTCGCCGAGGGGCCGGTCAACTTCTATATCGGTTTCGATCCCACCGCGCCGAGCCTCCACATGGGCAACCTCGTGCAGCTGCTCTTCGCCCGCCGGCTCCAGCTCGCCGGTCACAACCCGTTCATGCTCGTCGGCGGTGCGACCGGTCTCATCGGGGATCCGCGGATGTCGGGGGAGCGCACCCTCAATCCGCGCGAGGTCGTCGAGGAGTGGGTCGGGAAGATCCGGAACCAGGTCGAGCGTTTCGTCGACTTCGACGGTGCACATGCCGCGCAGATGGCGAACAACCTCGACTGGACCGGCGAGTACAGCGCGATCGACTTCCTCCGCGAGGTCGGCAAGCACTTCTCGGTGAACCGGATGCTCGCGAAGGAGGCCGTGTCCGCACGCCTCAAGAGCGAACACGGCATCTCCTTCACCGAGTTCAGCTACCAGCTCCTCCAGGGCAACGACTTCCTCCAGCTCTACAAGCGCCACGGGGTCACCCTCCAGCACGGCGGTTCGGACCAGTGGGGCAACCTCACCTCCGGCACCGACCTCATCCGCCGCGTCGAGGGTGTGTCCGTCCACGCGATGGCGACGCCACTCATGACGAAGGCGGACGGGACGAAGTTCGGCAAGACCGAGTCCGGCACCGTGTGGCTCGATCCCGAACTCACGAGCCCCTACGCGTTCAGCCAGTTCTGGCTCAATGCGGACGACCGCGACGTCATGAAGTACCTCAAGGTGTTCTCGTTCCGGAGCCTCGAGGAACTCGCGGCGCTCGAGGAGGAGTTCTGCGCCGCGCCGCACAAGCGCTCGGCGCAGAAGGCGCTCGCGCAGGAGGTGACGACGCTCGTCCACGGTGAGCAGCAGACCGCACAGGCCTTCGCCGCCGCCGAGGCGCTCTTCGGTTCCGGCGAACTGGCAGGTCTCGAACCGGCGACCCTCGCCGCCGCCACCGCCGAGGTGCCCCACGCGACCGTGCCCGCATCGGCGCTCGCCGCCGGCCTGCCGGTCGCCGACGCCTTCGTCGAGGCCGGGATCGTGAAGTCGAAGGGCGAGGCGCGCCGCGCGATCAAGGAGGGTGGTGCCTACGTGAACAACGTGAAGGTCGCCGCCGAGGACCGGGCACTCACGACCGCGGACGTCCTCGATGCCGGCAGTGCCGGGGTCGTCGTGCTGCGCCGGGGCAAGAAGACGCTCGGAGCCGTGCGCGTCGAGGGCTGAGAGGCCCTTAGCCCCATCCGCCTCACGACAGTGGGCCGGTCACCTGTCCGAGGTGACCGGCCCACTGTCGTCGTCTCGGGGTCGGTGAGGTGAGTGCCGGGTGCCGGGGACGATCGGCGGGGATCAGGCCTTCACGGCGATGACGGGGGCGGAGGACTCGAGGAGGATCTGCTGGGCGGTACTCCCGAGCAGCATCTTGCCGACTGGGGAGCGGTGGCGGATCCCGACGACGACGACGGAAACCTCGACCGCCTCGGCGGTGTCGAGGAAGGCTCCGGCGAAATCGCGTTCGTCGGCGCCGGGTGAACGGTAGGAAACGGCGACGCCGTCGATCGTGGTGGGTTCGGGTACGGGATGTCCGGCGAGTTCGAAGGCGAGGAGGTCCTCGTTCCGGCGGGCCGCCTCGGCGAGCGCGAAGGTGAACGCTGCCGCGCCTTCGTCGGTATGGGCATGAGCGACGAGAACGGTCATGTGCGTGAGTATAGTGTGGTGCCCCTCACGAGGTGGGGGTGTCGAAGTGAGAACAGCGGATGGTGCGGCCACGACTCCGGATGTCCGAAAATGGAACGAACACTCGTGCTCACCACCGCCAGGAAGTGTGAATGACCTTCATCCCCGTTCTCGTCCTGCTCGTCGGAGTCTTCGTGCTCGCTCGTCATTGCATGCATGGACGCGCTCGTCTGGATCGTGTTCTTCATCGTGCTCCTGGGCGGGACGTCTGTGCTCGGTGCAAACGGCATCGGACGATGAGGCCGGTGACGCGCGACGTGACGGGGCCCTCAGGATTCGGAGTTGCACGGAGGTGCGGGGTCGTATAGAGTTCTCTGCGTTGCCTCGGCGGAAACACCGAAGCGAGCGGGCCCCGGAAACAGGGCCGGTCACCACCATTGATCACAGTCGCGGCGACCAGGCAGGTTTTGCAGGATGTGCCCCGCTTCCACTGGAACGGCAGTCGGCAACACTCACTGAAGAATCTCAGATGGTTTCACTCTTCGCCGGGTGAAAAACCGAGAACAACCATGTGACGCGGAACACCGGAAACGGATTTGCGAAAACATGAACAGTGAG
>NZ_BAAANO010000011.1:4777-25663 GCF_039529845.1 Brevibacterium samyangense | reverse complement strand
CTGACGGGATAACCTGAGGGGAGTTCGTCCCTGTGCCGGCCTTCCGCGTCGGCAATGAGCGCGGAGGTCTGTCGATGGCGGTTGCGGTGACCGGAGCATCGGGTTTCATCGGTGGCGCAGTGGCCCGTGCCCTGCAGTCCCGGGGCACCCCCGTTCTGTCGGTGGGCCGGACGGATCCGCGCATTCCGGGCGTTCGCCACATCGAATGGGACATCACCTCCTCCGTGCCTCTATCGGTCAACACGATGGCCGGTCGCGTCGAATCCGTTGTCCATGCGGCTGCGCTCGTCCACGACTGGGGGTCGGAAGCCGAGTTCCAGGCCGTCAACGTTACGGGTACCCGCCATGTGCTGGACGCCTTCCCCCGTGCACGGTTCATTCATCTCTCCAGCAGCGCGGTGTACGACCCGTACGTCCACCACGTCGACGTGCACGAGGAGGCGGCACCCCTCGACGAATCGCGGTACGCGATCGCGTACGAACGGTCGAAGGCGCTTGCCGAGGTCGTCGTCAAACGTGTGCGCCCGGATGCTCTCGTTCTTCGTCCGCACGGCGTCTACGGCGCGGGGGACAGGCCTCTGTTGCCAAGCCTGCTCGCGACCGCGCGCAAGGGGAAGCTCCGCCTTCCCGGGGGCGGTAGACGGCGGACGACTCTCACTCACATCGACAATCTCGTCGCTGCGGTTCTCGCAGGGCTCGAACGCCCGGACGTCAAGGGTGCGGTGAATGTCGGTGACCCGGAACCCTACGTGCTCCGGGAAGCGCTCAACACGTACCTGGCGCGTGTCGGTGCCGACCTCCTGGAGTTCGACTCGATGGCGACCGATCTCGCCCTCGTGTCCGCGTGGGCGTCGGAGAAGCGCGCTCGGTTCTCCAAGAGCCGGCCCGTGACCACCCGGTTCGCCGTCCGCAACATCGTGCGTGATCGGACGTACCACCTCGGGCGTCTCCAGGAGGTGCTGGGCGTGGTCCCCGTGCAGGGGTTGTCCCCTCTCCCGGAGGATCAGTTCGCCGATGACGAGAACCTCACGCAACGGATCGAGCTCGACTGGGAGTCTTTCGACCCGTCCACCATGGAGAATCCCCCGGTCAAGGAGTGAGGCCCAGGAGTAGGAGTGGGTCCGGCGAGTGAGTACCGGAAAGGGGCCCTCTGCACGAACCGTACGGGTTCGGGCAGAGGGCCCCGTCTTTGCAGCGCGTTCCGCACGCCGCGGAGGGCTCACGCCGTCACAGGTGCGCCTCCTCGGCGTTCTCCGCGTAATCGGCGACGGTGTCCTCCGCGAAGGCCGTGCGCATCTCCTCGAGCGCGTCCTCGTCGGGGAGGACGATCGACTGTCCGTCGTCCGACCGTCCCGTTCCCGCCACCGGAGCGGTGAAGAAATCGATGCCGTCGGTGCGGTAGTCGCGCAGGGACACCGCGAGCCCGGCGATCGTGCCGGAGTCGAGCCCGTCGTCGACCGTGATGTACGGGGAGAACTTCCCGACGGTCTCGGAGACCTTCTGCGGGTTGCTGAGCGTCTCAGGGGACATCACCTTGTCGATGACGCCCTTGAGGAACGCCTGCTGGTTGCGGGCACGCTGGAAGTCGCCGTCGGCGAAATTCTTGCGTGCACGGACGAAGGCGAGTGCCGCCTCGCCGTCGAGGGTGTTGCTGCCCTCGGAGAACGAATAGCCACCGGACTCGAAGGCCTGCTCGGAGTCGACCGTGACACCGCCGAGCGCGTCGGTGAGGTCCTTGAATCCCTCGAAGTCGATGATCGCCACGTGGTGGATGTCGGCCCCGATGAAGTCGCCCACCGTCTGAGTGGTGAGCGGCAGGCCACCGTAGGACATCGCGGCGTTGATCTTCGCCTCGCCGTGGCCCTCGACCTCGACCCACATATCGCGCGGGATCGACATGATCTGGATGCCCGAGCCGTCGTCCGGGATGTGTGCCACGAGGATCGTGTCGGAACGGACGCCCGTGGAGGAGCTGTAGTCGACATCCTCGGAACGGGAATCGGAACCGAGCAGGAGGACGTTCGTACCGGTGCCCGTCGGTTCCGGTGCCGCCGTCACATCCGGTCCGAAGACCTCCGAGGCGTCGACCCGGTCGGTGCCCTTGTCCCACTGCCGACCCAGGTGGGCGGCATAGGCGAGGACGGCGACGACGAGGAGCACGACGACGAGGACGAGCGCCAGGAGGAGCCACAGCCATCCCCGACGCTTCTTCCTGCGCGGCCGGGCGGGGGGTTCCGAACCGGGAGCCTGCGTGGCGACTCCGTCGCCGTCGTTGAAAATACGGTCGAACTCGGAGCCGTTGTGGTCACCGGACATCGATGATCCTCCAGGGATGGGAGAGGAGAGTACCGGTCACCGCGGGCGAGCCGGCTGCACTCGGGGCATTGCGCTTACCTCCGCACACCTTAATGCGCTTCTCCGCGTGTTCTCGCGCCATTCGCGGGGCGCAGGCTTGGGTTTTCCTGCCAATCCGGGGCCCGAGGTGGTCCCCGCGGTCCGACTCACTTCCGAATCGTGATCGGACCGAGACCGCACCCGGCGCGTCCGCCGGGAAACGGACGCGCCGTCTCACTTCCCGGTGGTGAGGATCCGCTGGAGCCAGGCGCTCGCGTCGGCGAAAGCGGCGTCGGTGTTCTCGGGGGCGACGGTGGTCTCCACCTCGTCGGCCGAGGGATACGACCCGAGGAACTGCAGGCTGCGGGTCACCCGGTGGACGCCGGTGAGCGCCTCGGCCATCCGGGCCTCGTGGATGTGCCCGGTGAGGTCGATGGAGAACTGGTAGAGGCCCAGGCCGTCGCCGGTGGGGCGTGACTCGATCCGCGAGAGGTTGATACCGCGGGTCGAGAACTGCTCGAGCATCTCGAGGAGCGCGCCGGCACGGTCGGAGGCGAGGGCCGCGACGATCGTCGTCTTGTCGGCGCCGGTCGAACGCGGGAGACGCCCCGGCAGGCGGACGAGGACGAAGCGGGTGACGGCGTCCTGCCGGTCACCGATGTCCTCGGCGAGGATCTCGAGGCCGTACCGTTCGGCGGCCAGGCGGGGGCACACGGCGGCCTGGTGGTCGACGGGAGCGCCCGCGGCGTCGGTGCCGTGCGCGCGGTCGCGGGCGGCGGCCGCGGTCGACGACGCCGGCCGGTACACCGCGTTCGGCAGGTGGTCGTCGATCCAGCCGCGCACCTGCGCCTCACCATGGGGATGGGAGGAGAACGCGCGGACGTCCGCGAGCGTCGTGCCCGGTTTCACCGCGAGGACCATTGTGATGGGGACGAGGGTCTCGGCGACGATCTGGAGGCGTCCGTGCGCGGAGAGCGCATCGAGGGTGGCCGGGACGCCGCCCTCGACCGAGTTCTCGATCGGGACGACCGCGCCGTCGATCTCCCCGGCCGCGACGGCGGCGAGGGCGGCATCGACGTTCTTCATGGGCACACGGGCGGCGTACGCGGTGCCCCGGGCCTCCATGAGAGCGATGAGTGCGGCTTCCGTGAAGGTCGCCTCGGGCCCGAGGTACCCGTACCGCTCGCTCATATACCCTCCCAGGGATCGGAATCGGGCTGCCTGCCGAACCGGAGGCGGTCGAGCGCCGGTCCCAGCTTCTCCTTCGCCGAGGCGCCCGCGCGGGCCGCCCGGCGCACCGCGAGTGCCCGTGCGACGTCCCGGTACTGGGCCGCGCGGTGCAGCTGCGCCTTGAGGTCCTTGCCCGTCACCCGGTGGTGGAGGTCGCACTCGACCTCCTGCACGCGCAGTCCGGCGTTGATGACGTCGATCGTCATCCCCGTCTCCACACCCCAGCCGGCGGCGAAGGGGAGAGCGGCGTCGAAGGCGTCCCGGGTGAGGCATCGCATACCGGACAGCGGCTGGGTCGCCGAGAACCCGGAGAGGTCCTCGATGCCCTTCTTCGCGAGCCCGACGACGAACCCGAATCCACCGCCGGCGCGTTTCTGCGGAGGCAGGATCGCGATCGTCATATCGGCCTCACCGGCGAGCACGGGTGCGGTGAGCGGTGCCGTATTCACGGCGGAGTCCTCGAGGTCCCCGTCGATGAAGAGGAGGGCCCGGTGGTCCGGCGTCTCTCCCGGTCGGACGGCGCTGATCTCGCGGTTGCGCACCGCGAAGGCCCCGGTCATCATCGCCGCGGCCTTGCCCCGGTTCTTCCGGTGCGTGATGACCTGCGCGCCCGCGGTGCGTGCGAGCTCGCCGGTGCGGTCGCTCGATCCGTCATCGACGACGAGGACGAGGTCGACCCCGGGGATCTCCTTCGCGGAGGTCACCGTGGCGCCGATCCGCGCCTCCTCGTCCTTCGCCGGGATGATCGCGGCCACCGCCCGAGGCGCCGTGCGGGAGGCGACGGAGGTCGCCTCCGGGGCGGGCGCCTCGGCGGGAGTGTGCTCGGGGTGGGTGCTCATCAGCGGATGGTGAGCTGACGGGAGACGACTCCGGCCTTCGCGCGGCGCTCCTCGTGGTCGAGCGGGGCGTCCTGTGCCATGGCCGCGTCGAAATTCTTCGCGAAGGCAGCGAGGGGTTCCTCGACGTCGTCCGGCTGGGTGCCCGCGGGGAGCTCCCACACGGGGATGACGATGCCGTGGGCACGGAAGCAGCCGAGGTACTTGCCGATTCCGCCGAGCGTGTTCTCGCCGGCGGCGTGGAGGCGGGCGAGGCCGTTCATGACCTCGTCCTCGGGGGCCGACTGTGCCCAGCGCACGTACTGCCGGCCGCCCATCTCGGTCCAGTAGGCCGACGGGGCGGAGACGAGCTTCTCCGTGGGGGAGATGCCCTCGTTCGCCTGCTCGAGGGCACCCGTGAGGTCCTCGTCCTGCTTGTCGGCGTCCTCGGGCAGCCAGAAGTCGAAGGTCTCCGACACGGTCACGGTGAAGGGGACCGTGGTGTCGAGGATGTCCTGGAGGCGCGGTCCGGGGCCGGGGGTGGAGGTCGCCTCGGCGATCTCCCCGACCTCGGCGTCCTTGACGGCGAGGATGCCCGCGGCGACGTCACGGGAGGCGTCCGGCGAGGTGAACGGCACCTGGAGGCCGGCGAAGATCTTCCCGTCGGCGCGGTGGAGTGCCTGCCATGCGGCCGGCAGCAGCGAGGCGAAGGTGACCTCGGTGCCCCCGAACTCCTCCTTGAGCTTCGCGGTGGCGGTCGCGGCCGGCACGAGCTCCTTGAGGCACACGAGATCGGCCTCGAACGGCAGGCCCTCGAAGGGACGCTGCACGAATGCACCGGCCTGCGCCTTCGCGAGGCGCTTGGCGATGATGTCTTCCTTGGACTTCCTGGACTTCTTACCCATGGGGGCCAGTCTAGACGGGGAGGGTCCTCGGGCCCGATTTTCCGAAGTTGAGCGGAATAGACTCAACTTTCCTGATGTTCCACTTCTCGACAGACATCCTCGTGCCGTACCTTCTGTGTGGCAGCCCCGAGGACGGATCGACCGAAAGGACACTTCACATGGACGCGAAGTTCACGACGAAGTCGCAGGAAGCGGTCTCCGCAGCGTTGCGCGACGCCGTCGACCGCGGCCACCAGCAGATCGAACCGACGCATCTGCTCGCCGCGCTGCTCGCCCAGCCCGAGAGCATTGCCGGAGCTCTGCTCACCCACCTCGGCGCGGACGCCGCGGCGGTCGCCCGTGACGTGGAGGGGGCGCTCGCAGCCGCGCCGAGCGTCTCCGGGTCCTCGGTGCAGCAGCCCTCGCTCTCGCGCACCTCCCTGCAGCTCGTGAACAACGCGGAGAAGGAGATGCAGGCGCTCGGTGACCAGTTCGTCTCCACCGAACACCTCCTCATCGCCGCGACCGCGGACACCGGTGAGGTCGGGCGCATCCTCGCCCGGCACGGCGTCCTGCGCGACGGTCTCCTCCAGGCACTCCCCACCGTTCGCGGTGGGAAGAAGGTGACGAGCGAGAACCCGGAGGACACCTTCCAGTCGCTCGAGAAGTTCGGTGTCGACCTCACGGCGGCCGCCCGCGAGGGCAAGCTCGACCCGGTGATCGGCCGCGACTCGGAGATCCGTCGTGTCGTCCAGGTGCTCTCGCGCCGCACGAAGAACAACCCGGTCCTCATCGGTGAGCCCGGCGTCGGCAAGACCGCCGTCGTCGAGGGCCTCGCCCAGCGGATCGTCGCCGGTGACGTGCCGGAGTCGCTGCGGGACAAGACGCTCGTCTCGCTCGACCTCTCGGCGATGGTCGCGGGTGCGAAGTACCGCGGCGAGTTCGAGGAACGCCTCAAGGCCGTCCTCGAGGAGATCAAGTCCTCCGACGGCCAGGTCATCACCTTCATCGACGAGATCCACACGGTCGTCGGGGCCGGGGCGACCGGCGATTCCGCGATGGACGCCGGCAACATGCTCAAGCCCATGCTCGCCCGCGGTGAGCTCCGCCTCGTCGGCGCGACGACCCTCGACGAGTACCGCGAGAACATCGAGAAGGATCCGGCGCTCGAACGCCGGTTCCAGCAGGTGTTCGTGGGGGAGCCGAGCGTCGAGGACACCGTCGCGATCCTCCGTGGACTCAAGGAACGCTACGAGGCGCACCACAAGGTGACGATCGCGGACTCCGCGCTCGTCGCCGCCGCCCAGCTGTCGAACCGGTTCATCTCCGGCCGTCAGCTCCCGGACAAGGCGATCGACCTCGTCGACGAGGCGGCCTCACGGCTGCGCATGGAGATCGATTCCGCCCCGGTGGAGATCGACGAACTCCGGCGTGCCGTCGACCGTCTCAAGATGGAGGAGATGGCGCTGTCGCGGGAGACCGACGAGGCCTCGAAGGAACGCCTCGAGGCGCTCCGGTCAGACCTCGCGGACAAGCAGGAGAAGCTCTCCGGGCTCAGCGCCGTGTGGGAGAGCCAGCGGGCCGGCCTCAACCGGGTCGGTGAGCTCAAGAAGAAGCTCGACGACCTGCGCAACCAGGCGGAGATCGCCCAACGAGACACCGACCTCGAGAAGGCGTCGCGCCTCCTCTACGGGGAGATCCCCGCGGTGGAGAAGGAGATCGCCGCGGCGGAGGCCGCCGAGAACGCCGCGGGGGAGTCCGACGCGAAGCCGATGGTGAACGAACAGGTGCGCGCGGACGACATCGCCGAGGTGGTGGCCGCATGGACCGGTATTCCCGCCGGCCGACTGCTCCAGGGCGAACGCCAGAAGCTCCTCCACGCGGAGGAGGTCATCGGTGAACGACTCATCGGGCAGACGAGTGCGGTCGCGGCCGTGTCCGATGCGATCCGGCGCTCCCGTGCGGGCGTGTCCGATCCGGACCGACCGACCGGCAGCTTCCTCTTCCTCGGGCCCACGGGGGTCGGCAAGACGGAGCTCGCGAAGTCGCTCGCGGACTTCCTCTTCGACGACGAACGTGCCCTCGTGCGTATCGACATGAGCGAGTACGGGGAGAAGCACTCGGTCGCGCGCCTCGTCGGTGCGCCTCCGGGGTACGTCGGCTACGAGTCCGGGGGCCAGCTCACCGAAGCCGTGCGCCGGCGCCCGTACTCCGTCGTCCTCCTCGACGAGGTGGAGAAGGCCCATCCGGACGTCTTCGACATCCTGCTCCAGGTGCTCGACGACGGCCGGCTCACCGACGGGCAGGGGCGGACCGTGGACTTCCGGAACACGATCCTCATCCTCACGTCGAACCTCGGTTCGCAGTTCCTCGTCGATCAGTCGATCGCCGCGGAGGATCGTAGGGCGCAGGTGATGAATGTCGTGCAGGCGGCCTTCAAGCCGGAGTTCCTCAACCGCCTCGACGACATCGTCGTGTTCGACGCCCTTTCCATGCAGGAGCTCAGTCGGATCGTCGACCTCCAGGTCGCGTCGATGCAGAAGCGCCTTGCGGAACGGCGGCTCGTCCTCGACGTGTCCCCGGCCGCAGCCGAATGGCTCGCGCTCGAGGGGTACGACCCGGCATACGGTGCGCGGCCGCTGCGCCGGCTCGTGCAGAAGGAGATCGGCGACCGACTGGCCCGCGAGATCCTGTCCGGCGCGATCCACGACGGGGACACCGTCCACGTCGACCGGCCGAACGACTTCGAACAGGCCGGCCTCGTCATCACCGCCGAACGCTGAGTGGCGCGCGTCGAGGTCGCGATCGGCTGCGGCGCCGCCGTCGAAGTCGCGATTGAATGCTGGGTTTCGGCGAAACCCAGCATTCAATCGGGAAATGAACGGTCCGGGACGCCGGGAATCGCGATCTCGAACCGCAGATCCCGTCCGCTATAGCCACGCCGAGGCGCCGGTGGAGTTCCCTCGGGAACCCCGCCGGCGCCTCGGCGTGTCCAGTGGTGTGCGGTCAGGACGTGGGCAGGAGGTTGTCGGTGAAGAGCTCGCCGTCGGTGCGCTGGACGAAGCAGCTCACGTAGCGCTCGCCCTCGTTCGCCCAGAGTTGCTGATCGGGAGCCATGTAGGAGAAGCCGAACTGCCGGTCGAGCTTGCTCGTGTCGAGGCCGGTGGCGCTTCCGTCCTGGCAGAACGGGACCGCCTGGTCGTCGATCGCCTGTTCGCCCGGGTAGGAGTCGCCCGTGATGGCCTGCTGGGCGTAGAGCTGCGCATAGTGCGGTTCGGCGCAGTCGACCTCGACGAAGGCCTGCCCCGATTCGGGCTCGAGGATGCATGCCCCGACCTCGAGATCGGCGGCGACGACCGGCCCGGGTTGTCCGCCCGCACCGAGCCCGCTGGGTGCGAGTCCGGGTCCGCGCCCGCCCGAGGCATCGCCGATCGCGCGCAGGCCGAAGTACCCGCCGGTCGCGACGAGGCCGAACACGAGGACACACGCGATCACCGTGATCGCGATGAAACCACCACGCTTCTTCGGGGGTTCCGGCGGCGGCGCGTACTGCGCGGCGTAACCGGGAGGTGCCGCGACGGGTGGCAGGCCGGAGTCCTGCGGGGCGCCCGGATAGTGGAGAGGGCTCTGCTCGGAGAACGCCTGCGGGGCCGAGGCGCCCGAAGCGTACGACTGCGCAAAGGGGTCCGCCTGTCCGGAGTACGGAGCCTGCCCCGGGTGACCCTGCCCGGTCACCTGTCCGGAGTACGGAGCCTGCCCCGGGTACGCCGCCTGTTCAGGGGACGCCGGTTGCCCCGGGTACGACTGGGCGCCGTACGGATCGTGACCGTACGGCGTGCCGTCGGGAGCGCGGCCGGGAACCGGGGGTGGGGCTGAACTCATGCGCTCCACCCTAGAAGGCGACCCTGTGCCGCCGGTGAACGCGCGGGCAGCGCGTCGCACCTGCGTCGCTCATCGCATCCCGGCATGATCCCGGCATTTCGAGGTCCCGATTCCCTGCGGATCACGCCATTGAGATCCCGACCCCATGCGGTGTTTCGCCGTAACTCAGCACGCAATCGCGACATGAACGATGAGCCCTTCGGCGAACGCGACCTCAGTGAGTGTGCGGCGTTCCGGAACCGTGAAGAGACTCACTGAACGGGAAGGTCGGCTCAGGTGGTGCTCGCCGTTCCGCCCATGGACTCTGCGGAACGATCTTCGGAACGACAGGCGAGGGCGTCCTCGATGGCGCCGACCGCCTCGGTGCGGGAGACGAGCCGGACGTGCGGCCAGTTCTCCCCGGGGCTCAGTGGCTCACCTGCGAGGATGCGCGATCGCAGGTCGACCCATCGATTCCAGTGGCGATCGAACGCCCACCGACGGACGACCCGTCCCCGGTGGTGTTGTCCCGCAAGAGCGACCTCGCAGTCGACGTCGATGAAGATCGCCACCGGATCCCAGCCGCGGGCGAGGGCCAGTAGCAGCAGCGGCGACCGCGTCCACCGGCGCGTGCCCGGATCGTGTACGAGGAGCGGCCGTGTTGTTCCGTCCGGCGGTGCCTGCATGAGGGCGGCGGCTCCTGGTCCTGCAGCGACGAGGGCGAAGGCGCGCACATGCGCACTCACGTGCACGAACGGTCGAAGAACGGAGTACGGGACGCCCGGCAGTAGGTGCTGGAGGGTGTCGCGGATGCGTTCGGGGTCGGCGATCCTCGGCTGTCGGAGCGCCGGGGTCGGTACACGACCCGGTGTCGAAATCGGAGACGGGCCGATCAGTGCGGGAGGAGGAATCGGCGCACCTGGGCCTGATCGGCGTGCCGTCCGGTCGTTCGCCGACTTCTCAGTGGAAGTCGTTCTGTCACGTGAGGCGCGCGTACGCTCCCGCAGCGCCCGGAGAGTCTGTGTCTTCCCGGCTCCGGGGACTCCGGCGAGGAGGACGAGCAGTGTGCGGGCGCCTCGGCCGGAGGGGTCCGTGAACTCGGGAGGCGCGGAGAAGGCGGAGTCCGCGGGAGCGGGGCCGGAAGTCGGGAAGGTCGCGGTCGGGTCGGCGTTCATGTCCCGATTCTTCGCTCCCGGCCCGTGACGAGGCGGTGCGTCCGCTGGGTGCGGACTGTGACGGGAAGGCAACCATGACGGAGGGCGTCCTCGCCCGGGAGGTGCGCGTCGCCTCGGCGGTGGTGCGGGAACCGGAGCACTGGTCGAGATCGCGATTCCGTGCGATCGGCACCGCTCATGTCGCGATTGAATGCGGGGATTCTCTGAAACCCAGCAATCAATCGCGACTTCGAAGAAGGAACCTCAGGGAATCGCGATCCGAACGCGTCCGCAGCCTCAGGCCTCGAACCTCAGAGGTCGTAGTCGACGACGACCGGGGCGTGGTCGGACGCGCCCTTGCCCTTGCGCTCCTCGCGGTCGACGAAGGCACCGGTCGCGGTCTGAGCGAGTGCCGGCGAGGCGAGTTGGAAGTCGATGCGCATGCCCTCGCGCTTGGGGAACCGGAGCTTCTGGTAGTCCCAGAACGTGTAGACGCCGGGGCCCGGGGTGAACGGGCGGGCGACGTCGGTGAGGCCCGCGTCGATGAGCGAGGCGAATGCTGCACGCTCGGCGGGGGACACGTGCGTGGCGCCCTCGAAGGCGGCCATGTCCCAGACGTCGTCGTCCTGCGGGGCCACGTTGAAGTCGCCGCCGAGGAGGAGTGTGCGGTCGGGGTCCGCCGCGAGCGCGTCGACGACGACCGCGCGGAGGGCCTCGAACCAGGCGAGTTTGTAGGCGTAGTGCGGGTGGTCGAGTTCGCGGCCGTTCGGCACGTAGAGCGAGTACACCTCGACACCACCGCAGACGGCGCTGATGGCGCGGGCCTCGACCTCGGCGGCGTCACCGAATCCGGGGGCCCCGGGGAAGCCGGTCTGCGGGTTCTCGAGCCCGACGCGGCTCGCGATCGCGACGCCGTTCCACTGGTTGAGCCCGTGGAACGCCACCTCGTACCCGCGCTCGGAGAAGATCTCCGTGGGGACCTGGGCGTCCTTGCACTTGAGCTCCTGGATGAGGAGGACGTCTGCGTCGGAGCGGTCCAACCACGCGCCGATGCGGTCCTTCCGGGCTCGGATCGAGTTCACATTCCACGTCGCAATTCGCACGCGGCCATCCTAGGTCACCGGGCACGACTCCGGGTCGGAGACGGCACGTCCGCGGGTCGGAGGATCCGGTGTCGTCGATCATGCGGGTTCCGGCCGAATTTCCGCACCATCGGCGACAGTGAACCGTGGACGGGGGTGAACAACGGAAGTCCGAGACGGCATGCTGTCCGGGGTCCGAAATGCCGGATCCCACCGTACGAATGCCTATTTCTACCTCCTGTAGAAAAGAGCGTACGGTGGCGCCATGACAGCTCTGCGTTCCCGTACGCCCGGTACCCGTACGTCCGCCCGCGTTCTCGCGCTCGGCGGCTCCCTCGCCCTTGCACTCGCCCTCGGCGCGTGCAGCACCTCCACCACCGAGGCGCCCGAGGATCCCCAGCTCGCCGGCACCTCCGCACCCGCGGAGTCCGGGGCCGACGACAGCGCGGACGACGCCTCGGCCGACACCGGCGACGTCGACAGCGACACCGGCCTCGCCTTCGAGGACGGGTGGATCAAGGCGGCGGACTCCGGCATGACGGGAGCGTTCGGCACGCTCGTGAATACCTCCGACGAGGACGTCACGGTGACCGCCGCGACCGCGGAGGTCGCGGGCATGACCGAGCTCCACGAGACCGAGAATTCCGGTGGCTCCTCGACGATGAAGGAGAAGGAGGGCGGCTTCACGGTGCCCGCCGGCGGCTCGCTCGAGTTCGCTCCCGGCGGGGACCACATCATGCTCATGGACCTGCAGGAGGAGATCCTCCCTGGTGACGAGGTCGCGATCGAACTCGAGACCTCGGCCGGGCCGCTCGCACTCGAGCTCGTGGCGAAGGACTACACGGGCGCGCAGGAGACGTACGCGCCCGAGGACTCGGCGGGATCGCACGACGCGGCCGACGACGCCCACACCGACCACTGATCCCGTCATGTCCGTTTCCAGGCGACACGTCATCGGGGCCTCGGCGGCAGCCGGAGCCCTCGGGATCAGCGCCGGGGTGGCCGGCACGCTCGGATTCTCCGGTAGGGGGAGCCGGGCCGGTGCCGGGTCCGGGCCCGCGCCTCGGCAGCCCGATACGACCGGGGTGGGCGGCGCGCAGGTCGAACCGTTCCACGGGCCCCACCAGGCGGGGGTCGAGACCCTGCCGCAGGCGCACGCCCGGTTCGTCGCGCTCGAGCTCCTCGACGGGACGCGGGCCGCGGACGCGGTGCGGATGCTCCGCCTGCTCACCGACGATGCCGCCGCGCTCACGCAGGGGCGGGCACCGCTCGCCGACTCGGAGCCGGAGCTCGTGGCGAACCCGGCCCGCCTCACCGTGACCGTGGGGTTCGGGCGGAACCTCGTGGCGCTCGCCGGCACCGGTCCGGACGTGTTGCCGGACTGGCTCGCTCCGCTGCCGGGTTTCTCGATCGACGCGCTCGACCCCGCGCGGTCCCGCGGTGACCTCCTGCTCCAGGTGTGCGGTGACGATCCGTTCGTCCTCTCGCACGCGGTGCGGATGCTGCTCAAGGACACGCGGGCGTTCGCACGCGTCGCGTGGGTGCGCGAGGGGTTCCGGCGGGCGTACGGTGCGCAGCCGCAGGGGACGACCCTGCGGAACCTCTTCGGTCAGGTCGACGGCACCGCGAACCCGGGGCCCGGTTCCGAGGACTTCGCGCGACTCGTGTGGGGAGAGACGCTCGGGCTGGAGAACCCCGTCTTCTCCGCCCGAGGCGAACCGCCCACGGACCTCGCGGCGCACCACCCGGCGTGGCTGCGCGGGGGAACGACGCTCGCGATCCGGGACATCCGGATGGACCTCGAGACCTGGGACGAGGCGGACCGCCCCGCGCGTGAGTTCTCGGTCGGGCGGAAACTCGACTCGGGTGCTCCGCTCAGTGGCAGCGACGAGTTCGACGTGCCGGACTTCGAGGCGAAGGACGCGCTCGGGCTGTCGCGGATCTCCCCGGCGAGCCACGTGGCGCGCAGTCGCAACGAACAGGACCCGGCGGAACAGATCTACCGGCGCGTGTACAACTACGAGAGCGCCGAGGTGACGGCGGACGGTGCGGAGCCGTCCGCCGCCGCGACGGTTCCGGTGAACCGGGCGGGCCTCGTGTTCGCCTCGTTCCAGGCGGATCTCGAACGGCAGTTCCTCCCGATCCAACGCCGGCTCGACCAGATGGACCTCCTCAATCAGTGGACGACGCCGATCGGGTCGACCGTGTGGGCGGTCCCGCCGGGCGTGGCCGAGGACGAATACCTCGGCGAGACCCTGTTCGACAGCTGAGGTCGGCGCCGCGTCTGCCCTGTCACGGGTGCCGTGCCCGCGCCCCGGTCGCGTGGGCCTGTGCCCTGTTCGAGTGGCGCCCCGGGTCCGTAGGGTGAGCGGTATGACTTCGAACGCGCCTCGGGCGCTCATCACCGGCGCCACGAGCGGGATCGGGCTCGAGTTCGCCCGGCAGCTCGCGGACGAGGGGTACGACCTCGTCCTCGTCGCCCGCAACGAGGAGAGACTGCGGACGACCACGAGGGCGCTCGCCGCGGAGTTCGGGATCACCGCCGAGGCGCTCGTCGCCGACCTCGGCACGTCACCGGGCATCGCCGCGGTGTGCGAGGTCCTCGACACCCGGCGCATCGACGTGCTCGTGAACAATGCGGGGCACGGGCTCGAGGGCCTGACGCTCGACACCCCGCCGGAGAAGATCCGTGCGATGGGCACCGTGCTCTACGACGCGGTCGTCGAGCTCAGCTGGCACGCCGCACACGCGATGCTCGAGCGCGGGCGGGGCGGGATCCTCAACATCGCCTCGCTCGCCGGGATCACGACGATGGGTCCGTATGCGGCCTCGAAGTCGGCGACGCTCGTCTTCAGCGAGAGCCTGGCAGGGGAGCTTGCCGACACCCCGATCACGGTGACCGCGGTTCTGCCGGGCTTCGTGAAGTCGGGGTTCCACGAGGTCATCGGCGCGGATGTGTCCGCGTATCCCTCGCTCGCGTGGGTGACTGCGGAGCAGGTCGCCCGGACCGCACTCCGTGACGCACGGGCGGGGAAGCTCGTCTCCGTCGCGGGTCTGCAGTACCGGATCGCGTACGGAGTGGGGCAGATCTTGCCGCGCCCGATCGTGAGATCGATCTCCACCTGGTTCAGGAAGACGCGTCAAACGTCCCCCTGAGGTGACGGTTCAGGCCGAAAGGGGGCCCGCTCACCCGCGAAATCATGCGGATCTCGGCATCCAATGCCTGTTCTGGGAAATAGCTGTGAACGATGACGCTTCACGAAATCTCCGGTTTACAAACTATCTCGAGTTGATCCAGAATTGAGGTGTTCGCCCGGTGGGGATCGGGCGAGCGAAACGGACGTATGGGGATGCGTCCGGGTACTCGAGGGGAGTGCTGCGAAAGCCCCGGGATGTCGCGACCAGCGCCCCGGGGCTTTCGTCATTCATCGAAACCGACCGTCTCCTCGCCTCCCGCGATCGCGGAGCGCCCCCGCAGGCACGGGAGATCGCCTCCCGCAGGCCCGGGAGATCGCCTCCCGCGGGCCCGGGAGACCGGAGAAGGGCGCAGTGACCGGCTCTCGGCATGCCCGGTACCGGTCACTCGGGTCGGTTCAGGTCCCTCACTCGATACGGGCCAGCGGCGCGTCGACCGGCACCGTGTCACCCTCCGCGACGAGCCACATGAGCCGTCCCGCCCGCTCCGCCACGACCTGCGTTTCCATCTTCATCGCCTCCATGACCGCGACCGCGTCACCCGGACGCACCTCGGTGCCGTCCTCGACGAGGCGCCGCACGAGCGGACCGGTGACCGGCGCGAGGAGCGCCCCGGCCGGATCGCCGGCCGGCTCTGCCGCTCCGGCGCCCGGGGAGCCCCCGACCCCGTTTTCTCCGGCCCCGACGTGTTCTCCGGACCCGGCGTGCTCTCCCGTCCCGGCCCGCGCCTCGGCGTTCCGCTCCCGAGGCGCCCCGCCGCCGGGCACACCGGTCCCGGCTCCCAGCCGGGTGAGGAGATCCTCCGGCAGGCCGAGTTCGACGCGGCGCCCGTCGACCTCGATCGCGATGCGCTCGAGCGACTGCGGGCGGGCGAGGACGCTGCGGTCCTGGGCGTGCACCCCGTGTGTGTCGAGCGCGGGCAGGAACTCGGACTCGATCCACTGTGTGTACACGCCGAAGCCGCTCCGCTCCCGGTCGTCTCGGCCCGAAGCCCCTGCGCCGGCGCCGGCACCCGAGCCGGCGCCAACTCTCGCGCCCGTGTCCGTGCTCGCGCCCGGGCCGGTACCCGTGTGCGCACCAGTACCCGCGGAGCCTCCCGTGAACGCGGGGTGGTCGACGACGGCGCGGTGGAACGGCAGGACCGTCGCGACGCCGGAGACCTCGGTCTCCGTGAGGGCGCGCCGGGCACGGGCGAGAGCCGAGCCCCGGTCGTCCGCATGCACGATGAGCTTCGCGAGGAGCGAGTCGAATGCGCTCTCGACGCGGCCGCCCGCTTCGACCCCGCTGTCCCAGCGCACACCGGGGCCGCCGGGCTGGCGGAGCCCGGTGACGAGACCGGGGGAGGGGAGGAAACCGCGGCCGGGATCCTCGGCGTTGATGCGGAACTCGATCGCATGCCCGCGTGGTTCCGGGGTGTCCGTGCGCGAGAGCCCCTCGCCCGCGGCGATCCGGAACTGTTCGCGCACGAGGTCGATCCCGCTCGTGAGTTCGGTGACCGGGTGCTCGACCTGGAGACGGGTGTTCACCTCGAGGAACGACACCGTGCCGTCCTCGCCGAGGAGGAACTCGACGGTTCCGGTGCCCCGATAGGCGGTGGCGGCGCAGATCGCACGGGCGGCCTCGTGGATCCGGGTGCGGACGTCCGCGGGGAGGCCCGGGGCGGGCGCCTCCTCGACGAGCTTCTGGTTGCGCCGCTGGAGAGAACAGTCGCGGTCGCCGACGACGAGGACCTCACCGGTACCGTCGCCGACGATCTGCACCTCGACGTGCCGCGGCCGGTCGAGGAACCGTTCGACGAAGCACTCGCCGCGGCCGAACGCGGTGACGGCCTCCCGGGTCGCGGACTCGAACGCGGCCGGGACCTCCTCGAGGGTGCGCACGACCTTGAGCCCGCGCCCACCGCCGCCGAACGCCGCCTTGATCGCGATCGGCAACCCCGCCTCCTGCGCGAACGCGACCGCTTCCTGTGCGTTCGTGACCGGTCCGTCGCTGCCGGGCACGAGAGGCGCACCGACCTCGGCCGCGATCCGCCGCGCGGTCACCTTGTCGCCGAGCTGTTCGATCGTCTCCGGCGTCGGCCCGATGAACGTGAGACCGGCGGCCTCGACCGCCCGCGCGAACTCCGCGTTCTCGCTGAGGAACCCGTACCCGGGGTGGACGGCGTCAGCACGGGAGGCACGCGCGACCTCGAGGAGCCTGGGGATGTCGAGGTAGCTGTCCGCGGGCGTCGTCCCGCCCAGCCCGTAGGCCTCGTCCGCGAGCCGCACGTGGAGTGCGTCCGCGTCCTGGTCCGCGTACACCGCGATCGACGTGAGGCCGGCCTCGGCGCACGCGCGTACGACACGGACGGCGATCTCTCCACGGTTGGCGATGAGGATGCGCTGCATCAGGAGTCCTTCGGGTCGGGGGTGGGGGACGTGTCGAGCGGACCGGGAACAATACGGAATCGCACCCGTGCACCGGGCGGTAGCTGTGCGGCGAGGTCGAGGTCGGCCCCGACGACGGCGGCGATGATCGGGTATCCGCCGGTCACCGGGTGGTCGGCGAGGAAGAGGACCGGCCGGCCGTCCGCCGGCACCTGGAGGGCGCCGCGCACGGCCCCCTCGCTCGGCAGTTCGTCGGTGATCGCGCGAGCGAGCGGAACTGCGCCGTCGAGCCGGGCACCGACCCGGTCCGACTGCGGCGTCACCGTCCATTCCTGCGCGGCGAGCGTCGCGAGGGCTGCCGGGGTGAACCAGTCGGCGCGGGGCCCGAGGACGAACCGGACCTCGCCGAGGCGCCCCACCGCGGGCAGATCCCGCGGGCTCCCGGCGTCCCCGGTACCGGGGTCGACGGGGCCGGCGTCCTGCGCATCACCGAGAGGGATCCGATCACCCGCCCGCAGCAGCGCAGGGCCGAGGCCGGAGAGCGTGTCCGTCGAGCGGCTCCCGAGGACCGGCGACACCCCGATCCCTCCGCGCACCGCGAGGTATCCGCGCTGACCTGCGGAGAAACCCGCGATGCGGAGGCGATCGCCGGGGTCGACGGCGAACGGAGCGGAGTACGGGAACGGCCGTTCCTCCCCGTCGGCGGTGCGGAGCACCCGAGTCCCCGAGGCGCCCGTCCACGCGGCCACGCCCCGCACCTGTACCTCGAACTCGGCACCTCCGGCGGCGAGCTCGAGCACACCGGCGGTCTCCGGGTTCCCGACGAGCCGGTTCGCGACCCGCGCCGCCTCGCGATCGGCGGCTCCGGAGGCTCCGACCCCCATACCGAGCAGACCGGGGCGCCCGAGGTCCTGCACCGTGAGCTGTGGACCCGACCGGACCACGAGGAGCGACGGGTATTCCGATGAGTGCAACGGTTTCGACGAGGACGACCGTATCTGTTGCCGATCCGCGGAACGGCAACCGTTTCGGTCGTCCTCGTCGAAACCGTTGGAAGGACCGTCGGAGGCGCCGGCGGAGGGGTCCTCCACGGGGAGTGAAATCGCCTCCACCCGGTCGCGCACTGCGCGGTATCGAATCTCCTGCCCCGGTTGCAGGAGTGCCGGAGGGGTGCGGTCGAGGTCCCACATCGGGGTCGCCGTGTGACCGAGCAACTGCCAGCCGCCGGGGGATTCGCGCGGATAGACGGCGGAGAACTCCCCGGCGATCGCGACGGACCCTGCCGGTACTCGTGTCCGCGGTGAGGAGCGGCGGGGGACGTCGAGCGACCAGTCCTCGCTCGCGCAATACACGAAGCCGGGAGCGAAACCGCCGAATGCACCCGTCCAGGTCGCGCTCGTGTGGCGGCGCACGAGCTCCTCCGGGGACAGCCCGAGTGCTTCTGCTGCGGCAGCGAGATCCTCCCCGTCGTACACGACGTCGAGGGTGAGGGGCGCACGGTCGGTCGCCTCGTGGTCGGCGGCGGGAACGGCTGCGAGCGCTGCGGCGAGAGCACGCGCGGGGTTGCCGGGCGTCCCGTCGGCCGGCGACGTGCTGCCGGGCGCCCAGGGCTCTCCCGACCGTCCGCACGCTCCGAGATCCGCAGCCGCGAGGAACACCGGGTCGAAGCGGACGAGGACCGTGCGGGCAGCGGGCACGAGTTCGCGGACGCCGGGCAGCCGGCCGTCAGCGAGTGCAGCACTGAGCCCCGCGAAGTGTGCGAGCTGTCCGTGCAGATCGGGGTACTCGAGGAGCAGGGCATGCTCGCCGGCGGGCAGGATGCGGGTGAGCGCATGTGCCGGCTGCGCGCCGCCTCGGCCGCCCGCACGAGCACCGCCCGCTCCGTTCACCGCACCCGCACCGCCCGCACGAGCACTGCCGGTGCCGTTCACCTCGCTCACTCCACTCACCCCGTGAACGACTGCAGTGCGATGCCGTCGGACTCGAGGGCGTCGCGGACGGCGCGCGCCATCGCCACGGCTCCGGCGCTGTCCCCGTGGACGCACACGGAGTCGGCGCTCACCCGGACGTCGGTCCCGTCGGCGGAGGTGATGACCCCCTCGCGGACGAAACGGACCATGCGGGCGGCGACCGCCTCGGGGTCGTGGAGGACGGACCTCTCCTGCGTGCGGGGCATGAGGGATCCGTCGGGGAGGTAGGCGCGGTCGGCGAACGCCTCGGCGGCGGTGGTGAGCCCGGCGCGCTCGGCGACGCCCAACCCGGTGCTGCCGGCGAGTCCGAGGTACACGAGACCCGGGTCGATCGCGCGGATCGCCGCGGCGACGACGCGGGCCTGCCGCGAGTCCTCGGCGATCGTGTTGTAGAGGGCGCCGTGCGGTTTCACATAGGTGACGGTCACCCCGACGGACGCTGCCAGTCCGAGGAGCGCCCCGATCTGGTACTCGACGTCCGCCTGGAGTGTCGCGTCGTCGGGGTCCATCGCGACCCGCCCGAAGTTCGCGTAGTCGCGGTAACCCGGGTGCGCACCGACCACGACCCCGTGGTCGCGGGCCTGTTCGAGCGTCCGTCGTATCCCCGCCGGATCGCCCGCGTGGAACCCGCACGCCACGTTCGCGCTCGTGACGATGCCGAGCATCGCCTCGTCGTCGGCGACGTGCCGGTCCGGGGTGTTCTCGCCGAGGTCCGAGTTGAGATCGATCGACACCGGCGCAGCCGAGGTGGCGCCCGGCGCGGTCGAGGTGGCGCCCGGCGCGGTCGGGGAGGAGGTCGGCGTACCCGCCGTGGGATCCGGCGCGGTCGGGGAGGGCTGGGAAGACATGAGGGGCGGCCTTTCGTCCTGGGTACTCTGACCGTATGTCCTCCACCTTCGATCTCGCATCCGTCGAACGCGCGGCCGCCCTCCTGGCCGGACGCATCGTCACGACGCCACTCCTCGAATCCCCGCAGCTCAACGACCGTGCCGGGTGTCGGGTTCTCGTGAAGGCGGAGTCCCTCCAGCTCACCGGGTCCTTCAAGATCCGGGGCGCCCTCACCCATGCGCTCTCGCTCTCGGAGGAGGAGCGCGCGAACGGCCTCATCGCGTTCTCCGCCGGCAACCACGGTCAGGGCGTCGCCGCGGCTGCCCGGCAGATCGGCGTGCCGGCCGTCGTCGTCATGCCGCGCACGGCACCGCAGGTGAAGGTGCACAACTGCCGCTGGTGGGGTGCCGAAGTGGTCCTCTACGACCCCGCGACCGAGGACCGCGAGGACGTCGCCGCCCGCTTCGTCACCGAACGCGGCATGGCCCTCGTCCCGCCCTTCGACGATCCGCGCATCATGTCCGGGCAGGGCACGGTCGGCCTCGAGATCGTCGCGGAGCTCGAGGCCCGCGGCATCGTCCCCGACGAACTCGTCCTCAACTGTTCGGGTGGGGGACTCGCCGCCGGCGTCGCCGAGGTGATGCGCGCCGCCCACCCGCACCTCGGCGTCTCCCTCGTCGAACCCGCCGGCCGGGACAAGATGGCGCAGGCGATCGCCGCCGACGCCGCCGGCACCGAGTCCGCCTACCGGCTCCCGGCGGAGCCCACCGTCATGGATGCGCTCGCAGGGCCGAGAGCCGGTCGGCTCACGCGCGCCGCCCTCGCGAAGCACCACCCGCGAATGCGCACCGTCACGGACGCCGAGGCGCTCGCCGGCGTCGCGGAGGCGTTCCGGTCCCTGCGCCTCGTCGTCGAACCCGGCGGCGCCGCTTCCCTCGCCGCGGTGCTCGGCGACCCGGCCGCCTTCGAGTGCCGCACCGTCGTGCTCGTCGCGTCCGGTGGCAACATCGACGCCCCCGTGCTCGCGCGGGCGCTCGCCACCGTGTCCTGAGCGATCGGATGCGCCGGAAGCCGGGCGCGGAAGGCACCAAGGGGCAGGGCCCTCTCCGAGGTGCCACGGGGCCGGGTCCTTTCCGAGGCGCCACCGGACCCGCCCCCGCCGAGGCG
>NZ_BAAANO010000011.1:0-4767 GCF_039529845.1 Brevibacterium samyangense | reverse complement strand
CCTCGGCGGCCCCGGGAGGGGAGCAGAACCCGGCAGCGGCGCGGCCTGTTCCCGGTCCCGGACGCCCGGCACATAGAATCCGGGGTATGTCCGACTCACGCACGCAGCTGCTCGAACTCATCGACGAACTCGCGGTCACCCGTGGAAAGTTCACCCTGTCCTCCGGTCTCGAGGCGAACTACTACCTGGACCTCCGCCTCGTGACCCTCGACCGCCGCAGCGCCCCGCTCGTCGGCGACGTCATGCTCGACCTCTTCGAGCGCGAGGGCTACCTCGGTGAGATCGACGCCGTCGGCGGCCTCACGATGGGCGCCGACCCGGTCGGCACCGCCGTCATGCACCGCTCCGTCGTCCGGGGCACGCCGCTCGATTCCTTCGTCGTCCGCAAGGAGGCGAAGAAGCACGGGATGGGCAAGCGCGTCGAGGGGCCGGACGTCAAGGGGAAGAAGGTCATCGCCGTCGAGGACACCTCCACCACCGGCGGGTCCGTCCTCACCGCCGTCGAGGCGCTCCGTGAGGCCGGTGCCGAGGTCGTCGCCGTCGCCGTCGTCATGGACCGCAACACCGGGGCGAAGGAACGCGTCGAGGCCGAGGGCCTGCCCTACCTCGTCGCCCTCAACACGAAGGACCTCGGGCTCGACTGAGTCGGAGCCGTCCGTCCACGCGCCCGCTCCGGCGGCGGGACGCGGGCGACTTCCGTGGGCGCACACCGCTCACTGGGAGTTTCCGCCGTGTCCCGCCGCCGGAGCGCGTGCGGTTTGAACCCCGAGGTCACAAGGGGACAGACTGAACCGGCGCAGGCGTGAACCGCGCCACCTCGTACATCAGGCATACCGGAAGAAGAGGGAGTCCCGTGCTCGAACTCACCGACATCGCGCTGACGTCGGGTCGGAAGACCTGGCTCGACGACGTGTCCTTCACAGCCGCCTCGCGGCGGATCACCGGCGTCGTCGGTCCCCGCGGAGCGGGCAAGACGGAACTGGTCCGCGTGATCATGGGTCTCATCGCCCCGGATTCGGGCACGGTCGCCCTCGAGGGCGAGGAACTGGGCTTCGGTGACCGGCAGAACTTCGGGTACCTCCCGGCCGAACGCGGTGGCTACCCGGGCATGAAGGTGCTCGAGCAGATCGTCTTCTTCGCCCGCCTCCACGGCATGACGATGGGTGCGGCCGAACGCAATGCGGTGACGCTGCTCGCCCGCCTCGACCTGTCCGACCGTGCCTACGCACCGCTCGACCACCTCACCGGCACCGAGGCCGCGCTCGTCGACATCGCCGCGGTGCTCGCGGCGGACCCCGACGTCGTCGTCCTCGACGAACCCTTCGAGGGGCTCGACGCCGCCGGTGTGCAGAAGGTCTTCGCGCTTCTGCGCGACCACGCCGATTCCGGCGTCCCCGTGCTCTTCACCTCGGACGACTGGGACCTCACCCAGCAGGTCGCCGACGACGTCGTGGTGCTGTCGCACGGTGCGGTGTTCGCCGCAGGACCGCTCACCGAACTGCGTGCCGAGGACGCGGGGTACCGCGCCGCGTACGCGGACCCCACTGCCGCCACGGCCGCCGGTGAGGCGATCTCCGCGGCCGCGGGCGCCTCGGGCGTGGTGGTCGAGGGCACCGAGGTGACCTTCGGTGCCGACAGTGAGGACGCCGCCGCTGCGGCCGTCCGCGGGACGGAGGGACTGCGCGGATTCGGCGCGGTCGCCCCCGGCCTCGCCGAGCTTTTCAAGGAGAGGGTGTAAGTGACCGAGCGCACGAACGATCCGCTGGACCCGCAGGACGCACTCGACCCGCAGGACCCCGGCCTCGAGATCATCGAGGTCGACGCCTCCGAGGACGAGGATCTTCCCTACGAACTGCGCGACGACGCGCCGGCACGGACCGCGGAACCGAAAACCGGACTGGTCTCCGAGTACCGTGACCTCAGCTCCGGGAACGCCGCCTACCTCGTGTCCCACCGGGAGACCACGGCCGTCGCCCGCAGCCCGCTCTTCTACGTGACGACGCTCGTCATCGGGCTCGCGGTGCTCATCGGCCTCCTCGTCGGAGTGCGCAGTGGTGCGCCCCAGGCGAACACCGGAGGTGACATGCCGACCCTCGCGATGGTCGGCGTCGGCGAGAACGCGGCCCTCTTCGAACAGCAGTACGGCATCAAGGCCGTCGACGTGGAGTCCGTCGAGGCCGGTCAGGAACTCCTGCGCTCCGGCGAGGCCGACGGTCTCCTCGTGCAGGACCAGACCGGCATGGTCGACCCGTACATCCTCGCGAACGATTCCGAGCCGACGGAGCTCCTCGAGATCCTGTCCCCGCAGATGGAGGTCCAGTACCTCCAGGCACCGCTCGTTCCGGACGCCGCGTACACGGCGTTCGGGTGGGGCATGGCGCTGCTCCTCGTCGTCGGTGCGATGACGCTCGGTGCGGCGCTGTACTCGAACGCCCGGCTCGAGAAGCGGCACCGGATCGCGGAGATCCTCGCCGCGACGATCCCGCCGCGCGCCGCCGCCTGGGGACGGGTCTACGGACTCACCGTGCTGTCGCTCGTGTACCCGCTCGTCGCACTCGTCGTGCTGCTCGTCGGCCTGTCGATCGTGAAGCGACCGACGATGGCCGTCGACATCCTCCCGGCCATGGGCTGGTTCGCAGGGCTCTTCCTCGTCGACGTGCTCATGTTCCTCGCCGCGTACCTGTGGGTGTCGACCGCCGCCGGGCGCCGCACCCGGCAGATCTTCTACGGGGTCACGGTGCTCCTTGCCGTCGCCGGCGCGTTCGTGCCGATGGTGTTCTCCCGCGACTGGGACATGCTGCGCATCCTCTCCTACGTGCCGTTCACCTCGCCGGTGGCGACCCCGCTGCTGTTCCTCGGCAATCAGGCCGAGTGGTGGCAGGGCGTCGTCGCGATCGCGATCGTCCTCGCCATGGGACTCGTGATCTTCGCCCTCGGCGCGGCCTCGTACCAGCGGACCCTCTTGCGCGGCTCGGGCCGTGGAGGCAAGACTGCTGCTTCGAAGAAGGGTGCGAAGAAGAGCGTCGGGGCCGCTGCCGGGAAGGCTTCCGGTGGGAAGGGTTCCGCCGGGAAGGCTTCGGGACAGGCGGATGACGCCGGGACGGAGGACGACGTGACCGAGGACAGGAAGATCTCCACACAGGGCGTGCCGGAGAAGGGCGACGACGACAAGGTCGCGCTCTCCGTGGCCGCCGGTCAGGCGAAGCAGGCCGAGCAGAAGGCGCAGGCCGCCGCGGACGCCGGTGACCCGGGCGTCGGGTCGGACGATTCGTTCACCGACGGGTCGCATCGCAATGCACCGACCGTGGACGGTTCGGCCTCGGCCGGTCCGGACGACGACGAGCCGCGTGGCGGAGCGGTCGAGGGCGGTGCGGACAAGGACGCGGACGGTTCGGACAAGGATGCGAACGGTTCGGACAAGGATGCGAATCGGTGACGGAGAACCACAGGACCGCCGGGGACGACGAGGTTCGCCCCGGCGGTTCGCCGATTCAGGACGGCTTCGTGCGGGTGCGGGAGGTGCCGGTGCGGGAGGTGCCTGTGCAGGAGGTGCCCGTGCAGGAGGTGCCGGCGAGTGGTGGTCGGGCGGTCGACGAGGCGGGAACGACGACAGCGCTCCCGCCGGTGGGGGATCAGCCGGTGCAGGACCTGCCGGGGCTGGGGCCCTGGGAGGGGGAGTGGCCGGAGGGCGAGCACTGGGATCCCGAGCTGTTGGCCGAGGGTGATCGCCGGAACGTCGTCGACCGGTACCGGTACTGGAAGCACGACGCGATCGTCGCCGACCTCGACCGGACCCGGCACGGATTCCACGTCGCGGTCGAGAACTGGCAGCACGACCTCAACATCGGTTCCGTGGTGCGGACCGCGAACGCGTTCAACGCGGCGGCGGTGCACATCGTCGGGCGCAAGCGCTGGAACCGGCGCGGGGCGATGGTGACCGACCGGTACCAGCACGTGTTCCACCACCCGACGATCGAGGACCTCGTCGCCTGGTGTGCCGAGCGGGGACTGCCGCTCATCGGGATCGACAACTTCCCGGATTCGGTGCAGCTCGAGACCTACGGCCTGCCGCGCGAGTGCGTGCTCCTGTTCGGCCAGGAGGGCCCCGGGCTCACCGAAGCCGCCCACGAGGCGTGCGAGGCGGTCCTGTCGATCGAACAGTACGGGTCGACCCGTTCGATGAACGCCGCCGCTGCCGGTGCGATCGCGATGCACGCGTGGATCCGCCGCCACGCCTTCGGCCAGTTGCCGGTACGCGGGGAGTAGTTCCCTCAGGACGGCAGCAGTTTGCGCTGACGGTCGCGTTTCGAACTCGTGTACGCGGTGCGGACCGGTGCCGCCGCACTCGCGGACGACGGAACGGCTCTACGTACGGCGCTCACCGCTGAACTCGTTGCAGGATATTCCTGTGGGAACGCCGAGGCGCTGGCCAAGTGAGGGTTCTCTTCTCCCGGCCCGCGCCTTGGCAGCGAAGCGCGGTACCCGTCGCTTCGGTGCTCGATTCCGTGCGGGTTCCCGGGGTGATATCCCGATTGATTGCTGGGTTTCGGCGAGATCGCGAAGGGAATCGCGATTTCGGCTGGGGGACCGCAGGGAATCGAGACGTCACCGCCGCGACCACAGGGAATCGTGACCTCAGTCGTGGGGCCGGGGAGGGTTGCTGCTGCCCTGGGCGTGCGGCCCGGCAGCAGTTTGCGCTGTCGGCCGCGTTTCGAGTGGCTGTTGACGAATTGTCGGCCGTCCCCACCTCGGGGCTGTTGGAACCTT
>NZ_BAAANO010000010.1:0-114537 GCF_039529845.1 Brevibacterium samyangense | reverse complement strand
ACGAGCTGGCCCCCGGCCCCTCGATCAGCGGGCCCCAGCGACGCGAATATTCAGAGCGAGACCGAATTTCGTTGAGCCGCGCGCAGGACGTTCTACGTGCCATTTCGGACCTACTCAGCGCGTTCGCCGGATTCGATAATTTTGCTATGACTTCACGCCGTGAAGAGTCTGCGGCGATCCTGCGTGAACTTAGTCGTGGGCTAGAGCCCTCGCGTGAAGAAATATCCTGGACACGAATGGAACGTTTTGGATTTCACCACTATGAGTACATTCGCGTTGCGCGGCTGACTTTCGCCAAGAACGAGAACTCAGGACTAGCGTCGCAGGAACTCACCGGACCCGCGTCACGCCTGTTCAACGACAGGTCCACACTCCAATGGCAATCCGGTTCAACCTCCTCGCACACTGAACTCACCGTGTTGATCGCAGGAGAAGACCCCCTGGAGATCGCACACGACGGATACCGATTGACCGGCGGCGTCTCAGAACCCTTCACATCTCTCACTCAAGTACGGACGATGCTCAGAACAGCGGACGTCGCACTGGAGATGGCTCGGCACCGAACAAGTTCGAGCTCTATAGTCCACGTCGATTGGATGCGGCCGCATGAATGGGCCACCGCCAGGCTCAGTGCCAACGGCGACCAGGTGATCGCCAAGCGATTCATTCGCAGGCTGGAGCTGGACAACGAAACCCTCACGACAATGCAAACGCACTTTTCCCATGAGATGGACGTGGCCGCGACTGCCCAGAAACTCAACGTTCACGAGAACACTGTGAGGTACCGCCTGAAGAAGCTCGAGGTAGCGCTCGGATCATCGATACACGATGCGAGAACCGTGGCCGACATCGTGCTGGCTCTCAAACTGAGCCTGTAGCGACAGCGCCGTTTAATCGCAGGCCGGTGGGCTTATCTGCTTCCTTCCCGCCCCACTACCTCCATCGCCACCAGGCACAACGCCCGGTCGGCACCATCATTGAGGTTGAGTCCGAGCAGCTGCTCGATCCGATCACGGTGCATGCGGATCGTGTTCCGGTGCGCGCCCATCCGCACTGCAGCTGCCGCCACCGAGGACGTCTCCACGATCGCCCGCAAGGAGGCCACGAGTGCCGCAGAGTCAGGCGAACTCAGGACCGGGCCGAGCACCTCCTGCGCCACCACCTCGCGCATGACGATCGGCAGAGCCTCGACCACGTCACCGAGCACCATGCTCTCCAACACCTGAACGCCACCGGCACTCGCCGCGGCACCCGCCGCTCCGCCTCGGGCACCGCCGCCGGCACCACCGACCACCGTCAGCCGCGCACAGGCCACTACCACCTCCGCCCAGGACGTCGCCGGCGCGCTCATCGACAGGCGGTCGCCCACGTCACCACGCACCACATCCGCCACCGTCGCCTCGATCCGCGGTTTCCCCTCCTCCGGCACCCGCTCGTCCACGAGCACCCGAGGCGCCACGAGCATTCGCAACCGCGTCGCTGATTCCATCGGAACGACCACATGCTCGGCTCCCAATGCGGAGACCAGCCTGCGTGCCACGAGGTGCATTCGTACCCGGCTGCGTGCCCGCAGGTCCATGACGACAACCCCGTCGGCGCTTCGGATCCCGAACGCAGCCGCAGCTTTCGCGACCTCGTCGACAGCACCACGATCCAGGCGCTCGAGCGCGGCGGCGAGACGGTCCGCTGCGTCCGACCGCCACATCCGGGACGTGAGACTCCGCGTGAGCACCATGCCGATCACCGCAGCCGCAGGAGACAGAAGCGTCCGGGCCTCCTCCGGATTCGTGATGACCACTCGACCCTTCTCAGCAGCCTCGTTCCAGCGGATCGATCCAGCAGACCCCGGCCGGCCCGCCGACGCTCCCCCGGCGCGGTCACCGGCGCCCTCACCAGCGATGGAGCCGGCCACATCCACCGCAACCTCGACCGCCAGGCTCCATGTCTCCTCCCGGCCCACTGCGAGCGGCAGCCCGAGCGGCACCTGCCGCCGTTCGACCTGCAGTCCACCCGAGAATCCGTCCGCAGATCCGCGCGAGACCGATCCCGTGCGCGTCTCCACCGCGGCATCGGAGCCCGTGCCGGTCGACCTCAGAAAAACTCCGCCGGCGTCGTCGCAGATCGCCACGACGAGCCCCGAACGGCGTGTGATGTAGTCGATGATCTCGAGCAGGTCGTCCCCCGCACTCGCCATTCGCGTGCATTCCTCGGCGATCGTCCACGCGAGTCGTGTGATCTCGAATCGTTCGTGCTCGAGTACGGTCGACACCGTCTGCTGCAGCCGCAGGAACGGCACATCTCGCGGCACTTCGAGCACCGGCAGATCGTGCGTCCGAGCCGATTCCAGAAGCCCTGCCGGCACGTCACTGTGCGGAGTGCCCGTACCGAACGCGATCGCGCTCACACGCGCCTTCACGAGCCGCTCGACATATCCGTCCCAGATCCGCGCGTCTGTGAAGTTGAGCGCCAGACCGGTCGTGAGCACGAGTGCGTGTGGCTCGAGGTACGGACCGGGATCGATCGACTCCGTCACGACAGCCTGTGCGACCTCGGCCCCGAGCGATAACCCCGAGCTCGGCGTCGCGAGCGTCAATCGCAGCAACCGATCCGTGATGAGATCCCTGACCTGCATATGCCCTACCTCCGACGATTCCCGGGCGCTTTTCCCGTGACGTTGCGAGGCCGCCCCGCCTCGTACGGCACACGCCCCGCACCGACCGACCCCACCAACTGATGTGCACTCTGCACAATAATCGACGTCACATTTCACCGGCTTGACCCTGCACCGCACCCATCGCCGTCCCTAGGATCGAGTGCCAAGGAGGTGCGTGATGCCCATCACCATCAATTCGGACCTGGGCGAGGGCCTGGGACTGCACAGCTTCGGGAACGACCCCGAACTCATGACTCTCATCGACCTGGCGAATGTCGCCTGCGGTTTCCACGCTTCGGACCCGCAGATCATGGACGCCACCGTGGCACTCGCCGCGGAGAACGACGTGAAGGTCGGCGCCCACCCCGGCCTGCCCGATCTCGTCGGGTTCGGCCGCCGTGCCATGACTCTGAGCCCGGACGAGGTCGAGAACCTCGTCACCTACCAGGTCGGCGCACTCGTCGGATACCTGAAGAAGTACGACCTGCCGCTCAACCACATCAAGCCCCACGGCGCGCTCTTCGGCATGATCGCTCGCGACGCCGAACTCATGGCGGCCGTCGCCCGCGTCGCTATCCGCTACGAGGTACCTGTCCTCGGCCTCGCGAACACGCTGCAGAAGACCGTGTGCGATGACATGGGCGTGCCCTTCATCGGCGAGATCTACGTCGACCTCGGCTTCAGTCCTGAGGGTGCGCTCGTCATCGAACGCGCTCCCAAACCCGCGGACCCGGCCGCAGCCGCGGACCGGGTCCGGACCGCCATGACGACCGGTGCCTTCCCGGCGAACGACGGCACCACCCCGGTGTCGCTCGAGTTCGGTTCGGTGTGCGTTCACTCGGACCCGCACAACGCAGCCGATGTCGTCCGTGCCGTCCGCGCCGCCATCGACGACGTCGAGAAGCACTGAGCGTCGAGAACAACTCACCACGGCGTCGTTCACGACGACCACCACTCCACACACCTCAGCAGAAAGAGGCACGCACATGGCCGACATCGTCTCCCCGCTCCCCGGCATCTTCTACCGCAAGCCCGCACCGGACAAGGACGCCTTCGTCTCCGAGGGCGACACCGTCGAGGAGGGCCAGACCATCGGCATCGTCGAGATCATGAAGCAGTTCACCGAGGTGAAGGCCACCGCGGCCGGCACGCTCACGGAGTTCCGCATCGACAACGAGGGCACCGTGAACCCGGGCGATGTCATCGCCGTCGTCGAGTGACCCCGATTCAGGACACGACCATGCAGAAACTTCTCATCGCCAACCGTGGCGAGATCGCCGTGCGGATCATGCGTACGGCGAAGCGCCTCGGGCTCACCACCGTTCTCACGGTGAGCGAACCCGACAAAGACTCGCTCGCTGCCCGTACCGCGGACGAGGTCGTCGTCATCGGCCCCGCTCCCGCCGGTTCCAGCTACCTCAACAAGGACGCCGTGCTGCGCGCGGCCCTCGACTCCGGGGCGGACGCCGTCCATCCCGGGTTCGGGTTCCTCTCCGAGAACGCGGACTTCGCCCGTATGGTCGCCGAGGCGGGCCTCACCTGGGTGGGGCCGTCACCGGAGACCATCGAGCTCATGGGCAACAAGGCTCGCGCCCGTGAATCTGCGCGGGCCGCCGGGGTCCCGACTTTGCCGGGCACCGACGGCCCGCTCCCGAAGGACACCGACCCCGCAGCGGTCGCCGAATCCATCGGGTTCCCTCTCGTCGTCAAGGCTTCCGCCGGTGGTGGTGGACGAGGGATCCGCCTCGTCGAACGCCCCGAGGACCTCGCCTCGACGATCGACATCGCCCGCGCCGAGGCAGGAGCTGCCTTCGGTGACGACACCGTGTACCTCGAACGGTTCGTCCGCCGTGCCCGCCACGTCGAGGTCCAGGTCCTCGGCGACGGCACCTCGTTCATCCACCTCGGCGACCGCGACTGCTCGATGCAGCGACGTCAGCAGAAGGTGCTCGAGGAAGCACCCGCGCCGAACCTCCCGGACTCGGTGAGGGAGACCATCCGTATGAGTTCGGTCGAACTCGCCCGCCGCAGCGGCTACACCGGCGCCGGCACCGTGGAGTTCCTCTACGACGCAGAGCGCGAGGAAGCGGCATTCATCGAGATGAACACCCGCATCCAGGTCGAGCACCCGGTGACGGAGATGATCACCGGGATCGACATCGTCGAACAACAGCTGAGGGTCGCCGCCGGGGAGGGCCTCGGAGTCACGCAGGACGACGTCGCCTTCGACGGTGCCGCGTTCGAGGTCCGGATCAACGCGGAGGACCCCGCCAACGGTTTCATGCCGTCCCCCGGTGCGATCACCGCGCTCACCTGGCCGACCGGAGAATCCGTCCGCGTCGATTCCGGTTTCGAGGAGGGATCCGTCGTCGCTCCGTTCTACGACTCGATGATCGCGAAGATCATCGTCCACGGGACGGATCGCCCGACCGCGCTCGAGAACCTCCGCACCGCGCTCGCGGACTTCCACCTCGACGGTGTGAAGACCACCGCACCCCTCGCGGCGGCCCTGGCCGCACGCCCGGAACTGGCCGAGGTGACCCACCACTCGACCTTCGTGGAAACCACTCCCCACCTCCTGGAGGATCTATGACCACCCCAGCAGGCGCCTCGGCGACGGTATTGCCGAAGGCCCGGTACACGTTCGGAGGCGACGAGTTCCTCTTCGTCGAGGTCTCCGAGGCGATGAGTCTTGCGGCGAACTTCCGCGCCACGCTCATCGCGAAGGGCATCGCCGACCGGGGCATCGACGGCATCGTCGAACTGTGCCCGGCCAACGCGAGCCTTCTCATCCGTTTCGATCCCGACGTCATCCACCCGTTCGAACTCCGTGACACGGTGAGCGCGATCGAGGACGAGGTGATGGCGGGCGGCTCGTCGATCCTGGAGACCCGCGTCGTCGAGATCCCGGTCTGGTACGAGGACCCGTTCACCGCCGAGGTGGTGCAGCGGTTCCGCGAGGGGTACCACCAGGATCCGAGCGGCACCGACCTCGACTACGCGGCGAAGGTCAACGGGCTCGCGGACGCTGCAGCGTTCATCAAGGCACACCAGGAATCGCCGTGGCTCGTCACGATGGTCGGATTCGTCGCGGGGCTGCCGTTCATGTTCCAACTCGTCGACCAGGAGCGCCAGCTCGAGGTGCCGAAGTACCGCGCGCCCCGGACCGATACCCCGAAGCTCACCGTCGGGCACGGTGGCGCGTTCGCGTGCATCTACTCGGTGCGCGGCGCCGGCGGCTACCAGATGTTCGGCGTCGCTGCGGCACCGATCTTCGAACCGGCGCAGCAGGGTGCCGACTTCCGCGAGTCGATGTTCTTCTTCCGTCCCGGTGACGTCGTCAAGTTCCGCCCCGTCGACAAGGCGGAGTACGAGGCGATCCAGGAGCAGGTCGAGGCCGGCACCTTCACCTTCAAACAGGCCCCGGTGCAGTTCGACATGGACCGTGCGCTCGCCGAGGGTCCCGCCTACAACGCCGAGCTGCTCTCCGTTCTCGAGGAGGACCCCGCAGGAGCATCGAAGTTCTCACCCCCGGCCTGTCGACGACCGTCCAGGACCGTGGTCGTACCGGGTACTACCACCTCGGGGTTCCGCAGGGTGGCGCGCTCGACGGTTTCTCCGCGCAGGCGGCGAACGCCCTTGTCGGCAACACTCCCGACGACGCCGTCCTCGAGATGACCTTCATGGGGTCCAACCTGCGGTTCACCGAGGACGCGGTCATCGCCGTCGCCGGCGCACCCGTCGAGGTGAAGGTGAACGGCGAGGCGGTACCGACCTGGGAACGCGTCGCGGTTCCGGCTGGTGCGACGGTCGAGTTCGGGATCATCCAGGGCGGTTCGCGGTACTACCTCGCGGTGCGCGGTGGCATCGATGTGCCCGTTGTCCTCGGCTCCCGTTCGACGTACCCGCTCGGTGGATTCGGTGGTTTCGAGGGCCGCAAGCTCGAGGCAGGGGACGTGCTGCCGATCGGATCGGCCGCCGGCTACCGGGATCTGGATTCCGCGGTCACGTCGGTCCCTTCCGAGCAGCGCCCCGAATTCTCCAAGGAGCAGTCGGTCCGCGTGCTGCCCGGACTCTACGACTTCCGTCTCACCGACCGTGGTCGTTCCAACCTCTTCACCGGAGAATGGAAACTCAGCCCGGTCGCTGACCGCGCCGGCCTCCGCTACGAAGGACCCGGAGTCGAATGGGTCGAACGCGAACAGCCGTTCGGAGCAGGCTCGGACCCCTCGAACATCGTCGATGCCGGATACGCCGTCGGCTCCATCCAGATCCCCGGCGGCACGCAGCCGATCATCCTCCACCGGGATGCCGTCTCCGGCGGCGGCTATGCCATGGTGGGCACCGTGATCAGCGCGGATATGGACGTTGTCGCCCGTGCGACCCCCGGCACCGTCACCCACTTTGTCGAAGTGACGATGGAGGAAGCACTCGCGGCACGTGCCGAGTACAACGCGGCGGTCGCGAAACTGTGGGATTGATCGTGTGACGGAGTGATCCGGGTCGGCCGCGGCGGGCCCGGGTAGCCGAGTACGCCCGAGTGGCGGTGGGATCGAACCGATCCCACCGCCACTGAGTTTTCGTGGTGACTGTCGGAATCTCTCGCTCCGACCGCGCGTTCATCCGTATGTCCGTGCCCCCGTCTACTCTGTAAAATGTCTACCGAGAGAAGGAGGCGGCATGTCCACCGCAACCGTCATCACGTTCACGCGCGAAGAGGCCGAGGCCAAACGGAACGCAATTCTCGAGCAGGTTCGCGATCCCGACGAATTCCGACGCCGCGGCGAGAACTACGAGCTCGATCCGTCGGACCGCTTGCTCTACGACGACCTCCGCGAACTGGATTATTTACTCGGTGAATGAGCAGGACGACGCGCTCGGTTTCCTGGCGCAAGACTTTGCCGACGATCTCACCGACACCGTTCGAGCTGTCGTTGACGACGCCGCTCCCTTTGTCGCGACGAAGGTGAGCGGCGTCGCTCGCGTCTCGGTCCGGCAGTCCCCTTCAGAAGGGATTCCGCTCAAAGTCAATGGTGATCCGCTTCTAACCCTCCTCGTCAGTTACGAGTGCTGTTTGGACGGCGCCGAACAGTACCTCGCGGTCGAGAAGTCAGAAGTACGTGTCTTCGCCGGTGCCAAGACTTCACGAGAACCGCTCTTCCGATACGAGTACGACCGAAAAGCAACCAGGGTTCCTGCTGCGCACATTCAGATCCATGCACACCGTGATGCTTTCACCGCGACAATGATCCGAGCCGGGATGTCAACGCCCCGAGGAACCCGGCGGGCAAGAAGCAACGAAGTGCCGAGCGTGAGTGAGCTCCATTTTCCCGTCGGCGGGCACCGATTTCGGCCCGGACTCGAGGACGTTCTCGAAATGCTCATTGACGAGTTCGGCATCGACGGAGCATCCGAAGCCCGGAAAGCCCTCCGCGCAAAACGCGTCGAGTGGCGACGAAAACAGACTCGGTCCGCTGTCCGGGACGACCCCGAATCCGCCGTCGAGGTTCTCCGGTCGCTCGGCTACTCGGTGTCCTTCACCGGTGACGGACCGTTGCCCGAGCCGAATTTGCATCGTTTGAGCCAACCCTGAGGCGCATCCCCCACACCACAACAGCCCCCACACCCACGATCACCCCGGCGATCGCCACGATGTGCAGCACCACGGACAGCACTCCGTCCGCCGCCGGGTCGAGGAACGGGTACGGATACCAGGGCTGCTCCCCCGTCGTCGGTTCGGCGGCGATCGGGGCGCGCAGCATCGTGTAGATCGCCCACACGACGGGGAACCCGGCCACCCACCACAGCACGCGGAACGACACCCGGCGCACGCCCGGGCCGAACACCCCGTCGAGCACGACGAGCACCGGCCCGACCACGTGCAGTACCTCGTTCGCCCACCAGATCGAATCCGGATTCGGCGTGCCGTCGCCGCGCAACAACGCGTTGTAGACGATCCCCGTCGTCGCCATGCACGTCACGACGACCACCCGGAACGTGCCGAACCACACCGGCAGGTCACGCCCCCGCAGGAGCGCCACCCCGCCCATCACGAGCATCACCACCGCGGCGAGGTTCGACTCGTTCGTGAAGTACGAGACGAAGTTGAACCCGTACCCGACGACACTGCCGCCGTCCTCGGCGACCCCGATCGCACTCGCCGCACCCTGCCGGAACACCGCCACGCACAACACCACCGCCGAGGCGATCCGCACCCACGCCCACACCTTGGCGCTTATTCTGCTGCTCGGCATCTCCGAGACAACACCGGCCTCTTGGGACCTCATCGGTTCCTCCTCACCCTCCGAGAGTGCCGACGACGATGCTTCCACGCCTCACGCCCGCCCCCCTCACACCCTCCACGCATTCCACGTCTCCAACACCTTCCGCTGCAGCGCCTGCCGTTGCTGCACCTCGGCCTCCGACAATTCCGGCTCGGATTCCGACGCACTCGACGACTCACCACCCCGCGCGAACGCCACGTTCTCCGCGGACGCGAGGACCGCCTCGACGTCCACCCGCTCGCCCTGTCGCGCAGTGAACGCGACGACCCCGCCGAGTTCGAAATCCAACTCCCCGGCGAGATGCCCCGCCTGGAACGCGGCCATCACGTCGTCGGTCTTCTCGTCGAGCACGTCCGTCGGCACCCCCGTCACCGTGTATGTCGGCAGCCCGACGCCATCGGCGACGCCGAGGCGCGCACCACCGTCAGATCCGTCGCCCCCACCGTCCACAACACCTCGAGCGACGCCTCGAACTCCAACCACTCGTCCATCGTGAGCTCCGAGATCGCCTCCGGATGCTCCCGGTGCGCAATCGCCACCGCATCGAGATCGCGCCGCGGCCACATCGTCTGCGTTTCGTAGATCCGGTCGATGATCGTCGGATCGTCCGTCACCACCGACAGGAATCGCGACCGCACACCCACCGTCGTGACGCCCGGTTCCGCGAGTTCACGGGCGAGTGAATACTCCTTCTCGGCCCCATACCCGTCTCCGTCCGCGAGACTGTCGATACTCCGGTCCTTCGACGGATAACTGACCTCCTCGTACCGCAGTCCCCTGAGGCCGAGAGCATCCACGGACACCGTTTCCAGGTCGTCCGCCGTCGGCACCCACACCTCGAGCTGACCCGCACGTCCGAGGTACGAGGCCCCACCGAACTCCGCCTCCGGATGGATCGACCGCAGCGCCGCGATGCCGTCGGCGAGGTCGCCGAAATCGTTGTCACCGGTGCCGGCGCCCACCGCAACCCACTGCACACCGAGTTCCCGCGCGTGCTCCTGCACGTCGTCCACCCATGCGATCGGTGTCCCGTCCGCGAACTCCTCCGCATTCACGACGAATGTATCCAACCCCGGATGGTCGAGAACTCCCGCATCGACGACCTCGAGCACGTCCGCACCCGCGCCCATCCGGATCACCTGCCGCCCGGCGATCCCGTCCGCCACGACTCCCGCCACCCCGTCGATGTACGTGGTCCGCGGCAACGTCTCGAGCCCGGCATCATCGAGGTCCAGCCGTACAACGGCGACGTGTCCAGCACCCCGTCCTCCTCGCCCGGCACCGTCGTCCCGCCGGCGCATCCGCCCCGCTCCCGCGCCACCGCGTTCTCGTACACCCACTCGAACACAGGCACGTCCGCACAATCCGCGGTCACGAGCGCCTCCGAACCCTCGTACTCCGACTTCATCGCGCTCCGCACCGCGTCCATGTCCCGGCCGCTCGTCCCTTCCGTGAACGTCGTCCGGACGACGGTGAGGCTTCTCCCGAGGAGCACAGCCTCACCTTCGACCGCGCATCGATCTCCGTCGCCGAACTCGAGGCCGGCGAAGCGATCACCGCGACCGCATCCGGGTTCCCGCCCGGTACCCCCGACAGCGGTTTCCGGGTGCGGATCTCCCAGATCGACGGCGACATGAACCCGATCGGTGAGGACGTCTTCCTCGACGTCCCCTTCGATGAGCACGGCAGCTTCACACTCCCGATCGACGCGGAACTCCTCGACGGCGCCGGGGACGGTCTCCCCGGTACGTGGCGCGTCGCGATCGTCACCGGCGGGGACACTGCAGAGGACGGCACCGTCGGCGAGGTCGCCTGGTACGGGGACTTCACGATCACCGCAGGTGAGGACACCGGCGACGGGTCCGACGACGGCACCGTCGACGCCTCCCTCGCGCTTTCCCCGGGTTCACTCTCCCTCGGAGAGATCGCGGCGAACTCGGAGGCCGACGGCACGACTGGTTTCCTCGCCGCCATCAGCGGCCTCGCACCGAGCACCACCTACGATTTCCTCGTCCTCCACTCCGAGGACCCCATGGCCGGCGGCACGCAGTGGACCTTCGACACCGACGAGAACGGGGCGGCGTCCTTCGCGATCCCCGAGCTCTCCCGCCCGGACGACGCCTCGATCCTCGGCGAGTGGACCGCGGCGGTGAACGGCAGCGCCCCCGACGACCGCGACTGGATCGTCGACACCACCTTCACCGTCACCGCGGAGGCCGCCGCAGGCGGTTCCGCGGACGACTCCGAGACCGGAGGAGACACGACAGGAGACGGGGACGGTGCCTCGGGAACCCTGCCGTACACCGGTGCCACACTCAACGCGCTCGGGATCGCCGGTTCGCTCCTCGCGGTCGGCGCCGCCGTCCTGCTCATCACCCGCCGAGGCAGGAACTGAGCCCTGCGCTTCTGCGCGGTGGTCTCCTCCCCCTGACTTCTTCTCCGTGACTCCTTCCCCGTGACCGGTCGACCGAAAGCACGCCTACCGACAGCAGACCGAATCGAGATCTCCGGCCTCGCCGCGGGCGTCGTCCTGCTGGCGGTCGGCGGCGCGACGATCCTCGTGACCCGCCGTCGGGTGACGTGAGATCTGATCCGCATCCGATCGTTCCCTCAACCGGAAGACATCTTCCGGTTGAGGGAACGATCGCGTTCGTGAAGCACCCGTTGACGTTTCCTATAACCGGAAGATATATTCCCGTTTTGTGAAGACTCGCGCGCCGCAGCTCACTCCGTTCGTACGCTCCGACGTCGTCGGAGCGCTTCTCGCCGAGCTCTACGGTCACCCCCAGCGGGAGTTCACCCTCGCCGAACTCGCGCGACGCACCGGGGCGAGCAACCCCGTCGTCCATCGTGAGATCGGACGCCTCGTCGAGAACGATGTCCTTCGCGACCGCCACGAAGGCCGCAACCGGTTGGTTCGAGCCAACACCGACCATCCGCTCTTCCACCCGATGAGCGAGGTGATCGCCTCGACGTACGGCCCGATCCCCGTCCTTCGCGAACTCTTCGAGGGCATCGAAGGCGTGGACGACCTGCAGATCTACGGTTCCTGGGCCGCGCGACGCGCCGGCGAGGCAGGCGCATATCCGAACGACGTGGACGTGCTCGTCGTAGGCGCCGTCTCCCGGCGGGCCCTGTCCGACATCGCCGCAGCCGCCGGCGAACGACTCGACATGCCGGTCAACATCACGCGCTTGGACATGGACGAATGGACGACCGAGAATCCGTCACCGTTCGTTCGCACGATCCGCGCACGGCCCAGAGTGAGCGTCCTGACAGGCGAAGTCCATGACTGACACGATCGCCGAAATGCTCGCCAATCGTCGGCTGGAACGTGTCGCACGAAACGCGGATCAGGCCGAAACGATGATCACGACTGCAGAAAAACATCTCAGGACTGCACGCATGATCGCCGAGATCGAGGACCATGCCATGGCGTTCACCGCAGCGTACGACGGTGCACGAAAATCGCTCGCCGCCGTCCTTGCACTCGAGGGCCTGCGAATTCGTCCAGTCGGCGGCGCACACAGAAACACAGGAGTCGCGGCGTCCGCGTTCGTGGAGGACGGCTCTCTTCGAGACTTCGACTGGATGCGACAAATCAGGAACGCAACGGAATACCCGGACGACACCCGACCGGAAGCAACTCGCCAGGACGTCGAAGAGGCGATTTCGGCAGCCGAGGCGATCATCGCCGCATGCGCGCGCTACGTTCTCGCTCGTCGCTGACACGTGCGACACGCCTCGCGCTGATGACTTTGATCCATTGCCCGCCCTTCACGGCCGGTGCTCGCGGGCGGTGAGCAGCCACAGGCCCAGCCCGGCCATGCAGAGTCCGATGGCGACCTCGACCGGCCACCTGAACGCCGCGAACACCACGCACGGCACCCACGCCGTGAACACGAGAACACACACGCGCCACTGCACCCACGTCACCGACCGCGTCCCGGCGCCTGATCCACCTCCGAGGTGCTTCCGGCTCCCGAGGTTCGCTCCGCTTCCGAGGCCGGGCCCACCCCCGACCCCCGCCTTCCGCACCAGCAGCCCGGTGAGCCACCCCGCGATGACCACCGGCAGGAACAGCCACAACTGCACGATCCTTGCGAACCGTCCACGTGTGAACTCGTACGGGATGTCGAACAGGGGCATCTCCGAGCGCCGCGGTTCCGGCAGCGGTCTTCCCGCCGTGCCCGCTCCCGCATCGCGAGCGCGAACGGCCGGTCGTCGTGCTTCGCATCGTCGACCGCGGCGGCCCGGACGGCCTCGACATCCGCCGAGGCGGGATCGGGGATCGACGCCGCGTCGAGTGCCGAACGCAGGACATCCACCGTGACCGCCGAATCCTCGACCGCCTCGCCTACGTACACCTCGGCGCGCGACCGCAGGCGGTGCGGCGCCGAGTAGTACAGCTCGAGTGGCACGACCGCGACCGTTGCACCGTCCCCTCGCGGTTCCTCACCCTCCGCCCGCGGTTCCTCACCACCGCCCGAAACCGGCGTCGGCATGCCAGGCCTCGACCTGTCGCGTGCGCCCGCGCGAGGTCCCGCCGGTCGCCCCACGTCCTCGAGCGCGTCCGCGACGGCCTTCAACGCGTCGTCGTCATCGTCGAACACGACGACGTCGTTCCCCTCCCGCAGCAACGTGGCCAGGGCGCGATGGTCGGCCCGACGGCCGGGCGCCTCGGCGGTGGAGGAAGCGGATTCGACGGAGGTGGCGGATCCCGTGGAGGCGCTCGGATCGAGGACGTGCGCGACCTCGGGCAGCGCGGCGCGCACGACGTGAGGGTCGACCGGTCCGTTCCGGTGCCGGACGAGGAACAGGACGGGGCGGCTCGCCCCGGCGGCGAAGGGCCTGTGGCCCCGGAGCGGCACGGACTAGAAGGTGAGGCGGACGAGGACGTGCGCCCAGCGGTGGAGGAATGCGTCGAGCGGGTTCACACCTCGGGCCTCATTCATGCCCAGCAGCCTATCGAGGACGCGCTACCGGGCCGGAACGCTCGGTGCTGCAGTTCGGCAGCAACGCCTCAACACGCCGAACGGACGTCCAGTATGCTTGAAGATGCGCTGTACGACAGACCCGCTCAACGACGAGAGGTTCCCATGTCCCTGCCCACCCAGGCACAGTCCTCTGCACAGTCCACCCAGGTCCCGACGCCACTCGAGCCGTCCCCAGCAACACCGAACCCGGAATCGCGGTCCGCCCGCTGGGCCGCCGCCGCGGCCGACCTCGCCTCCCTCCGTGACCTCTGGCCGGCCGAGGTGCCCCGCGAGTTCGTCGACCCGCACCGGATTTCGGCCTGAACGACTACCTGAGGAAATGGGCGGCCGAGCGCCCCGACACCACCGCGATCCACTTCTACGGCCGCGACATCCCGTACTCCGAGCTCGAGGACAGCGTCGCTGCGTTCGCCGGCTGGCTCCGCGCGCAGGGCGTTTCTGCTGGTGACCGGGTCGGCGTGTACCTCACGAACTGCCCGCAGTTCACGATCGCGTTCCTCGGGATCCTCCGGATCGGCGCCGTCCACGTCCCCATCAACCCGATGTTCAAAGCGGGCGAACTCGCCTACGAACTCCGCGATGCCGGGGTGTGTGCACTCCTCGCCCACCCGGATTTCGCCCCGCTCGTCGAACAGGTCCGCCCCGAGGTCGAACCGGACCTCGGCCGTCTCCTCGTCGTCGCGTTCACCGCACCCGGCGACATGCTCACCGCACCTGCCGTGCCCGAGGCGCCCTTCGCCTCGGCCGCTCCCGTCGCCGGGTCCGACGGCGCGGTCCTCTCCGACGGCACAGTGCCCTCCGACTGGGCGGCGATCATGGCGCACGCCCCCGCCGACCCCGTCCAGGTAGACCGTGACGCTCTCGCCGCTCTCAACTACACGGGCGGCACGACCGGCATGCCGAAGGGCTGCGAACACACGCAGGGGCACATGATCTACACCGCCCTCAGTGCTCTCATGGGGCAGGGCCGCACTCCCGGCGAGGGCGGGGACGTCGCGCTCGGGTTCCTCCCGATGTTCTGGATCGCGGGCGAGGACATGTGCCTGCTCAACCCGCTCGTCGACGGGTCGACCGTCGTCATGATGACCCGCTGGCACCCCGCGGCCGCCCTCGAACTCCTGCAGACGCAGCGGGTGACGGGCATGGTCGCCCCGGCGGACAACTACGTCGAGCTCATGGAGCTGCCGGAGTTCGCCTCGGCGGAACTGGGCGCCTTCCGCAACTGCACCGCGGTGTCCTTCGTCCGGAAACTCGACCCCGACCTGCGGAAACAGTGGCGCGACCTCACCGGTGCGACACTCCGGGAGGCGTCCTACGGCATGACGGAGACCCACACCGCGGACACCTTCACGCTCGGGCTCGGCGCCGACGACCAGGACCTCCGCGCCGAACCCACGTACTGCGGATACCCCGTGCCCGGCACCGACATGATCGTCGTCGACGCGGACCTCGAACCGGTCCCTGTCGGTTCCACCGGCCAGATCCTCGTGCACTCCCCCTCGGTCCTCACGGCGTACTTCCACAAGCCCGAGGCGACCGCCGCCTCCCTCGTCGACGGCTGGCTCCTCACCGGCGACACCGGACGGTTCGATGCACACGGTGCGCTCACGTACCTCGCGCGGACGAAGGAGATGATCAAGGTCAACGGGATGAGCGTGTTCCCCGCCGAGGTCGAGTCGTTCCTGCGGAACCATCCTGCGATCGAACGGGTGGCCGTCGCGCCGCGTGAGGACGCGGGGACCGGGCAGAAACCCGTCGCGTTCGTCGAACTCGTCCCCGGAACCCCCACCTCCCCCGACACCGCCGAGGAGATCCGCGCCTGGGCGAAGGAACAGATGGCGACCTACAAGGTTCCCGAGGTCGTCCTCGTCGACGCCATGCCCATGACCGCCACCGGCAAGATCCGCAAGGTCGCACTCATCGAGGAGTACACCGCGAAATGACCGCCCAGACACTGCCCACCGGCGCCACCGCTGCCCCCACCGCCCCGGTCCCGGACCACGAGGTACCGGCGACACTCCTCGTCGCCAACCGCGGGGAGATCGCCGTGCGGATCATCCGCACCGCTCGCGACCTCGGGCTGCGCACCGTCGCCGTCCATCCCGCCGACGACGCCGGCAGCCTCCATGTCGCCCTCGCGGACGAGGCGGTACAACTCGAGGGCCTCGGTGCCCGGGCGTACCTCGACATCGAGCAGATCGTCGCGGTCGGGGCACGGATCGCGGCGGGGTCCGCGGCCGACGCCCAGCAGGGCGCCGATGGTGCCGGGCCGGGTCGGGACGGGCAGGGGAACCGCCGAGGCGCCTCGGCGGTTCCCGTCCACCCCGGCTACGGATTCCTCGCCGAATCGCCCGCCTTCGCCCGTGCGTGCGCCGAGGCCGGGCTCGTGTTCCTCGGACCCTCGCCCGAGGCGCTCGAGCTCGCCGGCGCGAAGACCGCGACGAAGGAGCGGGCCGTCGCCCTCGGCATTCCCGTGCCCGAGTCCACCGGGGTGCTCGAGTCGGCCGACCCCGCGCTCGATCTCCTCGCGCGGCATCCCTCCGGCATCGCGCTCAAGGCGGTCGCCGGGGGTGGCGGGCGCGGCATCGCCGTCGTCACCGATCCTGCGCTCGTCGCGCCGACCCTCGACCGCTGCCGGGCCGAGGCGCTCAGCGGATTCGGCGACGACCGCGTCTTCGCCGAGTCGTGGATGACGCACGCCCGCCACATCGAGGTGCAGTGCCTGGGTGTGGACGGAGGTCCGCGCGACCGCGCAGGTGCTCGCGCGGAGGGAGATCGCGAGGGTGTGGCGGCTGCGACCGGAGGCGTGGTGCACGTGCTCGGTGATCGTGACTGTTCGCTCCAGCGGCGGCGGCAGAAGTTCCTCGAGATCGCACCCGCGCCGGGCCTGTCCGACACGGTGCGCGCGGGCATCCACCGGGATGCTGCGCGGCTTCTCGCGTCGATGGACTACCGCTCGCTCGCGACCGTCGAGTTCCTCGTCGAAGGCGAGAACTGGGCGCTCCTCGAGGTGAATCCGCGGATCCAGGTCGAGCACACCGTCACCGAGGCGATCACGGGGCTCGACCTCGTCGCGCTGCAGATCGGGCTCGCGCTCGGGTGGGACCTCGCGGAGCTCGGGTTGCTGCCGACGGCGAGCGCGGACGGTGCTGACGCCGACCGTGCGGGCGCGGTGCCCGGTGTCTCCGTGGCGGAGTCGGGTGTCGCGTTCCAGGCGCGGATCGGGGCGGAGTCACTCGGACCCGACGGCACTCCGCATCCCGCGGTAGGCGCCCTCGCGCGGGTGGACCTGCCGAGCGGCGCGGGTGTGCGCGTCGACACGTGGGTGCGCTCCGGGACCACCGTCGGAACGCTCTACGACACGCTCCTCGCGAAGGTGATCGTGCATGCGCCGAACGCTCGGACCGCAGCTCGCAGGTTGAAGTCGGCCCTCGAGGAGTTCGCTGCGGACGGCGTCGATACGAATACCGCGGTGCTGCTGGCCGTGCTCGATCTCGTGGAACCGGGCACCGTCGACACCGGCTGGTTCGACGCACACCTCGACGAGGTGCGGGCGCGGATGGAGGAGCTCTCGGCTGCCGGCGAGGTCCAGGTCGGTGGGCCCGGGGCAGGCGCCGGCGCCGGCGGGACTGCTCAGGCAACCGGCGCGCACAGTCCCGGCGGAGGTGCCGGGACGGCGGATAGTGCGGCCCGGCCGGGTGGTCGGGGCGCCTCGGCGGTGGAGCTGGAGCCCGGCGAGGAAGCCGTGCCGGCGCCGCTGAGCGGGACGATCGTGTCGCTCGAGGCCGGGCCCGGAGAGCTGGGGCTCATCGAGGCGATGAAGATGCACCATCCGATTCCGGCGCCGGCGCACGAGAGCGCACGGCCGCTCGTGACGGTCGGGCAGACGGTGACGGCGGGCGAGCCCGTGTTCGCGCTGCGGCCGGTCGACGCGGAGGCCGGTGGCGCCTCGGCGGGGGTGGCGGTGCCTCATCCGGGGGTCGACGAGGTGATCGAACGCCATGAGCGTGTGCGCGACGAGGCCCGGCCCGAGGCGGTCGCGAAGGTACACGCGCGAGGCCGGCGGACGGCGCGGGAGAACCTCGACGACCTCCTCGTGCCCGGCTCGTTCGTCGAGTACGGGCCGCTCGTCATCGCGGCGCAGCGGGCCCGCCGGTCGCTCGAGGACCTCATCGAGAAGACGAGTGGTGACGGGCTCATCGGCGGGATCGGGCTCGTCGACACACCCGCCGGGCCGCTCGAAGCCGTCGTCATGAGCTACGACTACATGGTGCTCGCGGGGACCCAGGGATCGCGGAACCACGCGAAGACGGACCGCCTCATCCAGCTGGCCGGGTCGAAGGGGCTGCCGCTCGTGCTGTTCGCGGAGGGCGGTGGCGGGCGGCCCGGTGACACGGACAGGGCCCCGGGTGCGCACCTCAACGTGCACACGTTCGCGGCATTGGCCGGACTCAAGGGCAAGGTGCCGCTCGTGACGATCGTGTCCGGGCGGTGCTTCGCCGGGAACGCGGCTCTCGCCGGGGTGTGCGATGTCATCATCGCGACCGAGGACGCGAACATCGGCATGGGTGGTCCGGCGATGATCGAGGGCGGCGGCCTGGGCGTGTGGCGGCCGGAGGACATCGGGCCGGTCGGCGTGCACCGGGTCAACGGCGTCATCGACGTGCTCGTCGCGGACGATGCGGCGGCCGTCGATGCGGCGCAGGAGTACCTCGGGTTCTTCGCGGGGGTGGTCGGTGGAGGGACCGGTGGTGACCTGTCTGCGGAGGGGCGCGGCGCCTCGGGCGCGGGCGGTGACGGGGTTGGTGAGGGACCGGTGCGTGCGCCGGATCCGGAGGCGGCCCGCGCCGTGGTGCCGGGCGACCGGTTGCGGGCGTTCGACATGCGCGAGGCGATCCGGTCCGTCGTCGACGTCGGCTCGTTCCTCGAGCTGCGGCCGGACTACGCGCCGGGTGCGATCACCGGTTTCGCCCGGGTCGAGGGGCACCCGGTGGCGGTGATCGCGAACGACAACCATCACCTCGGCGGGGCGATCGACGTCGATGCGGCGCGTTCCTTCGTCGAGCTGCTCGAGGTCGCCGAGGCGCACCGGATCCCCGTCGTCGCGTTCGTCGACACCCCCGGGTTCATGGTGGGGCCGGAAGCCGAGCACGAACCCGGTGTGAAGGCGTTCGGCCGGTTGTTCACGACCGGAGCCGGGCTCACGGTACCGTTCGGCGCGGTGATCGTGCGGAAGGGATACGGGCTCGGGGCGATGGCGATGACCGCGGGGTCGTTCGCTGCCACCCGGTTCACGGTCGCGTGGCCGAGCGGCGAGGTGGGGCCGATGGGGCTGGAGGGTGCGGTGCGCCTCGGGTTCAAGAAGGAACTCGCGGCGATCGAGGACCCTCGGGCCCGCGAGGCACACTACGGCGAACTCGTCGCCGAGTCGTACGAGCAGGGCCGCGCGATGACCGCCGCGATGCTGTTCGACATCGACGACGTCATCGACCCGGCGCTGACCCGGCGGTGGGTGGGGACGTTGATGTAGGGCGGGCCCTTTCGGCCCTCAGAGCTCCGGGTGTGAACGGTGGAAATCGGTCGCGGCCTGGAATGCAGCGCCCGCGCCGAACAACAGCTGCTCCTGGAACGGACCGGCGGCGAACTGGATCGCCAGGGGCGTTCCGCGCCTCGAGGTTCCCGACGGCAGCGTGATCGTCGGGAAACCGCAGTTGTCGAGCGGTGCGGTCGGGACGATGACGCCGGCGAGCACCTCGGGGTCCTCACCGAGCTTGTCGATCTGCGCGAGCGTGGGCGAGGCGATCCCGACGCCGGGGATCAGAAGGAGATCGATGTCCGCGAACAGCCGGTGCATATTGCCGGTGAACGCGCGCCGACGTTCCATGAGCGTCTGGTACTTGATGACGGTCATGGCGCGTCCCTGTTCGATGAGGCCTGCGAGCGCCGGCCCGTACTCGTCCTTGCGCGACGGGTACGTCTCCGCGTGGACCTGGGCTGTCTCCACGGCGCACAGTCCCTGCCAGTCCTCTGCCGCCTCGAGGAACCCGGGGGTCTCCACTTCGACAACCCGCCACCCGAGTTCGCGCACAGTGGTCAGGGTCCGCGCGAGCATGTCGCGGGTCTCCTCGTCGAAATGCGCGTTGAGCGACGGGTCGAATCCGACGACCGGTGCACAGGGCAGCCGCAGGTTGTCCTCGTACGCCGGCACCGGGACGACCGCGCTCGTCGGGTCGTTCTCGTCGCGGCCGGCGATGACGGACAGGACAACGGCCGCGTCCTTCGCGCTGCGGCACATCGGACCCACATGATCGAGGCTCTGCGCGAGGTCGAAGATCCCGTACCGGCTCACACGTCCCCAGGTCGGCTTGAGCCCGGTGATGCCGTTCTGGCTGGACGGCAGACGGATCGACCCGCCGGTGTCAGAGCCGAGAGTCGCATAGGCGAGGCCCGCGGCCGTGGCCACGCCGGAGCCGCTCGACGAGCTTCCTGCCCAAGTCTCCGCATCCCAGGGGTTCACCGGGGACGGCAGGTCCGGATGGTGACTGGTGAACGCGCCCTCGGTCATGCGGAGCTTGCCGAGGAGCACTGCTCCGGCGTCCAGCAGTCGCGTGACCACTGTCGCGTCGTGGTCGGCCATGAAGCCCTCGAAGATCGTCGTTCCGGCGCCCGTCGGTGCATCGACGGTGCAGGCGAGATCCTTGACCGCGACGGGGACGCCGTGGAGGGGTCCGCGGTAACGGCCGCGGGAGATCTCCTCGTCGGCACGGGCAGCCGCCGCCAGCGCCTCGGTCCGCATGACGGTGGCATAGGGCTGAAGGCGGTCCTGGAGCGCATCGATCCGTTCGAGGATCTTCGTTGTCACCTCCGTCGACGTGATCTGTCGGGTACGGATCAGCTCGGCGATCTCCGTGAGTTCGAGATAGGCGAGGTCTTCATGCATCGGCGCGGGCCTTTCGCTTTCGATAATGAGTTCCGCGTCGAAGGCTATGTGTGACGTGTTGCACCGGAGTGAATGCGACAGTCGTCGAAGCCTCACCCACCCATGAACCGCAAGGCGTCCGTCGGCGCGATCTGCCGGTAGGACTCGGTCGGGAGGCCGTTCGTGCCCACGAACGATTCGCGGCCCCGAAGGATCCTCGACCGGTCGGCGGCGGACACCTCACCCGATCGCTCTCGCACCACGCGGACCCACCGCTCCGCTTCGTGCAGCGGAGTCGGCCCGGCGAGGCGGGGGCGAACGTCCTCGGGCGTCACTTCGTCGAGCCACGCGAGACGACCCTCCACGTCGAGCGCAGCCCGCGTGTTCGCCTCGACGACGGGGTCGAGTCCGCAGATGAAGAACGAAGGATCCTGAACACGCCCGCTCGCGGAATACAGACTCGCCCACTGCGTGCGTTCGAGGAACGCGTGCCGGTCGGCCCACCAGTTCGGTTCGATCACTGCACCGGGGTCGCACTCGGGCAGGGCGAGATGCGTGATTCCGTAATCATTCAATCGCTCGAGCAACGTCGGGGAGTCGGCCTCGAGAAAAACTTCTTTCCGCGCGGGGTAGAAATCGAAAGGGGAGTGATTTCCGAACGTCCCTCCGACGTGAAAGACATAGATCTCGGGATACTGCGGATCGCGTTCGCGCCGCTCGGGACGTGCGTCGTAGAACATGTTGATGAAGTTCTGGACGAGCAGTGACGCACCGATATCGCCGAATGGCTCCGTGATGACGATCCCGAACCTGTCGCGGAGCCCCCACGCCGGAATCACGTATTCCCGAGGGACCTCACGACCGTCCGCGTGGAACTGGTAGAGGTCCCTCGAGAGCTGTTCTGCGGTATGCATCGGTTCGGTTACTCGGCCGGTCCCGCGAGTGCCGGATCCATACCCTCGGATTCGAGGATCTCCGCCATGGTGCCGTTGTCGATGAGAGTCTGGATGTTCTCGTTCATTGCGGTGAGCAGCGATTCGTTGTCCTTCGTGATGACGAAGACCACTTCGCTGAGACCCATCGAGGACGCGACCTTTTCGGTCGGTTCGAAGTTCACCGACTGGAGACCATCTGCCCCGTCCGTCGTCACTTGGTAAGCCGCCTCGGCGGAGGTCGCGACACCGGCTTTGATCCGTCCCGCGCTCAGGTCTCCGACCATCGACGTGTAGTCCTGGTACTGCGTGACGTTCCCGTTCCCCAGTGCAGTGATCAAGTCGTCGTTCCAGAGGTATCCCTGGATGGTTCCGATCTTCTTGCCCTCGAGTTCCTCGATCGTTCCGAACCCGTCCTTCGACATGATCGCCATGCCGTCCTGGTACATCGGATCGGTGAGCGTGTAGGTGTCGGCGCGTTCCTGCGTCCAGTAGACGCCTCCCATCATGAGGTCCGCGCGGTTGGTCTCGATGTTCGCGAAACCTGCACCCGGCGCCGACGTCTCGACCTGGAAGTCCAGGCATTCGAGCGCAGCGATCTCCTTCGCGATACGCCCCTCGGTACCGCCACGGTTCTCGTCATCGGCGCGCGTGTACGGCGGAGTGATCGCAGTGGACCCCTTGAGGACGCCTTCGGAGAGCGTCACGACCTCGGGATGTGCGGGTACACAGTCCTCGGCCACTTCGGACGCCCCGGCAGAGGAACACCCGGCGAGGAGCGCACCCCCGAGAACGGCGGCAGCCGACAGGGCGGTGGTGCGTATGCGAATTGCGGTCATGAGAATTACCTCGAAATCTCTGCAAGTGGTGTGGAAGGTGCGGAGGCCGTCGCCGGCTTCGGTCGCCGGAAGAGGCGCTGGCGCGGTTGGTCGGATTTGTTGAGCCACAATGAGGCAGGAATGGAAACCGCTGCATAGAACAGGGCAGCGAGCGTGAAGCAGGAAAGGTATTGATAGTTGATCGAGGCCACGGTGTACGCGGCCTTCGTCAGCTCCGGAACACCGATCGCATAGGCGAGTGAGGTCGCCTGGAACAGGCCGATCGCATTTCCGACGATCGGAGGAATGACGATCTTCACCGCTTGCGGAAGAACGATGAGGAAGAACGTCTGTACACGTGTCAGACCGACCGCTGCCGCCGCCTCATGATGGCCGCGCGGGATCGACTCGAACGTCGCCCGGAACACCTCTGCCGCATAGCAACCGGTACTGAAACCGAGCACGAGTACCGATGTCTGGAAGTTGTCGAAAAGGATTCCCAGAGGCGGCAGCCCGAAGTACACGAGATAGAGAAACACGAGCGCAGGAATCCCGCGACCCACTTCCACGATGCAGATCCCGAGCCACCGAAGGGGAGCAAGCTTGCTCATCGTGACGAGCGCGAGCCCCATGGCCAGAGGAATTCCCCACAGCAGGGCCAGAACGGTCATCTTGATACTCACCCAGAAACCGGCCAAATAGTCCGGGAAGTACTCGATCCATGCGAGGAAGAACTGTGCGTCGAGCATCAGCCCATCACCCGCTTTCTCAGAGCGTCACCGCTTCGTCTCGCCACAATGGCGATCGGAATGGAGAGCACGAGGTAGATCGCAGCCGCGGCTGCGAAAACGGTGATCGGACCGCCGTTCACCTTCGCCCATTCCTGCGCATAGAACGTCACGTCCTTCGTCCCGATGATCGATCCGATGGCAGCGTCCTTGAGAAGTCCGATGGCGAACGTGGCGGCAGCCGGAATCACCAGCGGGATCGCCTGAGGAACGATGATCCTGGCGAAGCCCACCATCTGCGGCAGCGCGAGTGCATGAGCGGCTTCCCATTGCCCTCGTGGAATCGCCATCAAGGACGACCTGTAGATCTCGCTCAGATACACCGCCGACAGGAACGAGAAGACCACGACCGATGTTGTCAGTGGGTCTGGGCGCCAGGGACCGATCACCACGCTGAGATACATCAGCAACAACCACACGATGATCGGGACGCCGCGAAACACCTCGACGATCGCCGTCGCGAGCACCTTCAGCGGGGCAATACCGGATACCCGCGCCCATGTGAGTGGGAGTGCGAGAAAAGCTCCGAGAACGAAGGAGAAGACAGTGACGAATATCGTCGTGCCGATTCCGCTCGCCAACGCCAGCAACATATCCATGGGTCACCGGTCCAGGACCACTCGAAGGAACTGTCGGGTCCGCTCGTGTCGAGGGTCCGTCATGATCTGTTCCGGTGGACCCTGTTCGACAACCCTGCCGTCGGCCATGAAGACGACCTCCTCGGCCACATCCCGCGCGAAGTGCATTTCGTGCGTGACCACGAGCATCGTCATACCCGTTGCGGCGAGCTCGCGCATGGTCCCGAGCACTTCCCAACCGAGTTCGGGATCGAGTGCCGATGTCGGTTCGTCGAACAACATGAGTTTCGGGTCGAGCGACAACGACCGTGCGATCGCAATGCGTTGCTGCTGTCCCCCGGAGAATGTGGTGGGACGTCGGCCGTGCATGGCTTTGGGCAGCCCCACACGCTCGAGTTCGATCTCCGCACGAGCACGAGCCTCCGACTTGGAGCGTTTGAGCGAATAGACCTGAGCAAGTGCAACATTGTCGAGCGCGGAAAGATGCGGGAAGAGATTGAACGACTGGAAGACCATCCCAACGTCCCTACGGAGTGCGAGAAGATCGCGCCGCTTCGGCGCTTGCCCTCCCTCGATGACGTGCCCGGCGACAGTGATGCGTCCGTTGGACGGCTTCTCGAGGTAGTTCACCGTGCGCAGGAGAGACGACTTGCCGGCGCCCGACGGACCGATGAGAGCCATGACCTCGCCCTGTGCCACCGAGAGCGAGACCTCGTGAACAACTTCCTTGTCTCCATAAGCAATCGAAACCGAGTCCATCTCGACAAGAGCCGGCGTTTCCGCGCTCGGATCGGGGTTCAGCTCGGTGCGCATCTCGTCGGGACCGACTGCTTCCGGCGACGGCCGGACCGGTGGCCGTGTCTCCTGTTTCATCATGCTCGTCTCCTCATCTCGGAATTCCCAAAATCCTGCCTTTCTTCACCTCTCCTGTGTCACGCGCTTTCCACGAAGTTCGTCGAAAGGGTTGCTACAAACTGTCGGAATTCCGGGGCCGGCGTCCGCTCGAAGTAAAAACCTCGTATCGGATCGTTTGCAGAACGACCTTTCCGCCAACGCGGGCCTAAAGTTCACCCATGCTCCCCGCCACCCATACGCCTCGGCCCCTCGGCCATCTCGTCGGTCCCGTACAGGGGCTCGTCGACGAACTTGCCGATCGCCTCCAACGCTCGGTCGCCATCGACACCGCAGAGATGGATCTCCTCGTGGCCAGCCGCCATTTCGGCGATGAGGACGAACTCCGGATCCAGGCCCTCAAGAGCCGGACCGTTCCACCGGAGTTCAAATCGATCCCTCAGACCACCGGGATCAACAAGGTCAAGGGATACAAGCGGGTGCCCGCGATGGGCGAGGTCAAGCCACGCATCGGGATGCCCATACGCGCGGACGGAGAATTGGCGGCAATTCTCTGGCTCATCGACGACGACACCGTCTCGCAAGCCGAACTCGACGACTGCCTCCACACCATTCATCAGGTGGAAACGATCTTCGAACGGAGGCTGGTGTCGAACCTCTCCGCGGAACTGCAGCTGGAGGAGAGCCTCGCCGGCCTGCTTTCCGATACCTACTCCGACAGACGTGCGGCCGAGGAAGACCTCAGCGACCTCGGCCACTTCGCGGCGTGCGTCGGTTTCACCGCACTCGTCATGCGCTTCGATCGGGAATCGCGAGGAACGATCGAGGACCACGAGTACCGGCTCCTACTCAGAGCCACGAAACGTGCACTCACCCCGATTCCTGCCCAGGACAGGATCTTCGGAAGAGTCAACGATTTCTTCGTCATCGTCCTCGGATTCCGGGGTGCCGTTCTCACCGAGATCCTGCAGGAACTCGCCGATCGCCTCGTCAAGGAGGCGGACGTGCTCACTCCCGGTGCCGAGGCCCGACTTCACGTCGGCGCGGGAGGGAGGGTCACCGCACTCACACACGTCTCCGATTCCGTGGAGCAGGGGATCCTGTCGCTTCGCGCCGCATCGGCCACCGGAGTCACGACTCGGCTCTGGGACGATCCCGGCGTCGATCTACTCCTCGCCGACCTGCTTCCTGCTTCGCTACCACCTTCACGCGTACCACCGGTTCTCCGCACGATCGATGATTCGGTGTCGCCCGAAGTTCTCCAGACAGTGCTTGCGTATCTCGATCACGGAGGAAACATCGCAAAGACCAGCGAAGACCTCTTCCTCCACCGCACGACTGCGTACTACCGCCTCGCGAAATTCGAGAAGGCGACGAACCTCGATCTCGGAGACGGCCGCGCCCGTCTGATGGTCCATCTCTGGCTGCTGTCGCTCCCGTTCCTTCGCCGTACGGAACCGTGAACACAATCAGGCTTCGAGGCCCATACGGGGAAGCGTCGGCCGGTCCGCAGCGAAAGCCGGAATCGCACGCGCATCCGGGTCGGTCACGAAATCGGCCAGAACCCGTCCGATGGCGGGCGTGAACTTGGCACCCTGACCGGAGAATCCGGCGCCGAGCACAATAGATCCTCGCCGATCGAGAATGAACGCCTCGTCGGGTGACATCGTGTAGGTACAGCTGATCGTTTCGAAGCTCTCCGGGTCGACACCCGGGAGGAACTCCCTCGCGTATCGCTGGAGCCCCCGCATCATCGCCGGCTCGGCTTCGAACGACCGGTTGTCCGGATCCACCTGAACTCCCACCGCGTGCCAGCCCGCTTTGATGCCTTCTCCCGGGGTCAGCATCCCGTACACCGGAGAGTAGAACCATGCGAATTCGGGATCGGTGAGCACCGGGCGATGGTTGAAGCTCGGCCATTCGGCAGTCCGGTCGACGATCTCGAAGTGCGCAGGCTGCTCCTGGGTCACGTAGAGACGGGGGTATGCGAACTTCGCGCCGACGAGCTTGTTCGTCCACGCCCCCACTGTCACCACCACGGTGTCGCACGTGTATGTCGTTCCCTCCGTGACGACTTCGACCGTCCCGTCACTGCGTTCGGCAACCGAAAGAACCTGTGTTCCGTGTTTGATCGTCGCACCGAGCTCTGCAGCAACGTCCTGGAAGGCCAGGATCCCGGCAAACGGATTCACTCTGCCTCCGTCCGGCGTGTACAGCACCCGCGTGTCCCAGGCGAAACCGGTCCATCGTTCGGCGGCTTCCTCGAGCGACACCCACTCGGCACGGAATCCGTTCGCCCGGAGAATGTCCACGTGGTCCTCGGGCACACCGCGTCCATGATTCGCCATTCCCACGAGATCGAGCAGTGATGCACCCGACTCGGCCTCGAGTTCGCGCCAGAGTTTCCCCGCTTCTTTTACGAGGTCGAGGTAGTGCCGTTCCGTATAACCCACGTTGAAATTGCGCGTGCTTCCGTGCGAAGCACCTTTCTTGTGCGTTTGGTCGAAACGTTCGAGGAGCATGACTTCCCGCCCGCGCTTCGCCAGTTGCCACGCCGTGGCCGATCCCATGAGTCCACCGCCGACGACAATCGTCTCGAAATGCTCAGTCATCATGTTCCTTCCGTCATGTCGCGCCGCGAGCGTTCGCGAGAATTCGAATGGTCGCTGCGGGGTACGTCGTTCTTCCTACAGCTGTCCTATCCCGGATGTTCTGCGATTCCGCCGACGACATCGCGAATTAACCACCCGAACGAAAAGTTCGACGAATTGACCCACGTGGAGCCCCGGATTTCCGACTCTTCGCCGAACTTCTCGCCTCGGCCCGCCCGTAGCGTGTGCGCAACAACGACCGCAGGTGTCGACGCCGGAGGAGCCAGGAAACGATGAGTCCGATCATCACGATCATCGGAGGCGGGCCCCGTGGCCTCAGCATCCTCGAGCGGATCTGCGCAGGACTCGAGAGCATCGAGTCGACCGACCGGCCGATCATCCACGTCGTCGAACCCCACGAACTCGGTGCCGGACGAATCTGGAACACGGATCAGCCGGACACCGTTCAACTGAACGTACGCGCCGATGAGCTGACACTGTTCGCCGACGAGTCGTACGAAGTCCGCAATCCACCCGTCCCCGGGCCGAGCCTGTACGACTGGGCCTGTGGCATGCGCGAACACGCCACCGAAGCCGAACCACTCGAGTCCTGGATCGCGTCGGTCGTCGATTCGATCACGCCCACCACTTTCGCTCCGCGCAAACTCGCGGGAATGTACCTCCGTTGGTTCGCGGATCAGCTGATCCAGCGCATCGAACGTGTCGCCGACCTGCACATCCACCGCTGCCGAGCCACGTCCGTCGAACCCGCTGCCGACACCGGAGAACTCGTGAATCTCTCCGACGGATCGACGCTGCACTCCGACCTCGTCGTCGTATGCGTCGGGCACGTCGACGACGCTGCTCGTCGGCCGGCCGAGATCGGCTCGTTCGGCGCGTATTTCCCTCCCGGCTATGCCGTCGATGTCGATTATTCGGACATCCGACCCGATGACCACGTCCTCGTCCGCGGTATGGGTCTGGCAGCCATCGATTCCCTTGTCCTTCTCACTCTCGAGCGTGGCGGCCGTTTCCTCCGCGACGTGACCGGTCGCGTTCGGTACAGAGTGTCCGGCCGTGAGCCGAAGGTCTTCCTCACCTCTCGACGCGGTTTCCCCAACCTCTGCAAGGTCGACGGCGATTTCCGGGGAGACGATTTCGAACCAGGATTCTTCACCCCGGAACGCGTTGCAGAATTGCTCGACCGAAGGCCGCTCGAACTCGCAACCGACTATTGGCCCCTTCTGACTCTCGAGGCCGAACTCTCCTACTACTGCGAACTCTTCACCGGGTTTCCGAGCAGGGTCCGATGCGATTGGGGAGCATTCAGACGTGAATTCATCGAAGCCGGGACGCGCGCAGAGCGCGACGTTCTCATCGCGTCCGCAGTCCCGGATTCCGCCCATCATCTGAACATCACCGCATATCTCGACCCTCTGTCACATGTGGGCGCAGGCGATCTTCGCGCGATCGATTCGGTGATTGCACAGACGATCGAGGCAATCCTCGGGCAACGCAGAAACGACCCCTCGCTGACATCCGCGATTTCACGCGGATTCGGGCTCGCCGGGCTCGGCGATCTCACCCACGACGCCGACACGTGGTCGGACGGATCACGTATCGCCGAGTTCGGTCGCTATTCGTCGGATATCAAGTTCGTGCTCGGAGGGCCCCCCGCGTCCCGCTTCGACGAGCTCCTCGCCCTTCGGGAGGCCGGGATCGTTCGATTCATCGGGGCACGCCCCCAGCTCCGTCCGACGTCATCGGGTCTCACGGTCACGACCGTGCATCTCACGGAACCGATTCACGTCGATGCCGTCATCGATGCATGGCTCCCGACAGCCCGAGCGGACAGAAGCGAGAGTTCGCTCCTGCGGCAGCTCGGAGAACGTTTCGGCACGGAGGTCAGGAACGGAACGACGACAGGAATGATCCGGGTTTCCCATTGGACCAACCGAGTATGCACGGGCGACGGCGGAGATTCGGGAAACAACGTCTTCGTCGTCGGACTGCCTTCGTCGTCGCTTCTCACGAACATGATCCCGGTCAAAGGAGCGAATTCCGCGATCCTTCGCGAAAGCGACGCGGTCGCGCACGCAGTTCTCTCCGCTGCGTACAGCTCAGTGGGACACCTCACCCACCGATGAACCGCAACGCCTCCGGCGGCGCGATCTGCCGATACGCCTCCGTCGGCAGCCCGCGCTCCCCGACGAACGCAGCGCGCTGTTTCCGGATCCGCTCGAGTTCGGCCTCGGGCACCTCGTCGGCCCGCTCGCACACAACGCGGACCCAGCGTTCCGCTTCGTGCGTGGGCGTCGGTCCAGCCAGTCTGCGGCGGACCTCCTCGATCGACCAGGTCTTCAGGCGCGACACCCACGACTGGACGTCGAGCGCAGTGAGCATGTTCGCCTCGGTGATGGGGTCCAGGCCGCACAGGAAGAAGGTCGGGTCCTGCACTCGTCCCGTCGACGAGTACAACGCGGCCCATTCCGTGCGCTCGGGGAACGCGTGCCGGTCGGCCCACCAGTAGGGCTCGAGCACCTCACCCGGAATGCACTCGGGGAGCGCGAGGTGAGTGATCCCGAAGTCGTTGAGGCGTTCGAGCAACGTCGGCGCATCGGGTTCGACGAAGACCTCCTTCCGAGCCGGGTAGAAGTCGAACGGCGCATGGTTCCCGAACCTCCCGCCGACATGGAAGATCTCGGGGTACTGCGGATCGGCCTCTTTTCGCTCGGGCCTGGCCTCGTAGAACATCGTGATGAAGTTCTGCACGAGGAGCGACGCGCCGATGTCGCCGAAGGGCTCTGTGATGACGATGCCGAATCTGTCCCGCAGTCCCCAGTGCGGGATTACCGCCTCGCGCTCGACGGATCGCCCGTAGATGTGGAACTGATAGAGCTCACGCCGAAGCATTTCCGCGGTATGCATCAACCGGCCTTTCGCCGTGTCAACCGAATGTATTGAGGTCATTCCTACCGCGATATCGGCCCGTTTCGTAGACCGGAAACGACGAATTCACAGGTCCGGGTCCCGCGAACCGACGGACGGCGATCCGTTCACACGAGTGCAATGGAATCCGGCCGAAACCGGACTATCGTGTGTGACACATCACGCTCGTCGAAGCAGCGGACACATCCCCGTCCCACGCGGCCCACCCGGAATCACCCCGCCGAGGCGAGCGCGACACCCCAGCACCACCCAACTCCCCCACCCATCCCCACACCCAGGAAGTCAGGTCTTCACGGACATGCGACAGCGCGTGGCAGTCATCGGCGTCGGCACCATCGGATCCCAGGTCCTCTGGCAGCTCTCGAAGCGGGACTGCGAGGTCACCGGTTACGAGCTCTTCTCCCCCGGCCACTCGAAGGGCGCAGCCGGCGGCGAGACCCGCCTCTTCCGCACCCTCGAACTCGAGGACCTGCGGTACGACCCCGTCGTCGACCGTGCGGACGAACTGTGGAAGGACCTCGAGGCCACGTCCGGCCGCGAACTCCGACAGATCACCGGGTCCCTCGTCATGGGCGATGAGGACTGCCCGGGCATGCGCACCGCGCTCGAGGGCGTCGCACAGAACGGCCGCGAATACCGCGTCTACTCCCGCGAGGACGCACTCAAGGCCTTCCCGCAGTTCGCACTCGACGACAACGACATCACCGTCTGGGACCGCGACGGCGGCATCATCAAGCCCGAGCTCACCGTCAACACGGCCGCTGCCCTCGCCGAGGCGAACGGTGCCACGATCCTCCGCGCCACCCGCGTCGAGTGCGTGGACCAGCGGGAGGACGGCACCGTCCTCGTCACCACGGACGGCGAGACCCGGGAGTTCGACCGCGTCGTCGTCGCCTCGGGCGCATGGACCGCGAAGGTCCTCCCCGACATGATCGACGTGTTCCACATGCGCCGCCTGGTGAGCGTGTGGTTCTTCGGCAAGCAACCCGGCTGCCTCGACGACTTCCTGCCGTACCTCCGCACCGAACCCGCGTACTCGTACGGGCTGCCCGTACCGGACCGGTCGGCGGTGAAGATCGGCCTCGGCTTCCCCAACCACCTGCCGATCGACTGCCCGGACGGCGCACCGCTCGACGTCGCCGAGGACGACCTCCGTCCCTTCATCGACCACGCCGCCCGCTACCTGCCGGTCCTCGACTCGTACCCGATGCGCATCAGCACCTTCTTCGAGGGCTACACCGACGATCGCCACGAATACGCGCAGCCGCACCCGCGCATGGACAACGTCTTCGTCATGGCGGGCTTCTCCGGCCACGGCTTCAAGATGTCCCCGGCGATGGGCGAGGTCGGTGCCGATTGGGCGACCGGCACCACCCCGCACGTCGACACGACGTTCCTCCACCGCGAGCACACCCCACTCGTGGAGGTCCCGGAACCGTCCATGGCCTGACGGCCGCACCACCGCCGAGGCGCCCCGGCCTCCCCACACGACCCGCACCGATCGGCCCCGCCGGACCCGACCACAGCCCGAGGCGGGCCACCGCACCTGCGATGGCCCGCCTCGGGCTGTTCGACGGCATAGCCGACCGGTCGGCGGCGTCGATCAGATCGGCGTGCCGAGCGGCACTGCGGGGAGTTCGTCGACGGTGGCGAGCGCCTGGTCGACCACCTTCTCCCACTTCTTCTTCACGAGCGGACTCGTGAGATCCTCGCCTGTGTCCGCGAGCAGTCCGAGGATCTCGAACCGCACCTGCTCGTGGAGCACCGTGCTCGTGAGGCTCGCGGTGAACCGCTGGAGGATCGCCCACGCGATCGTCGTCGCGGTCCGCGACCCGCCGGAGGCTCCTGCCTCACCCGAGGCGCCGGTCCCGCCCGGCACCGCCCCACCGTCGAGCACGCCGAGCGCCCACCCGATCGTCTTCCCGAGCAGCGCTTCGAGCACCTCGGTCGACTGTTCGGCCACCCGGTTGAGGCGCTGCGGCGCGAGGAGCATGCCCACGATGACATCGGTTCCGGCGCGGACGATCGCGGCCGTGTCCGCCGACCCGGCGGTGCGATGCGCGAACCCTCCGTCCCGCATGGCGACACCACCGGCCGGCGGCGCGAGCAGCGGCACCACGTGCGCCGGCACCTCGAGGAACGCGGGGCTGAACGCGACGGCCACCGATTCGAGGGCGGCGAGCTGATCCGCGAGCGGCACGACGCCCACGGCGCCCTCATAACCCTCGAACGCGGTTTCCGCATACGTGCGCACGGTGCCGCCGATCGCCTTCGCGGCGGACACCGCATGGAACCGATGCACGAGGTACAGCAGGCGGAAACGCCGTTCGAGCTCGTTCGAGTCCGACCCCTCCTTCACCACCTGTGTCCCGAAGCGGGCGAGCGCTGCCTTCCGCACCGCGACGAGGTTCTCGAAGGAGTCGAGTGCCTCGCCCCACCCCTTCCACGTCGAGGCGCGGGCGTCCGCGTACTCCTCGAGCCGGGAGTCGGCATCCGTGACGTACTCGAGCCCGTCACCGCTGCCACCTGCACCGATACCCACCGGACCTGCGAGATCGGGGTGGTACAGCGCCTTGACGGAGTGCAGGTCCCACGGACCCATCCCCACCGAGTACGGCGCGGTCGCGAGGTCGGGCACGCACGGCAGCCCCTCGGCATCGAGCCCGAACGACGGTCCGGGATAGTCCATGACGGACTGCTGCGTGTGGTGGTGCGACGCGAAGTTGTGGGCGAATCCGAGGGAGTGCCCGACCTCGTGCGCCGACAGGGAGGCGAGTCGTGCGCACACGACCTTCGTCACCTCGTCCTCACGGTCGGTTCCGTACACCCCGAGGACCGCTTCGGTGATCGCCCGGATCTCCTCGATCCGCTGCGACCCCATGACGACGCAGCCCTTGAGAATCTCCCCGGTGCGCGGGTCCTGGTGGCTCTTGCCGAACGACCACCCACGGTCACTGCGGTGCGCCCACGTGATGGTGCCGTACCGCGGGTCGAACAGGTCCTGGCCCTCGGGCAGGATCTCGACGCGGTAGACGTCGGGGAAGCCCGCCTCGGCGAAGGCCTCCTGCCACCAGTTGAAACCCTCGAGCATCGCGGACCGGAAGGGCTCCGGGATCCCGGGATCGAGGCGGTAGACGATCGGCGCGTTGTCCGCGCCAGGCTTGAGGCGGTACTTCGGCGCGAGGACGGTACGGGAGTCCTGCTCGGCCTGTCGGTCGAACCGGTTGACGACGACCATGCCCATCGACCCGATCCGGCCGTGGAACGCCATCGGCTCGAAATCGTCGTCCGGCAGCGGGCGGAGGGTGACCCGCTGGGTGATCGACACGGTGTCCGCCGGCGCGGGGAAACCACGGGACACCGGGCCGGGAGCCGGTCCGGTCGCGTTGAGCATCCCGCCGGGTCGCGGCTTCGGGGTCTCCTCGACGACGCCGAAGGTGAGCACGGTGTCGATCGCGAGGATGTCGTCGAACCAGGTGATCTTCTGTACCCGGCTGAGGTCCCGCTTGAGCTCGTACGTCACCTGGTGGAAGTTCGAGAGGGTCTGCGCGACGCGGAGGTAGTCGACGAAGCCGAGCCCGGTGGGATCGAACGCCCCCGCATCATCACTCGCGTCGCCGACGAGCACGGACTCCGCGAAGGAATTCTTCGCGGCGAAGGCGAGCGCGTCCTCCCCGTCGGTGTATCCGTACCCGGTGTTCTCCGCGGTGATCGCGAAGCCGCCACCGGGGACCTCGTCCACCCGCGCGAGCAGGCCCGGCGTCGAGTCGCCACGGTCGATGCCGATCGCCGCCGTCCCGACGCCCTGGACGACATTCATGTGGACGAGGAACTTCGGATTGTCGGCGAGCGACCAGGTGGGGATCGTGGACGCGGCCGCCGGGGTCGGCGCATTCGACGGGTTCACGTTCGACGGAGGTACGGAGGGGACTGAGGACACGGGTTCCTGCTTTCCGGCCCGGGGCCTGTTCGGCCCGGCGGCCATGGCAATACGGTGGGGATGGTCCGAGGTTATCGCCGGTTCGATCCACGCCACCGACCCGTGACGTCCTGGAAACGAATCGCGGGCATTCTTGACCTCACATCCCCACCGCAGTACCGCCAGATACGCAGAACCCACAGATCCAACAGAACCCACAGCACCCGCCACCGGCTCCCCACCCGGTGATCCCCGAAGGAGAAGCATGACCGACCTCCTGGTCAGCGACACCACCACCGACACCGAAACCGGCACGACCGCGACCGGCACCGCCGCCGAGGCGCTCGCGGCACCCGGCACCACCGCACCCGCGGTTCCCTTCCGCAGCATCCACAGCCACCTCACGCAGCGCGCGCTCCGCCTGCAGCCCACGTCCACCGCCGTGCGTGCCGCCTACAACGAGGCACCCTTCACCCCCATCCCCGCCGTCACCGAGGCCATCGCCTCCGCCGCCGCGGGCCTCAACCTCTACCCCGAGGGCATCGGCACACTCGAGGCGAAGCTCGCCGCCCATCACGGTGTCGAGGACCTCGGCGAGGGCTGCGTCGTCGTGAGCCCCGGATCCGGTTTCATGCTCCACAACCTCGCGATCGCCACGTGCGACCCGGGCGACGAGGTGATGTTCGGCTGGCGCTCCTTCGACGCGTACTTCAACGCCGCCGCGACCGCCGGTGCGAAGGCCGTCGCCGTGCCCGTCCTCGACAGCGGTGCCCTCCAGCTCGAGGCGATGGCCGAGGCGATCACCGACCGCACCCGGCTGATCGTCCTCTGCACCCCGAACAACCCCTCGGGCGCCCCTCTCATGCACGCCGACGTCCTCGACTTCCTCGCGAAGGTCCCGAGCAACGTCCTCGTCGTCCTCGACGACGCCTACGGCGAGTACGCGACCGCCGAGGGAGTCGTCGACGGCTTCGCCCTCGCCGCACAGTTCCCCAACGTCGCCGTGCTCAAGACCTTCTCGAAGTTCTTCGGCCTCGCGGGCCTGCGCCTCGGCTACCTCATCGCCCGCCCGGAGATCACCACCGGCATCCGCCGCATCAGCCTCCTCTCGGGCGTCTCCACTCTCGCGGTCCAGGCCGGGCTCGCATGCCTCGAACCGGCTTCCGTCGCCGAGTACGAGGAACGCCGTCGGGTCACCCTCGCCGAACGCACCCGCATCGAGTCGACCCTCGTCGATCAGGGGTTCACGATCTACCCCTCGCAGGCGAACTTCATCCTCATCGACCTCGGCGAGAAGTCCGACGACTTCGCTGCGTTCTCCGCCGCGAACGGCGTCATCATCCGCTCCTACGGCGAGGACGGCGCCCGCTACTCGATCATGCTCCCGGAGGTCAACGACCTCTTCCTCGAGATCACCGAGAAGTGGCAGGTGGAGCAGGCATGACCGACTCCACGACCGTCACCACCGCTCCCCAGTCCTCCCCCACCGAGGCGCCCCGCGGCACCCGGCCGGACGGCGCCTCGGCCGTGGCTTCCTCCCCGGTGGCCACCCCTCCGGCTGCGACCGGGGACCAGCCGCTCACCGCGCTCGTGCCCGAGCCCGAGCACCTCGAGCTCCTCGGCGACCTCCCCGCGGGCACCCGTGCGGCGCTGTGGTCGGACTACGAGGACCTCGACGGGTCGATCGCCCCGGAGTCCGTCGGCTTTGTCGTCATCAGCGGCCGAGGCGGCCAGCAGCGCCGCGACCACCTGAAGACCTTCCCGAACCTGCGCGGAGTGCGCACCGTGAGCATCGGGTACGACTGGGTCATCGACTCCGTCCCCGCGGGCGTCCCGGTCTTCAACTCCTCCCAGGTGATGACGGACACGACGGCGGAGACCGGCGCGCTCGCGATCATGGCGTCCCTGCGCTCCCTGCCCGAGCACCTCGAGGCCCAGCGGCAGCACCGGTGGATCGAATTCTCCGAGCGCGGCCCCCACGAGCACGGGCTCACCGGGATCGTGGGCACCACGGTGCTCGTCATCGGTCAGGGCGGCATCGGCCGGGGCATCGCGGACCGGCTCGAAGCCTTCAAAGCACGCGTCGTCCGATTCGCGCGCACTGCCCGCACGGGCCCCGGTGGGGAGAAGGTCCACGCGATGGACGAACTCGACGACTGGCTGCCGCAGGCGGACGCCGTATCCCTCGCCCTGCCGCTCAACCCGGGTACCGACGGACTCGTCGACGCGGACTTCCTTTCGCGGATGAAGCCGTGCGCGGTCCTCGGGAACATCGGCCGCGGCAAGGTCGTCGACACCGCTGCTCTCGTCGAGGCACTCACTGCAGGCACCATCCGTGCCGCCCTCGACGTCGTCGATCCCGAACCCCTGCCGGCCGACCACCCGCTGTGGGACTGCCCCGGACTGCTTCTCACCCCGCACGCGGGCGCGGACTCGCGGTACATGCGCGAGCACGCGGTGGCCGATCAGGCCGCGATGGTGAGGGCGTTCCTCAGTGGGGACGACCTCGGCGATCCGGTGATCGTGAAGTGATCCGTGGTCGGTCCCGGAGAGTCCGGCGGTCCCGGGGTGCGGGCGGTCCCGGGGGTGCGGGCGGTCCCGGGGGTTCGAACAGAGTACGGACGCAATGACGTAAGCGAACACCCGCATTCGCGGGTCGAAGGAGGCGAGGCGAGTGACCGCTCTCGACGTGGGTTTTGACGTTCCTGCCGCTGTGGGGATGACCGTGCCGGAGATCCAGACCCCGGCGCTCGTCGTCGATCTCGACGCGTTCGAGCGCAATGTCGAACGCATGCGGGCCTTCACGGAGGCCACCGGGATGCGCTTGCGGGCGCATGCGAAGACGCACAAGTCCGCGGACATCGGCCTCCTCCAGATGGCCCGCGGCGGGGCGTGCGGGGTGTGCTGCCAGAAGGTCTCCGAGGCCGAGGCGCTCGTCCGTTCCGGCATCACCGACGTCCTCGTGTCGAACGAGGTCGTCGGGGCGGCGCGCATCGCCCGCCTCGCGGCTCTCGCCGGGAAGGCGCGTGTGCTCGTGTGCGTCGACGACGCGCAGAACGCGCGGGATCTCTCCGCCGCGTGCGAGGCCGTCGGCACCACGCTCGAGGTCCTCGTCGAGATCGACTGCGGATCCGGCCGCTGCGGCGTGCACCCGGGACCCGCCGCGGTCTCCCTCGCTCGGGTCGTGTCGGAACTGCCGGGACTCACGTTCGCCGGCCTGCAGGCGTACCACGGTGCCGCCCAGCACATCCCGGCCCCGGCCGCCCGCCGTGCCGCGACCGAGGAGGCGGTCCGCCTCACGAAGCTCACGGTCGACCAGTTGCGGGAGGCCGGGTTCGAGTGCGACATCGTCGGAGGCGGCGGGACGGGTTCCCATGCGGTCGAGGCGGGCTCGGGCGTGTACAACGAACTCCAGTGCGGCTCGTACGTCTTCATGGACCGCGACTACGGGCGGATCCCCGCGAGCGCGAAGTCCGACGCCGCGGTCGGCGGTTTCGAGCACGCCCTCTTCGTCCTCTCGACGGTGATGAGCGCACCGACCGCGGGGCGCCGGGTGTGCGATGCCGGACTCAAGGCGAGCTCCGTCGACAGTGGGCTACCGGGGGTCTGGGCCGGGCCCGAGGCGGCCGGGAGCGCCGCGGGTCCCTCGGCCGAGCACGCCTCGGTGGAGTACGAGGCCGCCTCGGACGAACACGGGACGCTCTCGGATCCCGAGGGGTGCCTCGCGCTGGGCGACCACGTGTGGCTCATCCCGGGCCACTGCGACCCGACCGTGAACCTCTACGACTGGTACGTCGGGGTGCGCGGGCTCGGGACGACGGCCGAGTCGGAATCGGGCACGGGTGCGGGCGCAGGTACTGGTACTGGTGCTGCAGGCAAGGGCGGCGACGGTGGGAGTGGCAGCGGTGAAATGGGTGCCGAGGCACGCGTCGAGTGCCTCTGGCCCGTGACCGCCCGCGGAAAGCTGTACTGAGCGGGTACTCCCTCCCGAAAATACCCGGACCGCCGAAATGTTCCAGCGGTCCAGGTACAGAACAGCGGTCCTCGATCCCCCTCGGCAAGACGGCCCCGAAAAGTACCCGGACCCACGAAACGTCCCCGACCTCTACGAACGAAAGAGGTGCCACCGGTCGACCGACACCCTTCGCGAACACCATGACCGGCGTCATCCCGGATTCGCTAGTCTCCGGACATGGTGACGCAGGACATGGTGACGCACGACCCCCGAATCACGGTCCGCCCGGCGACCCCGGAGGACGCGCGGGCGATGGCGGAGGTGCATGTCACGTCCTGGCAGGAGACCTACCGCGGCCTCATATCGGACGAGACTCTCGGTGACCCCGCGTTCGTCGAGCGCCGCGAACGGATGTGGACGACGGTTCTCCGCGACGAGCGCTACCGCGAGCACCGGGTCGCAGTCGCCGTGGAGAACGCCGTAAGCGGTGACGGCCACGGCAACGCGGCCATGCACGCGCGAGGCGCCTCGCGGATCGTCGGCATCGCCATGAGCGGCCCTCCACCGGAGTCGGACGACTCCACGGATCTCCCGTGCACTCGTCACCTGTACGTGCTCTACACCCTCGCCGCCGTCCACGGCCGAGGCGCCGGCACGGCTCTTGCAGAGTCCGTCCTCCACCCGGCGGAGACCGTGTCCCTGTGGGTCGCCGACCCGAATCCCCGCGCACAGGCCTTCTACCGGAAACTCGGCTTCACCCCGGACGGTGTCGAGCTCATCGACGAGACGGACGGTTTCCGCGAGATCCGGATGATCCGCCGCCACGTTTCTCGCTGAGCGACGCATCACCGGACGCGCGGACACGGGAAAGTTCCGTGATGGCGGTTCGCGCGAGCCGCCATCATAGAACTTTCCCGTGTCGCCGGAGCTTGCGTCGCCGGGTCTGATGTCACCCGAACAGGTGTCACCGAGTGGCTCAGGAGTCCGTGATCGAGTCCGCCGACTGGTCCGCAGAGTCCTCGTCGGTGCTGTCGTCACCGGCGAAATCGGGAGGAGTGCCGCCATCGGGCATGTCCGTCGGCATTTCACCGTCCGGCATTCCGCTCGGCATCTCGCCGTCGGCCGGCATCCCGCCGCCCGCACCGCCGCCGGGACCACCGCCGGAGGCCTCGCCCTGGGTCACGCTTCCGGCGTAGTCCTCGTTCGGGTCGCGGTAGATCGTGTGGACGTGGCCCCACCCCGAGGTCGTGACGCCGTCGACGTCGGCACCCGCGGAGCCCTGCTGGGAGGCGAACTCGATGTAGACGTCCGGGCCGGAGATCTGGAAGTAGATGCCGTCACCGGTGCTCATGTCGTACTCGGTCGCGCCGGACCAGTTGATGTACGTGTCGTCGAGGGTCGCCTCGACCTCCGCGAGTTCCGCCGCGGTGGTCTCCTCGTCGGCCATGCCCGACCAATTCGCGATGACGGCGAGCAGCAGCTGCTTCTGTTCGTCCGTGAGATCCGACCCCTTGAGTCCCGTCCCCGTCGGGTAGTCGCATGTGCCGCCGGGTGCACAGACCATGGCTGACACGTCCTCACCCTGGTACATCGCCTCGAGCTGCTCGTCGGTCAGGCTGTCGTAGAAGGCGAAGGCGTCCGTGTAGATCGCGTCGAACGGCTGGACCTCATCGCCGTCGGAGTCCGTGTAGGCCGCCGGCTGCACGCCGAGGTGTGTCGGTGCGAAGGTGATCTCGTCGTTCGTTCCGTCGAGGTCGGCGTTGATACCGAGGTGGTGCCCGCCGAACTGGAGGGCCCACTCACCGTCGGCATCGGGCTCACCGAAGAACGCGATGTAGTACTGCCCGAGGGACTCCTCCGTGCTCGAACTGTTCTCGAGGAGGTACTCGTCGCCTCCGATGATGCCGACGACCTGCGCGTAGGCTTCATCGTTGAGCAGACTCTCGAGGACCGCGAGCGCAGCCGTCCGCTGCTCGTCGGTGAGGTCGTACAGGTTGAGGCCGGCGCGTTCGACGAAGGTCACGGGGAAATTCGACCAGGACGTCGACTTCGTCTCGTCGTCGTAGTCGTACAGGAGAGTCTCCTGCTGTTCGGCCGAGAGAGTGTCCCAGAAGGCCTGGGCAGCAGCTGCGGTGTCGGAGATCGTCTCCTCCGTCGTCGTGGCATCCTCGGTCGAAGCGACGTCGAGGGTCGAGATCGCGGTCCCCGAGGTGGAACTCTGGTTCGACACGGAGGTCGAGGCCGAGGCCGAATCGGTGTCGGCGGAGGTCGCAGCCGCGGAGCACCCCGTGAGGGCCAGGCCGACGGCGAGTGTCACGGCGGTAAGGGCGGTCGGGATGGTCCGGAATCGGCGGCGGGTACGGGTCGTGGTGTTCTTCGTATGCGTCGTCATGCCGAGAAAACTACGGACGCAGTCCATGAAGTCCGTAGGGCGTTCCTATGGAACTGCTGTGGAACCCGGATACTCCCGGAACACCGCCGGCACACCGACCGGCATCCGGCCACTCACCCCAGGTTGCGGATCGCCTCGGCGGGGGTGGCCTCGGGGGCGACCGGAGTGCGGTCGTGCATGAGTTCCGCGATGTGCGCGAGGTGATCGCGGGCACCGGCGGACACGAACGCGCTCACGCCGAGGTCCTCGAGCGTGCTCACCGCGCCTTCCATCTCCGCGGCGCGGCGGCGGGCGTGGAGCATCTCGCTCTTCACGAGGTCGTCGACGAGCGTCCTCCCCAGCATGTCGTCGAAGGTCGCCACCACGGAGTCCGCGACGACGTCGAGGATCCCGGCTTTCTCGGCGGCCCGGAAGCTCTCGACGAGGGACGCCTCGAGCGCCTTCATCACGACGCTGCGCAGCACCTTCGCGGTCGAGGCGGTGCCCGCCTCCGCCTGCAGGTCCCGGACGTTCGTGAACCCGAGGTCCGCGGCGGTGAACGCCGCGATCGCCTCCGGGTCGCCGGAGATGCACAGCGGCACGCCCATCCGGAAGACCGGCACGGTGTCCATGATGCTCGCGTCGACGAACCGGGCCCCTGCGGTGTCGAGGGCGGCCTTCACGGTGCGGATCGCCTCGGGGGTCGTCGCGTTGAGGTCGATGACGAGAGGTGCCGCTCCGGAGTTCGCCGCGCCGTCCATAGTCGAGGCTCCGTCCGTGGCCGAGGCGCCGCTGACCGATCCGGCAACGCCCGCCTCGTCGACGACACCGGTCCCGAGCGCCTCCGCGATCGCGAGGCCGGTGGACTCCGCCTGGTCGGCGACGACGGAGCTGAACACGATGTCGGCACCGGCGACCGCCTCGGCGACGGTGTCCGCGAGCGTGATGCCCGTCTGCGCATTGAGCTCCCGGAAGTCCGCGGCGTACGGCGGGCGGTTCCGGCGTCCCGCGTTGAAGCCGCGGAACCGGACAATGCGGCCGGTCGCGCCGGCGTGGGCCGCGATGCCCGCGGCGAAGATCCGCGCGACCTCACCCGCACCGACGAAAGCGACGGTGAGGGTGGGTGCGGCCGAACCCGACTCCTCGGAGCCGTTCCCCACTGCTACGGTATCGGACGACGCTGCGGTACCTGTCGACGAAGGAACGGTGACGGGAGCCGGGGCTTCGGCGGTCGCTTCAGTGGTCACGGAACGGCTTTCGTTCGGGATCGACGGTCACCGACGATCCTACGAACCGCGTGTGAATGGCGGATCACACGGCGGTCGGGCCCCGCGTACAGCGGGACCGATACTGCCACGAGGTCCGTCGGCGCTCCCCGCAACCGGATCCCCGTGCGCAACACAATGGGACGTCATCGAGCTCCCGAGCATCACAATGTGTCGCGCTGGTCGATCTCCTTGCCGCCGCAAGCACCGAGGCGACCCGCAGGCCGAACCCGCACGCCGCCTCGGCCCGGGGTCAGCTCCTCGGCCCGGCCTCAGCTCACGCCGGCCAACGCCCGACCCGACTCACCCCTGCGAGAGGTGCGCCTCGAGTGCTTCCGCCATCGGGGTGTCACCCTCGGAGATGTCGAACTCCTTGCCGATCGTGCGCGGGTCCGCGAGCACGAGCGTGATGAACCCGGCGACATCGGCGCGGCGGGTCTTCGCACCGCGGGAAGTCCCGGACTCGACGGTGAGGGTGCCCGTCGCCGGGTCGTCGAGGAGCGCACCGGGCTTCACGATCGTCCACGGGAGGTCGCTCGTCATGAGCGCGTCGTCGGCGATCCGCTTCGCATCCCAGTAGGCGCTGAAGATCGCGTCCGTGCCCTCGGCGACGGGGTTCTGCGCACCGATGAAGGAGATCTGCACGAACCGGGTGTGCGGCCCGAGCTCGAGTGCCGCCTGCTGCGCGAGGAGCGACCCGCCGAGGTCCATCGTGTACTTGCGGAACGCGTTCGAACCGCCACCGGCGCCGGCCGCGTAGACGACAGCCTCGGCGTCGCCGTAGGCCTCGACGAGGTCCTCGACACCGGCTTTCTCGACATCGAGGACGACGGGAGTGCCGCCGCGCTCCTCGATGTCCGTCGCGTGGTCGGGATTGCGCACGATGTTCCGCACGACGGCGCCGGAGTCCGCGAGCAGTTCGGTGAGGAGGAGGGCGATCTTGCCGTGACCGCCGACGATCGCGACGGTGGCGGGGGCTTCGGACAGCGAGGGTGCGGATGAAGTCGTCATGCCCCCAGCCTGGCACTCGCTGCCGCGCACGCAACCCCTGTCCGCTCAGGGCGAAGGGCGAGCGCTGCCGATTTCCCTTCGCCCTCGCGGCTTCCCTTCACTCTGCGCCACATATGTCTGGAAACCACCATCCCGACGGGAACTCGCGCCCCTCGAGCTGCGCGTCCCTGCCGGCGCCCGGCCGCCTCACGACCCGACCACGACATCCCCGCCCTTGACGACGGCCGCGACGTCCCGCAGCGCGGAGATCTCCCGGGTCGGGTCGCCCTCGACGAGCAGCAGGTCCGCGAGCTTGCCGACCTCGAGCGTCCCGAGCTCGTCCGCGACCCCGAAGTTCTCCGCCGACACCCGGGTCGCACTCACGAGCGCCTGCGCAGGATCCATCCCGAACCGCACCATGAGTTCGAGTTCGCCGGGCGTCTCCGTGTGCGGGTTGAACGGCGTGCCCGCGTCCGTCCCGCACGCGATCCGCACTCCCGCCTCCACCGCCGCCGCGAACGACGACACCGAGGCCTCCGACTCCATGAGCACCTTCCGGCACATCCACTCCGGCACCGCGTCCCCGTGCTCGACGAGCGACTGCACGGCGATGAGCGTCGGCACGATGATCGTTCCGGCCTCGAGCGCCATGTCGATCGCCTCCTCGTCCATGAAACACGCGTGCTCGATCGAGTCGATGCCTGCCGTAATCGCGTTCTTCACACCTTGTCCGCCGATCGCGTGCGCGGTGATTCGCTTCCCCGCGTTGTGCGCCTCATCGGCCCCCGCACGCAGTTCCTCGACACTCAGCGCGGTCTGCAGCGGCGTCACGCCCTTCGTGAGCACCCCACCGGTCGCCATGATCTTGATGAAGTCCGCACCGGCCGCGAGCTCCGCGCGCACCGCCTGCGCGACTCCCCACGGCCCGTCGGCCTGCCGACCCATGAAGTGCCCGTGCCCACCGGTCATCGTGATGACCCGCCCGGCCGCCTGCAGTCGCGGACCGCGCAGGGGCGTGGGCCCGCCGGTCGCCGAGGTGCCCGTTCCCTTCGTGCTCTCCGCACCGGCCGCACCGGCCTCGCCTGCCGACCTCGCCCTCACCGCGCCGATCGGCACGACCGGCGTCCCGTCCTCGAGCAGCCGCGCGAGGTCGATCGCGATCCCCTCGAGCGACCCGCAGTCCCGCGCACTCGTCACACCCGAGGCGAGCTCGATCCGCAGGTTCTCGTACGCCTGGATCGTCGCCTCGACGACGGACGGCGTGAACGTCTGCCCGGATCGCGCGGCCTCCGCCCCGTCACCGACGAGGTGGACGTGATTGTTGAACAGTCCCGGCAGGAGCGTCCGCCCCCGCCCGTCGAGCACGGTCATCTCCCCCGTCGAGGCGCCCGCTGGCGGATCCACGGCAGGCACCGGAGTGCCGACGGAGTCCGCACCCGAGGCGCCGGCAGGGTCGCCGGGGGCCTCCCGATCTCCGGTGCTCGCCGGGTCTCCGGCGCCCGGCCCGTGATCAGCGCCCGGTACCTCGGTGCCGGGTGGTAGCGGCGCCTCGGCGGCGGGGCCGATCCAGGAGATGCGCCCGTCCTCGACGAGGAGGGACATGTGGGGCCGGCCCGTGGGACGGGCGATGACGGAGTCGAAGAGGGTGACGTCGTGGACGAGGAGCACGGGGATTCCTTTCGAGGGGAGGAATGAGAGGAACAGGGAGGGGACGCAAGGGGACCGGGGACAGGGGCGGGCGCCGACGGAGGGGCACGGGGCGGAAGTCAACGGATTCGCCCAGGACGATCGAAACGCTTGCCGTTACGCCGAACGGAAACTGATTCGGTTGTCGTGGGCGAATCCGTTGGAATCCCGGTGAGGGGGCCAGCGCCCCACCCACACCTCACCAGTGGTTGAGGCGCTCCCACACCGCGTGGACGGGAGTGTTCTCGGCGGCGGCCGCGAGCGCCGAGCCGGGCTCCTCACCTGCGACGACGCAGTACCGCGGGTGGGCCCCGGCGGTCGCGCACGCGTGATTCGGCAGGATACGGAGACGGGTCCCGACGGGGATCTCGGGGGTCTCACCGGGAACGCCACCCGACGTAGCGGCACCGTCCGAAAAACCGATGCCTGCCGAGGACCCCGCACCGTCCGAGGAACCGGCACCGTCCCTCCCGCCGACCTCGGGTCGCAGCGTGAGGATGCCGTGTTCCTGGCTCGCGCCGCTCATGATGAGGTCGGGAACGACCTCGCCGGTCATCGTGAGGACGACACCGTAGCCCTGGTCGACCTCCTGGGCGGCGGTCCCACGGTCACGCGACATGGCCATCCAGCCACCGTCGGTGAGGATCCAGCCCTTCTCGCGATTGTGACCGGTGACGGTGACGACGACGCTGAGTGCGAGGTCCTCGAGCGCGCAGACCCCGATCCCGGCCATGACGAGATCGAAGAAGACGTAGCAGCCGGCGCGTACCTCGGTGACCCCGGTGAGGTCCTCGGCGGCGTGGGCGGTCGGGGTCGACCCGACGCTCACCACCGGGCAGTCGTGACCTGCGGCGCGCAGACGTTCAGCGGCGGTGACGACCGCGTCGCGTTCGGCATGGGCGGCGTCCCGCTGGGCTTCGTACGTCGTGCAGAAGTACGACTCGCCGGCATGCGTGAGGACTCCGCGCAGCAGGCTCGTTCCGGGTTCGACGACGAGCGCATCCGCGATCGCGAGGAGTGCGGGATCCTCCGGCACGATGCCGGCACGGTGTCCATCGGCGTCGATCTCGACGAGCGCCGGGACGTGGACGCCGGTCGTGCGGGCGAAGGCGGCGAGCGCCTCGGCCTGGGCCGTGTTGTCGAGAAGGACCGTGAGGTCGACACCGCGGTCCCGGAGAGCGGCGACGCGCGGGAGTTTGTGCGGATCGATGCCCACTGCGTAGACGATGTCCGTGTATCCGGCATCGGCGAAGTACTCGGCCTCCGCGAGGGTCGAGGCGGTGATGGGGCCCGGCCCGTCGGGGAACACGTGGCGGAGGACGTCGACGGACTTCGCGGTCTTCGCGTGGAGGCGCAGCGGGACGCCGAGGCGGTCGAGGCGCTCTTTCAACCGCGCGACATTCCGGTCGACGGTCGCGATGTCGAGGAGTGCGTAGGGGGTGTCGACCTCGGCGAGGGTGACGGGGGCCGACGCGGCCGGGTGGACGGGCGACGGAGCGGGGACGGTCACGGGGATCTCCTGGAGACGTTGGAGGGTCAGGGGCACGGACGGGGACTGGGTATTGACCACGGTATGTGACGCGCGTAATGTACAACTACATGGTTGTACGTGAGAGTTCCCTCGTCATTTCCACCGACCTCAGCACCTCCCTCACCGACGAGGAGGTCGACCGGATCTTCCGTGCTCTCGCGGACGCCACCCGCCGCGACATCGTCAAGCGCACCCTCATCGGGGAGGAGAGCGTCTCGGCGCTGGCCGCCGAGTACGACATGTCGTTCGCCGCGGTGCAGAAGCACGTGGCCGTCCTGGAAGGAGCCGGGCTCGTGACGAAACACCGCCGTGGTCGCGAACGCCTCGTCCGGGGGAACCCCGCCTCGATCGACCGGGTCCGGGGTCTCCTCGACGAGTACGAACGCATCTGGACCGCCCGCATCGACCGGCTCGACGCCCTGTTCGACGCGGAAGAGCCGCACACCTGAAGCTCGCCGGGCGAAGCGCCGCGTCGACCGACATCACCCCACCGACCGCACCCACTCCACACCCGACACCCACCCCACCCGACACAGCAGCACCCTCATCCACCGCTCCACCGCGCCGGAAGGACCCGCCATGCCTGTGACATCCGTCGAGAAAGACACCGAAGCCCTCACGATGACGATCGTCGCGGACTTCCCCGTACCCGTCTCCCGCTTGTGGGACGCGTACGTGGACCCGCGCCAGATCGAGAAGTTCTGGGGCCCGGAGACCTACCCCGCCACGTTCCTGCGGCACGACGTGTTCCCGGGAGGACGTTCGATCTACTTCATGACGGGCCCCGAGGGGGATCGCTCCGGCGGCTACTGGGAGTTCCTCTCGGTGGATCCCGGGAAGTCCTTCGAGGTCCGCGACGGGTTCGCGAGCCCCGAGGGCGAACCGAACCCGGAGATGCCGAGCATGCGCATGATCTTCGTGTTCTCGGAGACCCCGGAGGGTTCACGCCTCACCACGACGACGTACTTCAACTCCGCGGAGGAACTCGAACAGCTCCTCGAGATGGGCATGGAGGAGGGCACGCGGTCCGCGATGTCGCAGATCGACGCGGTCCTCGCCGATCTCGCCTCGTTCGCCGCCGGCCGGGACACCGAATCGCAGATCCTCGGCGACACGCAGGTGCGCGTGAGCCGCATCGTCCGCGGTTCGGTCGAGGACGTGTGGCGGGCCCATCACGAACCCGAGCTCATGCGCCGCTGGATGCTCGGACCCGACGGCTGGACCATGCCGGTGTGCGAACCGGCGACGGAGGTCGGCGAGGTCTACCGCACCGAATGGGAGGACGCGAACGGCGAGAACCGCTTCGGGTTCACCGGTGAGGTCCTCGAATCCGCACCGCCGCTGCGCGAGGTGACGACCGAGGCGATGATCGGCATGGAGGGCGAGCCGAGCACCAACGATCTCACCCTCACCCCGGTCACCGGAGGCACACTCGCCTCCGTGGTCATCACCTATCCGAGCGCCGAGGTCCGCGACACCGTGCTCGGCACCGGCATGGTCGACGGCATGGAGAGCAGTTACTCCCGCCTCGAACGCGAGGTGCTGCAGAGCGTCTGACCAGGCCGAATGCGCACCCGAGGCGCGCCCGGCTTCCGAGCCGGCCGCGCCTCGGGCGTTCCCCGGGCCCCTGCCCGAGGCACCGACCCCCTCGAGCCGACGCCGCGCCTAGCCCCGGTCCGGTCCGGTCCGGTCCGGTCCACAGATGGGTCCAGGAGGATCAGACGAGCTCGTAGCCGAGCTGCGCTGCGATGCGGTCCAGTACGGGGAACAGCTGTGGCGCCGTAAGCGGGATCGAGGTGCGGGGCGCCGTGGGAAACGTATCCGAAGCGCGCGCGAAGAGCACGATGTTGGTCCCGGTCATCGTCGACGGCACGAGCAGCCCGTCGATGACTCCCCCGAGGTCGGTCGCGATTCCATGGGCCCACCTCCGGGTCATCGAGGTCACTCCGTGGACGAGCGCGGACGCCCCACCGTGACGGATCAACCAGGTGGCCGACGAACGGAGATCGAGCAGTTCGAGCGGGCGCGCGGGGCTCCACTCCATCACCACCGGCGCTCCCGTGACGCGATCGATCGTGCGCGTCGCCTGGCCGACCTCGGCGCAGGCGGTCGCGAGGCTGTCACCGCAGTACAGCACGCCCCAGGGAGCGTGGTCCTGCGGCGGGCCGGGCGGATGCGGATCCCAGCGCTGCCCCGCGACGGGACCGTAGTGCCGGAGCGCGCCCCACGGCAGCGGATGTCGGCCGATGGTGGAAGCGACCCTCACGAGAGGCGCCGACCACGGCACAACGTCCCTCGAGTTCACTGTGAGCGGACGCGGAGGATCCTGCGCGAACTTCTGCGAGCCGCCGCTCACCGTCGGGACATTCCCTCGAGGAGCGCGACGACCGCCTGCGGCTCCCCTCCGGAGATCAACCAGTCACGCGGAGACAGCGTGTGGCTCCCGATCGTGGATTCACCGCCGACCACGTCGACGCTCGGCCCGCCGATTTCGCCCCACACCGCCTCGGACGAGAGATCCGGGTGAGCCGATCTCATGAAACCCTCGATTGACAGCGGATGGAGGTCCGCGGGGATCGCCGGCACGACGTCCGCAAGATGCGGGAGGGGCTCGTACACCTCGTCCGGCGCAAACGGCTCTCCGGGAACATAGTCCTCGTAGGTCGTTCTTTCGTAGAACTGCCACTCGGGGAGCCGAAGGGCGCCCGCGACGCGGACGGCGTAGTACCGATGCTGTTTGATCCCGCGGGTGATGTTCGGGGTGTCGCGCTCGAGGAGTTGCGCGGCCTGCTTCGTCGTGAGCGCGGACTCGAGAAGCCGGCGCGACACAGTGAGGTCGTGCAGTGCGATCCGGGCGCCGAGGGCCGCGGATTCCGATTCGCGCCGCATACGCTCGTGCTCACCCTCGGGCAGCCCCGCCACACGCAGGAGCCGCTCGAAGGCACCGTCCGGCAACGGGGAGGCGGCCGGCAGCGGCGCCCGCCCCGGCATCCATTCGGGATGCGCGAGTACGTCGTCGGTGAACTTCTCGAGGGAGAGGTCGGTTGCGAGAATCGACAACAAACGCTCCACCGTACTCTCGGACATACCCTAATTCTACCGCACGACACCGCACTCCGGATGCACTCGAATGCATTACTCCCCCGGACCGGCCCGTGCGTGTCGGCACGGACGGCTCCGGGCGCGCACTCCAGCCCGTCGGTCGTCAGTCGCCGGTCGTCGAGGCCGGCCCTGACCGTCGGCGTTCAGCCCTGCGCGTCCGCTGCGGCGAGGAGCGCTTTCGCCATCGAGAGGTCCTGGAGGGCGAAGCCCGAGGAGTCGAACACCGTGATCTCCTCCGCTGAGGTGCGGCCGGTGGCCTCACCTGCGAGGACGTCACCGAGGGCGACGAGCCCCTCCACCGCCGAGGCGCCCTCCGGGGCGTTGGAGAACTCACCGATGGCCCGCGACTGGTCGACGAGGTCGACGAACATCCGCACCTCGGCGCGATCGTACGTCGCCGGGTCGTAGAGCTCGGTGGGGAGCTCCTGCTTGCCACTGCCGTCGGCACCCATCGCGGAGATGTGGGTACCGGGCTGCACCCAGGCGGCGTCGAAGAGCGCACCCTTCGCATTCGTCGCGGTGACGAGGACGTCCGCAGCGGCAACCGCCTCGCGCGAAGCCTCCGTGTCCGTGAGGGCGGCCGAGGACACCTCGACCCCGAAATCCTGTGCGATGCCGGCGGCGAAATCGGCCGCCTTCTGCGCGTCCCGTGCGAGGACGTTCACGCGCTCGATGACAGGGCCGTCGACCTCGGAATCACCGATCCCAGCACCCTCGACCCCGGAGCGTCCGAGGGCGAGGACCGCCTGCACCTCGTAGCGCGCCTGGTGGCCGGCGCCGATGACGGTGAGCACCCGGGAGTCACGGCGAGCGAAGGTCTGCACGGCGAGGGCGTCGGCGGCCGCGGTGCGGTACCCGTTCGCGGTCGCCCCCTCGATGACGGCGTCCACGCGGCCGGTGACCGGGTGGAGGAGGATCGTCGTCGTGCTGTGACGGGCGAGCCCGAGGGAGTCCGCGGTCGGCCAGTACGCACCGACCTTGACGCCGACCCCGGCGTCGGAGCTGCCGGACTTGAGGGTGAACCGCGAGCCCTCGACGGTACCGGGGCCCTGCACGACGGGGTTCACGATGCCGGAACGGGCGGCGAGGAAGGCTTCACGGGCAGCGGCGAGCGCCATCCCCTCATTCACGAGGGAGGCGGTGAGGGATTCTTCGAGGATGCGCATGCGCCCAGTTTTCCACGGGTCGCCGTTCCTACCCGAGGTGCGCGGCGACCATCGTCTGCAGCCCGGTCCCGAGCACTCCGTGCACGTCCGCGAGTTCGTTGTTCACGATCCCGCCGTGGCCCGGGGTCGCGATCGACTGAGCGTTCATCCGGATCCACTCGCCCTCGGGGTCGCGGTCGAGCGCGACGTGCAGGTCGCAGTTGATGAACCGGTACCGGCTCGTGTCGACCGGAAGGCTGAGTCCGCCGGCGGAATCCGCGAGCACGAGCAACCGTTCCCAGGGAGCGATCTCCTCCCCAGAGACGAGCGGGATCCACACCCGTCCCCAGACGAAGGCCGGGCCGAGTTCCGTCGGCGCCCCCTCCATGTAGCGCCACTCGACCGCCTCGGTGTACCCGCCGAGGTGCGCCTCGGCGATCGCGGAGAGTCCCCGCCCACCGGCCGGGAGGTCGTCCGGGAGAACCGCAGGAGCGCCCGCATCCCGCCGCCCGATCGACCGCGGGTAGTCCTCGGGGGCGCGGAGGATCCGCCACGCCCGCGCCTGGAGCACGGGGCGATCGGGGTGGTCCGCGGAGAACGCCGTCGCCTGGAGCAGGTCCATCGACCGCCCTCCCCGGATGAGTTCGGTGCGCACCTCGAGCCCGGCCACGGGCACCGGGCCGAGGATGTCGACGTGGATGTCCGCGAGCCGGAATCCTTCACGGGGATGGTGCTGCATCATCTGCCGGGCGAGGAGCGCCGAGGGAGGTCCGGCGTGCTGGAACCGGGGGTCCCACACCCCGGCCGTGGCCGGCCCGGAGACGAACGAGGCGCGGCTGGGCTCCGTGATCGCCGTCGACGGGTACGAGTCCTCGCGGGTGTAGAACGATTCCACTGTGGTGAGCTCCTTCGCTGCACGGATCCTTCGGTCACACGGGTGACCGACTCCCTCCAGTTCTACCCGAGAACCGTCCCCCGACAACGGAATCGACAGGAACGACCCTTTCCGTTGCCGTTCGCCCGAACGGCAACCGATTCGGTCGCACTGGTCGATTCCGTGGGAGAACCCGCCGCGCGCACCCCGCCTGCCGGCACAGCCTCACTCAGTGGTGGTGGAGATGTTCGCCCGCGGCGTCCGCGGCACGTTCGAACTGGAAGGTCGAGTGCTCGATCGCGAGGTCGAAGTGCTCGGCGAGGCATCCGCGCAGGTCCCGGAGAATGAGCGGCGCGTGCCCGTCGTGGAAGCACTCGTCGTCGAGGACGACGTGCGCGGTGAGAACCGGCAGGTTCGAGTCGATCCGGGACACGTGGAGGTCGTGGACATCGGTGACGTGCGGCCGGTCGAGGATGTGCGCCCGCACCTTCGCGAGGTCGAGCCCGCGCGGCGTCGATTCGAGAAGGATCGAGAGGGACTCCCGGAGGATCGCCCACGCACGCGGCAGGATGATGAGGGCGATGAGCAGACCGGCGACGGCGTCCGCGCGCTCCCACCCGGTGAAGCGGATGACGAGGGCGGCGACGATGACGGCGACGGATCCGAGCGCATCGGCCATGACCTCGAGGAACGCGGCCCGCATGTTGAGCCCCGCACCGCGCCCACCGCGCAGCACGAGGAGCCCGACGACGTTCGCCGCGAGGCCGAGCACACCGAAGAACAGCAGGCTGCCGCCGGGCACCTCGGGCGGGTCGGCGAGCCGGCGCAACCCCTCGACGATCGAGTACACGCCCACCACTGCGAGGAGCGTGGCCTGCGCACCGGCGGCGAGCACCTCGGCCCGGCGGAAGCCCCAGGTGCGGCGGTCGCTCGCCGGCCGGAGGACGAGGGTCGCGGCGGCGAGCGCCATCCCGAGCCCGACGAGGTCGACGAGCATGTGCCCGGCGTCCGTGAGCAGGGCGAGGGACCCGGTGACGACCGCACCGATGACCTCCGCGACGAAGACGACGGCGGCCACCGCGAAGGCGATCGCCAACCGCCCCCGAGGCGCCCCGGCGCCATGGGAATGATCGTGCGCCACAGGCAGTCCCTCCCTCCGGACCCCACGTTCCGGATCACCCACCGAAGCACGCGCGCGGGTTCTTCGGACGGTGTGCACTCCCCGCTCCTACGTCCGCGGGTCGTACAAGGCCATTCACATCAAGCCACTCACATAAGCATTCCCTAATACGTTACGCCCTGATCCGCCCTCCGATCCAACCGGGAGCGCACGAAAGAGCGGGGCGTGCACCACAGTGGTGCACGCCCCGCCCGATCCGCCCTGCCGCAGGGGAGGGGGAATCACTCCTGTGCCGGGTCCTCCGGATCCTCGTCGGCACCGGTGTCCTCGCTCGGCTTCTCCGTCGCCTCCCCGGGCACCGTGTCACCGTCGGTGTGCCTACCGCGGGTGCCGCGGGCCCGGAGCGCCTCGTCGATGAGTGCGTTCACGTCGATGCCGGTCGAGCGCTTGACCTCGTCACCGAACGCGCCGAGGCCCGCCGCGAAGTCGTGGGCCGAACCGGTCGACCCCGAGTCCTCGGACAGCGGGGCGTCGGAGCCCTCGGTGAACCGTCGGGCGATGTCCGAGAGCGTGTCGGCGATGTCGGACGCGGAACCGTCGGACGTCCGGTCGTCGGACGACTTCCAGGCGCCCTCGGCGGAGTCCGGTCCCTGCCCCGTCGCCTTCTTCACCATGCCGGCGAGGTCGACACCGGTGGTGCCGCGCAGCACCTCGAGCACGGACGAGAGGTTCGAGGACATGCTCTGCGCGAGCTTGCTCTCGCCGTCGGTGGAGACGATCGAGAGGTCCTTGATGTTGCTGTAGGGCTCGACGAGCTTGCCGGCGAGTGCCGGCAGGGTGGAGAGCACCTGGTCGAGGACCGCGGCGTCGGTGAAGTGGCGGTACGCCTCGGCCTTCTGCTCGAGGGCGAACGCCTCCGCCTCACCACGGGCCTTGGCCGCAGCGGCCTCGGCCTCACCGCGGGCGCGGATCGCATCGGCTTCCGCCTCACCCTCGAGGCGCGTGGCCTCGGCGAGCTTCGAGCGGAGTTCGTACTCGGCGGCGGCATCCGCGAGGCCCTTGGCCTTGCGAGCGGCGGCCTCGGCCTCACCGGCGAGGCGCACGGCCTCGGCGTCCTTGGCCCGGCGGGCGAGTTCGGCGGCGGCCTGGGCCTCGCCCTCGATCCGGAGGGCCTCGGCGGCCCGATTGCGGCGGTGGAGTTCCGCGTCGGCCTCGGCCTGACCGCGGCGGTCGATCTCGTACGCCTCGGCGTCGGCGGCGGCCTGGCGGCGGTACTTCTCCGCGTCCGCGGGGCGTTCGACCTCGGCGACGAGCTGCTCGGCGCGCAGTTCCGCCTGTTCTTTCGCGGCGACGCGTTCGACCTCGAGGAGGCGACGACGTTCGGCCGCGGCGGACAGCGGACCGGCGTTGTCGGCGACGGCCTGTCGGACGTCCGACTCCTCCTTGAGTTCCGCGCGACGGATCGCGAGGGTCTGCTGCTGCTCGGCGATCGCCTGATCGGTGAGCGCCTGCTGCTTCTGCGTCTCCTCGTTCTGCAGTGCCGAGGCGACGGCGGCCTCGCGCTGGGCGTTCGCCTCGGCGATCGCGGCGTTCTTCGCGACCTGGGCGGCCTGCGGACGACCCCAGTCGCGGAGGTAGGACCCGTCGTCCTCGACCGCGGAGATCTGGAAGGTGTCGATGACGAGGCCCTGGTTGTTCATCGAGTGCGCGGACTCCTCCTGCACCTGGGCGGCGAAGGAGGCACGGTCCTGGATGATCTGCTCGACGGTGAGGGTACCGACGACCGCGCGGAGGGTACCGGAGAGGATCTCCTGGCTGTAGTGGTCGATCTGCTCCTGCTGGTCGAGGAATCGCTGCGCGGCCTTGCGCACGTCCTCGACGGTGCCGCCGACCTTCACCTGCGCGACGCCGCGCAGTCGGAGGGCGATGCCGTTCTTCGAGTAACCGTCGATCTCGACGGAGATCTGGCGGGACGAGAGGGAGAGGACGAACGCCTTCTGGACGATCGGGTAGACGACGGCCCGACCGCCGATGACGACCCGACCGCCTTCGGCCGCGTCACCGCTCGACGCGCCCTTGCCGGTGATGATGAGTGCTTCCGAGGGTGCGGCGATGCGGTAGGAGCGGAGGACGACGAAGATGCCGATGAGCACCACCACCGCCACCACGACCACGCCGGCCACCATGAGCGGGAATCCGAGATCCATGGATGCCTTCCGAGTCAGGAATGGGAGGAATGCCTCGATCCTAGGTTCGGATCACGGCCCCACCTCCGGAACCCGGGTCATCGTGACGGGACTGGTACATCGCCCGAGGCGCCGCGCGGCACTCCCGGAGCCGCACCTCGGCGGGGTGGTCGGGTGGCCGGGCCGGCGCCTCGGAGGGGTGGCCTTCCGGGCGCCTCGGTGGGGCGGTCGCGCCGGCGCCTCGGTGGGGCGGTCGCGCCGGCGCCTCGGTGGGTGGCCTTGCCGGTGCCTCGGCGGATCCAGCGGTTTGCTCCGCGGGGCACGATTCGAACTGCTGCCGGCGGCTTGGTCCGCTTGCCGGTGAGGGCAGGGCCGGCGGCGACGGCTGGGCCGGCGGCGACACAGTGGGCGCCTTGGGCGGTGCGCGGGTCAGCCGATGCGGTAGAACTCGCCGTCGAGTTCGATCTCGACGTGCACCCGTCCGCCGAGGGCCTGCGCGTACTGGCGCAGGACGTCGAGCGGGAGCTCCTCCGACGGTCGGCGCTCGATCTTCGAGATGTTCGACTGGGAGACACCCATGATCGCCGAGATACACGCCTGGGTCGCCCCGAGAGTGCGCCGCAGCGATCGGAGTTCGGTGAACCGTGGGAGTACGGACTCCCGAGGAACGGATTCGTGGTGAACGAGCGTGTACTCGCGCGGCGGAGGCAGGACGGCAACGGTGCCGTGGCCGCGGGCAGCGAGAGCGGAGGCCTCGGTGACGACGGGGCCTCCGTCGAACACAGGGTGGCGGGAAGCGGCTTGGGACACCGTTCTGCGGAGCACGGAGATCCTCCTTCGGTCTCGGACGGGGTCCGTGGGTGGGGACGGGGTGAGCGGACGGAATGCCTCTTCGATGGTGCAGTCGATTCCGCGTCCGGAACTCCATCTCACGATTCGACCGCGGGGCTCTCGGATTTCGATCTCACGAACAGTGCGAACGAAGGATCACCCGCCGAGGCAACTCATCAACACACCGGCGGCTTCGCGACCTGGGTGGGGTTGAGAGCCGCCTTGCAACACGGGCACCCGAAGTGTGCACCTGCAGTGGAACCGGGATCGTTCGCGTAACCGCGCAGGCTCACGAGGTTCGCCCCGCACAGGGGGCACAGCAGTGGACTCGTCTCACCCGTCGGCCGATTCGCGCGCGCGGATCGATGCGGGCGCCCGGACGGATTCGTTGCCCTGGACGGGTTCGTGGTCCCGGACGGAGCCGTGGTCCCGGACGGATTCGTGGTCCCGGACGGAGCCGGCGACCCGGCCGGTTCCCGTTGCCGGGCTCCCGTCCTCCTGCTCGTCCGCGGTTCCCCGACCATGACGAACGTCTCCGTACCTGCCGTCGCACCTTCCTTGTCGAGCCGGATCTGCCTCATCGCGTCTCCCGATTCCCCCTCGTCCACCGTCCGCCGTGGTACGCGACCCGGGCAGCAACGCCCGCGCGACGGCCATCGTGCCGCCGCGGTGCCCGCACGACCGTCGGGTACTCGTGCCGTGGGACGAGGGCGGATCAGGAACCGGAATAACGGGGGTGGGAACATTCCAGCTGCGACTTTTCCGGCGGTCGCGGTCATGATGACAACGGATTCGCCCAGGGAAATCGAATCGATTGCCTTCTCGTGAGAAGGCGAAGGAAACGATTGGCCTGGGCGAAACCGTTGGAGTGACGGTTCAGTGCGTGTGGCGCTCGAGGATCTCGCCGGCACTGCAGAGCAGATCATCGAGTTCGCCGATGAGCACCGCGCACTCGGCCTGCTCCTCGGCCATGAAGTCGGGCTTCACCCGGCAGGAGGCCTCCCGGAGTTCGAGCACGAGCTCACGCGCGGACGCGAGGAACTCGGAAACGGCGAGCAGATCGGCAGCAGACCTCGCCGACGAACCGGGCGCGACCCGCGAACCGGCCCCCGTCCGCTGCCCGGCCCCCGCCCGTTGCCCGGCCGCCGGCCGTGGACCCCGCGATTCCGGCACCCCGGCATCCGCCGCACGAGAACCGGAATGCCGTTCGCTCGGGACGCGGGACTTCGATGTGGTATCCGGGGCTCGGGTCGGTTCCACGGACACGGCACTCCTCCTTCGGACGGTCCTCCTGCGGAACCACTGTCCCCGCACCCCGCCGCGCCGATCGTGCGGTCTTACCGTCCGGTACTCCACGTCCTCGCATCCCGGACGGCACCGGGGCGGGCCCCACGCGCTCCTCGGCTCGCTCCGGCCCGGGCGACGGATTCACCCACGGCAACCGAATGAGTTTCCGTTCGCGTGCACGGAAACTCATTCGGTTGCTCCTGTCGATTCCGTTGCTCACGACGAACTGCCGAACCCACTGCCGCAACCCACTGCACGCGACCGACCGACTGCCGCACGCACTCGTCACCCCACCGCGCGCACCGGCTGGCGGAGGATCGTGCGCAGTTTCGCGGGCGCGGTCCGGCGGGTGTCGCTCAGGTAGATCTCGTGGTGTGTGCCGGCGAGCTCGAGTCCCTGCTCGGCGATGAACGCGTGCATCCGTGCGATGACCGGCCCCTCGCCGTCGAAGGAACCCACGTGCAGCGTCTGCACGCATCGCCCCTCCTCGAGGGAGGCGAACCGGACCTCGCCGAGGCGCCCCACCGCCTCGGCCGTCCGTCCCCCGGCACCGGTCCCGCCCCCGGCACCGGTCCCGGCCGCGGCGCTGATCCCGTCCCCGGTCGCTGTCCCGTCCCCAGCACCGGTCCCGGCCGCGGCTTCCGAGGCGGACCGCCGGCCCGTTCCGGCCGCTTTCTCCGCTTTCTCCGCTTTCTCCGCTTTCGCGAGCGCACCCGCCCGCGCGACCTCGACGTCGGCAGCGCCCAGCCAATCCGGCACGAGCAGCATGAGCGTCCAGTCCCACTGCGCCTTGTCCCGCCCCGAGGTGAACGCCGCCATGTCCTCCGCCCACCACAGTCCTTCGAGCGGGGGTACGACGTAGTCCCGGCCGAGCTCCCGTTTCGAGCGGAACTTGAGTCCGTACGCGATCGGATAGAGGGCACGGAGAGCCGCCTCGAACTCCGGGGACGTGTTGGGGTCGCCGTGCCCGTCGAACATGAGGTAGTTCCGTGCCGGCAGTTCGACCTCGCGCAGCTCTCCCCGGCGCGCGGCGTAGGAATCGAGTGTCTTCCTCAGGTCGACCTTCTCGTTCATGCCCTCAGTGTGCGCGCACTCCGCCCGGCCGGCCACTGCTGCGCCGCCTGTCGCCGGGCCGCGCCCTCACGCCACAGCGGCCGGAGGAAACCAGCCACAGCGGCCGAAGGAATCACCCACGGCAACCGAATGTGTTTCCGTTCGCGCGCAGGGGAACTCTTTCGGTTGCATCTGTCGATTCCGTTGACGCACGCCCGGGGGACCACGCCGCACGCCCGGGGCACCACGCCCCCGCGCAGTCCCACCTCACGCGTCGCGCACCTTGAGCGTCACCGCCGCGAGTGCCCAAACCGCAGCCGCGTACCCGGCGAACACCGCGATCCCCTCACGGGCCCGCAGCCCGGCGGGTTCGCCCTCGGCAGGCGGTTTCACGCCCTGGAGGATCACCTGTTCACCGGCGACGGACGGCAGGTACGTGTAGATGTCGTGCACCCACGCCGCATCGGAGGACAGCGTGACGATCTGGAACACGGTCGGCAGCACCATGAGCACTCCGACGACGACGCAGATCGCGCCCGCCGTGTGCGTGATCAGCCCGCCGATCCCCACACTCAAAACGCACACGCACGCGAGGTACAGCCCGACACCCACGAGCGCCCGCTGCTGCACCGTCTGACTCAGGTCCACCGCCGAGGCGCCGGTGAGCATGTCCTCGGTCGCGAAGTACGCACCGATGAGTCCCGCATAGGACACCGTCACGGTCACGACGAGGACGACGAGGGTCTTCGCCACCATCACCGAGAACCGCCGGGGCGCGGCCGCGAACGTCGTCCGCATCATCCGCGTCGACAGTTCGCCCGTCATCACGAGCACCGACATCACCGCGACCGTGAGCTGCGCGAACATGTATCCGAGGCTCACGACGGTGACGCCCGGCAAACGCGAGTCCGCGGTGAGCGTCATGCCGGTCTTCGGGTCGATCGCGCGCCCGCTCGGCCCCTCCATCGAGCCGATCGCCTGCGCCATGAGCACGGCCATCCCGATCATGAGGGCGAGCGTGAGGAGGGTCGTCACCCACGTCGACCGCACGGTCCACAGTTTGATCCACTCGGCCCGCAGCACACGCACGAACCGGATCGGTCGGACCTTCCACGGTCTCGTGAGGCCCACGCTCGTGGTCCGGCTCCGCGGCAACGGCTCCGGCCTCGCACGCCTCCGCCTGGCTCCTCCCGGCTTCGCCCGTCCGGACCCCGAGGCGCCGCGCCCCGCATCCGACCGTGCCGCCTCCCGGCGCAGGTCCCTCCGCCTGACGGGCGCAGGTGCCGGTGCAGTGGCCGGCCCGGACTCCACCGTCTGCGCGTCCGAGTTCGCCGGGCCGGCGGTGTCCCGGACCGCGGGCTCCGTGAGCGTCTGCGTGCTCGTCATGCCGCGCCTCCTGCCGTGCGGTACTCGACGGCGCTCGCGGTGAGCTCCATGTACGCCTCCTCGAGCGTGCGTTCGATGGTGCGCAGTTCCGTGAGAACCGTTCCGGTGCGTGCGGCCGCCCGCCCCACCTCCTCCGCCGAGGCGCCACGCACCTCGACCTCACCCGGCACCTGCCGGACCTCGGCGCCCGCGGCACGGAGCGCCTCGGCGAGGGCGGCGGACGGGGTGGCCCCACTCCGCTGCGGCGGCCGACCGGTCTCCGGGCCGCCCTCCCGGGCGGCCTCGGGACCTACGTCCGGGCCGGCGTCCCGCCCGGGTTCGCCGTCCCTGCGCTCACCCGCGCCCTCGCCCGCGACATCCCCGCACACCGCGCGGACACGGGTGTCCCCGCCGGCGACGAGTTCGTCGAGCGAACAATCCGCGAGGATCCGCCCCCTGCCGATGACGATGACGTGGTCGGCGGTGAGGGCGACCTCGCTCATGAGGTGACTCGAGAGGAACACGGTGCGTCCCTCCTCGGCGAGGCCACGGGCGAGGTCCCGGACCCAGAGGACGCCCTCGGGGTCGAGCCCGTTGACGGGCTCGTCGAGGATGAGGGTCTGCGGATCGCCGAGGAGCGCGGCCGCGACCCCGAGGCGCTGATTCATGCCGAGGGAGAAACCGCCCACGCGCCTGCCCGCGACCGCAGACAGCCCGGTGACCTCGAGGACCTCGTTCACCCGGCGGCGCGGAATGCCCTGCGTCGCGGCGAGGGCTGTGAGGTGGGCCCGGGCGGTCCGGCCGGGGTGCGCCGCGCCGGAGTCGAGGAGCGCCCCGGCCTCCTGGAGGGGCCGTGTGTGGGACGTGAAGCGCTTCCCGTTCACGGTGACCCGGCCCGAGGAAGGGCGGTCGAGGCCCATGATCATGCGCATCGTGCTCGACTTGCCGGCACCGTTGGGACCGAGGAACCCGGTGACCCGCCCGGGCCGCACCGTGAAGTCCACGTGATCGACCACGGTTTTGAGCCCGTGGCGTTTCGTCAGTCCTCGTGCCTCGATCACGTCGCTTCCCCCGGTCCGACTCACACGTTCCGCATTGCTCGTACTCGCTCGCGCGACCGGCGACGAGGGCCCCGGGGGCACACGTCACCTTGGTCACGAAACGGTAACAAGAGTGACATCGACCCGTGTGACCGGGAGGTAATTCCTGGAGGAAATTCCGGCTGGCGACGACGCGTCCGCACGCACCTCGGCGTCTCCTGTGAGCTCGCACGCCGCACGGATACGCGGAACAGTGCGAAAAACGGAACGCCCGATCCGCACCACCTCAGGGTTCACTGAGACAACGCGGACCGGGCATGTCGAAAAGGTGCGAACGGCCGCAGGGACGACCTCCGCGGCGCCTCCGCCGTGCGGGATCAGGCGATCGTCGTCCCGAACAGCAGGCCGAGGACGTAGGTGATCCCCGCAGCACCGAATCCGATCGCGAGCTGGCGCATCGCCCGGGGGACGGGCGAGCGGCCCGAGAGGATGCCGGTGATGCCGCCGGTGAGGAGCAGTGCCGCACCGACGAGCACGACCGCCACGAGCACCGCCGCCCAGCCCTCGAGGCCGACGAGGTACGGCAGGATCGGGATCACCGCGCCCGAGGCGAAGAAGCAGAAGGAACTCGACGCTGCCCCGAGTGCCGTTCCGAGTTCCGCGTGGTCACCCTCGTGCCCCGGTTCGCCCGAGGACTCGCCGGCACCGCGGGACGCGGTGGGGCCGAAGAGCGACCGCGCGCGTTCGCGCTTCTTCCGATCGGAGGAGTGGATCTCCCGCAGGGCGGCCACGGCCGTGGACTCCGCCTCGTCCTTCGGCATGCCACGGGCCCGGAAGACGAGCGCGAGTTCGTTCGCGTCGATGTCGAGATCGGCGAGCACCCTGCGTGCTTCGGGATCCGGGCGGGAGGAGTCGACGAGCTCACGCTGGGACCGCACCGAGATGAACTCACCGGCCGCCATCGACATCGCACCCGCGAGCAGTCCGGAGATCCCGGTGAGGAGGATCGCGCCGCTCGCCATCCCGGCGGCGCCCACACCGAGGACGAGAGCGAGGTTGGACACGAGTCCGTCGTTCGCCCCGAAGACCGCGGCCCGGAAGTTCCCGGACAGGCGCGCCCGGGAACGCTGGGAGAGCGCCCGGACGACCTCGGCATGGATCTTCTCGTCCGCCGCCATGGCCGCCGAGGCATGGACGTCGGCGTCGTAGGGCGAGCGCGTCTCGCTCTGCTGGGCGAGCGCGAGCACGAAGACGGTGCCGAACATCCGCCCGAGGAACGCGAGAACGAGAGTGCTCGCCTCGGGCAGACGCTTCTTCCCGGCCGCCGGCCCGAGGAGAGCGCGCCAGTACTCCTGGTGGCGCGCCTCGGCGTCCGCGAGGGCGAGGAGGATCTCCTTCTCGTCCCCCTTCTTCCGCTGCGCGAGCGCACGGTAGACCTTCTCCTCGAGCACCTCGTTCGCGAGGTACCGCTGCCACCGCAGGACGAGCTTTGCGGACGGGGCATGCGGGGCCGGCTCCCGCACGAGCGGGGCGGAGGGCGCGGAATCGGGTCGTGACGTCACCCCTCAAGCCTAGGAAAGCGACCCGGGGACTTCAATACTTGCGCAATTGATTGAACGTGAGGTCGCACACGGTCGCTCGCGCCCGCCCGGACCATCCGGGGCGGATCCGCGGGTAGGCGCGTCGACGCCGGAGAAGCCGCCCCTCACCCGACCTCGAGGCGCAACCCCAGCACGTCGCCGGGCGCCATCGGTTCGGTGATGCGTGCCGGCTCCACACACACGAAGCGCTCGAACGCCGTCGCGGTGGTGTCCGCGAGTCCGGCGGCCGGGTTCCACATGACGACGTCCGAGGCGTCCGTCACCATGTGCCACGACCGCTCCGTCCCGGCACCGGGAGTACCGGGGGCGGGAGCGCCGGCACTGCCGCCGCCCGCGGACCCATCCGCGCCCCCGGCCGCGCCGTCGACGACCTGGAGGTCCCGCTCGAAGGGGATCCCGAGGTACCCGACCGTGTCGATCCCGTCCGCCGGGAACACCCGCGGGCCGATCGCCTGGTCGAAGAGCGGGTCGAGATCCCCGTTGGGGATGCCGTACACGGTCGTGTGCCGGTAGTCGCCCACGAGGAAGTAGGTGTGGAGGGCGGCCGTGACCTCGTCGGCCGCGCCGGTGCCCGGCGCGGGATCCGCATCGTGGCGGAGTTCGAGGAACAGTCCGTCGTCGACACTCACGCTCAGGGTCGCGGCCGCGCCGTTCACCTCGAGTCGGCACCGCACCGCGGCATTCGCCTCGTTCGCCTCCGTCGCGTCGAGTTCCCAGATGTTCCGACGCGCCCATCCGTGCTTGGGGTCCGCGCGCAGGTTGAACCACGGCCAGCACACGGGGATCCCGCCGCGGATCGGGTCACTGCCGTCGAGCGCCGCTTCCGCGGACAGGAAGAGGGCGTCCTCGCGATCCGTGGGCCGCCAGGTGAGGACGTGGGCGCCGTAGCGGGAGAGGAACACGGTGCCGCCGGGCGCCTCGAGGAGGAGGACGTCGAGCGCACCGATCGACCCGGCGCTCACCCGGGTGCCGGTCGCCGCATTCTCCGCGAGCACCTCGGGCTCCGGGGTGTGCTCCGCGAACAGCGCGTGGAGGTCGTCCGTCGAGAGGAAGGGGGCATGAGCGGCGCCCGTGGCGCCGTCGTCCGTGATCGCCGTCATGCTGCCAGTATGCCCCGGAGTACACGACTCAGGACCCACTCCGGAATCGTCTCCGGGCTCCCGGCACCTCCACGTGCTCTTCCCGCTCCCGTGTCCGCGCACTCGGTTAGGGTGGTGCGCAATGTGATTGCCATCACAGCATGTTCCTCCTCCACGAGTCCTGGTTCCCCCGCGAACCGGGCCACCCCTCGATCGGACGAAAGGTTCCCATGTCTGCGCACCGCATCCCCGCGGCCCGGGCACGCACCGCCGCGCTCACCGCCACCACCGCACTCGCCCTCGCCGGTGCCTCCGCCCTCGTCGCCTCCCCGGCGAGTGCGGCCCCGGCGGATTCCACTCTCGGTGTCACCGGCGACGCCGCGATGGCCCACCTCTCCGAACTCGCCGCCATCTCCGAGGCGCACGCCGACTCCGGCTACCGCGCACTCGGGACACCCGGTTACGAAGCCGCTTCCACCTATGTCGAGGACACCCTCGAGGCCACCGGTGCCTTCGACGTCACTCGCCAGGAGTTCTCCGTCGACACGCAGGAGTTCGGGACTCTTTCGCTCACTGTCGACGGCACCGCATTCACGACGCTCGAGGGGATCTCGAACGGCGAGGGCACGTCGGAGCCGCTCACGGGCGTCCCCGTCACCGTCCCCGCGGACGAGGCGTACGGGGACGGCGCCGGGCCCGAGCTCGGCTGCACCCCGGAGGACTTCACCGCCGCCCAGGCGGGCACCATCGTCCTGCTCGAGCGCGGGGTCTGTGCGTTCGGCGACAAGATCACGAACGCGACCGCCGCCGGTGCCGCCGCCGTCCTCATCGCGAACAACGAGGAGGGCCCGCTCAATGCGACCGCGGGCGACCGGATCGAGGGGAACGCTCCCTCCGCCGGGCTGCAGATGGCCGAGGGCGACGCCCTCCTCGAGCAGATCCTCGCCGCCGGCGACGCCGGGCTCACCGCCGATCTCACGGTGGAGTCGACGTACCGCACGGTGGAGACGTGGAACGTCCTCGCGGAGACGAAGGAGGGTGATCCGGAGGACGTGCAGATGCTCGGCGCGCACCTCGACGGTGTCCCCGAGGGCCCCGGGGTCAACGACAACGCCTCGGGCGTCGCCGGTCTCCTCGCGGTCGCCGAGGGCATCGCCGGAGCCGGTGAGCCCGTCGACAACCGTGTGCGCCTGGGCTTCTGGGGCGCGGAGGAGGTCGGCCTCGTCGGGTCGACCGAGTACGTCGCGGGCCTGAGCGAGGACGAACTCGGCCGGATCTCCGCGTACCTCAACTTCGACATGATCGGTTCGGAGAACTACGTGGTCGGCACCCTCGACTCCGACGGATCCGACGTCCCGATCCCCGAGGGCGTGAACGTGCCGGAGGGTTCTGCGGCGCTCGAAGCGGTCTTCACCGACTACTTCGACGGCATCGGACAGCCGCACGTCGGCACCGAGTTCTCGGGTCGTTCGGACTACCAGGCGTTCATCGACAACGGGATCCCGGTGTCCGGCCTGTTCTCCGGTGCGGACGACATCAAGACGGAGGAACAGGTCGCGCTCTTCGGCGGCGTCGCCGGCGTCCAGCAGGACCGGTACTACCACACGATCGACGACACCCTCGCGCACGTGAACGAGGAGGCGATCGACATCTTCGTCCCGGCCATGGCCCACGCCGCGTCGACTCTCGCCTTCGATCCGGATCCGGTTCTCGCCGTCTCCTCGGACCGCCTCTCGGTCGCCGAGCTCAAGCTCTCCGGGATCGATGCGACCCTCACCGGCGCACAGCCGGGCTCCGAGGTCACGTGGGAGCTCATTGCCGCCAAGACCGGCGAGGCGGCCGCGTCCGGCAGCGGTTCGGTGGCGGACGACGGAGCCGCGACGATCAGGGTCGGGTCGCTCGACGCCCGCGCCGCGAAGGGGCTCCCGGGTGACTACACGCTCGAGGTCACGGTCGGCCACGACGTCCTCACCGCGGACGTGAGGATCTCCGGCTCCGGGAAGTGAGTTCCTGAACGCTGCCTGCATGTCTGCAGGGCTTCCTGAGAAAGGCGCTGGGGGTCGTCCGGGATACTTCTCCGGGTGACCCCCAAGCGACTTTTCTCGATCTTCGCCATCGGTGAGGCCATCACGTGGGCCCTCCTCATTCTCGGAATGATCCTCAAGTACGGCACCCGGACGACCGACGTCCTCGTGTCGATCGGCGGCGGCCTCCACGGATTCATGTTCCTCGCGTTCTTCGTCGTCACCCTGCTCGTCGGCATCTCGCAGGCGTGGCGACCCTGGGTGACGCTGCTCGGGCTCGCGAGTGCCGTCCTGCCCTTCACGACCATTCCCTTCGACGTGTGGGCGTCCCGCACCGGGAAGCTCGACGGGCCGTGGCAGCTGGCCCCGGGCGGGCGTGCCCCGCGCGGCGGCGTCGAGAAGGCGGTGCAGTGGGCATTCGGCCACGTCTGGCTCACCGCCGGCGTGCTCGCGGCATTCGTCGTCGTGGTGTTCACCACGCTCGTCGTCGTCGGCCCTCCCGGTTCCTGAACGAGTAAAGGTCTGCAGGGCACACCTTTGGGGATTTCCGGCGTATTCTGTCCGCATGCAGAACTCGCTGGTCCTCATCGATCCCACCGCCGGCACCTTCGCGGTCGCCGACCCCACCGCAGCGCACCTGCGCGTGGACGACCTCGCTCCGCACCGCGGCGACGGGATCTTCGAGACCGTGCTCATCACGCTCCACCCGGACGGCACGCACGCGGTCCACGCGCAGGGCCCGCACTTCGCCCGGTTCCGGAACTCCGCGGAGATCCTCGAGCTGCCCGTGCCCGACGAGACCCTCTTCCACGCCGCCCTCGACGCCGTCGTCGAGGACTTCCGCGCGAAGAACCCCGAGGCCACCGCCCTGTCGGTGCGGTACTCGCTCTCGCGGGGCCTCGACACCCCGAGCGCCTGGGCACTCACCATCCCGCTCGATCCGAAGTACGCCGAGCAGCAGGTGAACGGCATCCGCGTCGTCACCCTCGACAAGGGGTACGACGCGTACCTCGGCGAATCCGCGCCGTGGCTCCTCATCGGGGCGAAGACCCTGTCCTACGCGACGAACCAGGCCGCCGGTCGCTACGCCGCCGCGCAGGGTGCGGACGACGCCCTCTTCGTCTCCCACGACGGCATCCTCCTCGAGGGACCGACCTCGAACCTCGTGATCCGCCGCGGTGAGGAACTCGTGACCCCGGACCCGAAGGCGGGAATCCTCCACGGCACCACTCAGCGCACCGTGTTCGCCCACGCCGCCGAGGCGGGCCTCCTCACCTCGTACGGCGACCTCCGCCTCGAGGACCTCAAGAACGCCGACGGCGCATGGCTCGTGTCCTCCGTCCGCGCGGCCGTGCCGATCACCGCGGTGGACGGCACGGACATCGCCGTCGACTCCGAGCTCACCGCCCGGATGAACGACTGGATCCTCACGAATCCCTGAGGGAACGCCGATTCCGCCGGTCCGACACCCGTGACGTCGGATCCGCGTACGCGGCGTCCTCACCCACAGACCGTTCGCCCGGTCCACTCGATGCAGGGGTGGACCGGGCGAACCCTTTCCGACCCGCCGGGACACGCCTAGGCTCGCACCATGAGAGCGCTGCTCATGACCTTCGGCACCCGCGGTGACATCCAGCCCTATGCCGCCCTCGCGGTGGAACTCGCCCGCGCCGGTCACGAGGTCGTCCTCGCGATCCCCGAGCAGCTCACCGACCTCGTCCCCGCGGATCTGCGCACCCCGGAGAACCCGTCCGCTCCCGCGGGTCCCCGCGCTCCCGGGCCCGGAGCCATCACGGTCGCTCCTGCGGGCACGCACATGCTCGGCCTCCTCCGGGACGTCATGCCCGATCTGTCCGGCGCGCGCGACGGCCTTCGCACGATGTCGCTCATGCGTGCGGCGATGAAGGACCACCTCGAGGAGACGTGGCGGGCCGCGCAGTGCGAACCGGACGTCATCGTGTACCACTCGAAGTGCCAGGGCGCCCCGCACATCGCCGAACGTCTCGGCATCCCCGCGGTCCTCTCGATCCCGCTGCCCTTCTACACCCCGACGACCGCGTACCCTGCTCCGTTCTTCGGCGGTGCCTCCTTCGGCCGGGTGGGGAACCGCGCCTCGTACCGTGCGAACCGCCTGGGCAATGCGCTGTACGCGGACATGCTGAGCGACTTCCGGCAGCGGATCGGACTCGACGGACGGGTCGGTCGTCTGCAGGATCCCCTCGTGAACCCCGACGGCTCCCCCGTCGACGTCCTCTACCCGTACAGCCGCCACGTCCTCCCGGTCCCGCCCGACTACCCCTCGACCGCGCATGTCACCGGGTACTGGTTCCTCGACTCCCCCGCGGACGCCGTCCTCTCCCGCGACATCACCGACTTCCTCGAGGCCGACGAACCTCCCGTGTACATCGGCTTCGGTTCGATGGGATTCGGGAAGGGCGCCGAGGACCGCCGCGCCGCCGTCCTCGAGGCCCTCGAGCGTACGGGCCTGCGGGGCATCGTCGCCACCGGCTGGGGTGGGATCACCCCCGGCGCTGCAGCGGACCCCCGCGTGCTCGTGATCGAGGGCGCACCCCACGACGCCCTGTTCCCGCACTGCGTCGCGGTCGTCCATCACGGCGGTGCCGGCTCGGTCGCCGCCGGCCTGCGCGCCGGCCGGCCCACCCAGGTGGTGCCGTTCCTCGGCGACCAGCCCTTCTGGGGTGCCCGCCTCCACGAGCTGGGAGTCGGCCCGGAGCCGGTACCTCCGAGGCGCCTCGGCCGGTCGCTCGCCGCGCACCTCGGGCAACTGGTCGGCACCCCGGCGTACGCCCGCCGGGCGGGCGAGGTCGCCGCGGGGATCCGGGACGAGGACGGCACGGCCGCGGCACGCGGGATCCTCGAGCGGATCGTCGACCGGTGGGGGTGACCGGGACCCCGCCACGGGTACGCACGCGGACGTCGACGCACTAGAGTCGGAACCAGGAGTACGCACCGCCTACCTCGAAGGAGAAGCACATGGGTCCGCTCGCATGGAAGGTCCTCGGCGTCGGCGGCGGCGCGATCGCCGCATTCGCTGCACGCAAGGCCATCGGCATCGTGTGGGAGAAGAGCACCCACAAGCCCGTCCCCCTCAACACCCACGACGACGAGGTCGGCCTCGGCGAGGCGCTCGCCTGGACCGTGGTCTCCGGTGTCGGCATCGCCGTCGCCCAGCTCGTCGTCCAGCGGTTCGCGGTCCGGACGGTCCGCAACAAGTTCGGTGAGAAGGCGCTGCCGAAGAGTCTCCGCGCCACCCCGTCGATCTCGAATCTGAAGAAGTAACGCGCCGGAGCGCATCGCGTCGGCCGGGGCCTCGTGCCCCGGCCGTTCTTTTGCCCACCGGAAACTGCCCTAAATACCGTCCGAGGACCGGAAAACCCACGTCGGACGGCGTGTTCGGACCGGACTTTTAACAAACGTTCAGGCCCGGTCTACCATGAACCGAAAGCGTGCGGGGCGCCCGTGCGCCGTTCGTTGTCGGACGCCCCGCTGCCCCGGGGCCCTATGGGAGGCCTTCGTTATGAATGCCCTGCAGATCGTCGCGATCGTCATCGGTGTCGCCGCGACCATCGTCGGCTGGAGCATGTTCATCATGCAGATCACGAGGTTCGTCGGGTTCTTCAGACTCGGCGCACCGACGGTCAAGGGTGAACGCACCTCCGAAGCCGGCGCGCGCACCATGACCCTCATCCGTGAGTTCCTCGGACACACCCGCATGGCCCGCCTGCCGATCGTCGCGATCGCGCACTGGTTCACCATGATCTCCTTCGGTGTCCTCGTGCTCACGCTCGCCCAAGCGACCATGCAGCTGTTCGATCCGCACGCAGTGTTGCCGATCATCGGCACGTTCTTCCCGTACGAGTGGATCACCGAGTTCTTCGCGGTCACCGGCCTCATCGGCATCATCGTGCTCATGGTGATCCGCCAGCGGAACAAGCCCGCCCAGAAGGGCCGCTACTCCCGCTTCTACGGTTCGACCTTCTGGCAGGCGTACTACGTCGAGTTCACGATCCTCGGCGTCGCCGCCTGCATCACCCTGCTCCGCGGCTTCGAGTACGCGCTCCTCAAGCAGCACGGCGAGCCGATGCTCGGCCTCCACTTCCCGCTCACCTTCTGGTTGGGCGAACTGTTCTCGGGTATCCCCGAGGGCGGTCTCGAGGGCCTCATCATCGCCGTCGCGCTCCTCAAGATCCTCATCTCCTACGCATGGATGGTGACGGTCGCCCTCAACGCGACGATGGGTGTCGCGTGGCACCGCTTCCTCGCGTTCTTCAACATCTGGTTCAAGCGTCACCCCGAGGGTCGCACCTCGCTCGGTGCCCTGCAGCCGATGACGAACAAGGGCGAGGTCATCGACTTCACGGCGATGGAGGACATGGACGAGGACCTGTCCATGGGCGTCGGCAAGATCGAGGACTTCACCTGGAAGGGCCTCCTCGACTTCTCGACCTGCACCGAGTGCGGCCGCTGCCAGTCGCAGTGCCCGGCCTGGAACACCGAGAAGCCGCTGAGCCCCAAGCTCATGATGATGAACCTCCGCAACCACGCGCATGCGAAGGCACCGTGGCTGCAGGCCGCCCAGGCCGCGAAGGCCGAGGCGACCCCGCCGGCGCCGCTGCCGGAGGACGCCGACAAGAAGGCGAAGAAGGCGTGGCAGAAGGAGATGGACGAGTACGAGTCCATCACCGACCCGCACTCGAACATCGACCTCCTCGGCACCCTCTCCGAGGCCGCCCAGGCCGAGGCCGTCCGCCCGCTCGTCGGCGCGCAGGACGTCGAGGAACTCGCCGAGCTCGGTGTCATCGACCCCGATGCCCTGTGGTCCTGCACCACCTGCGGTGCCTGCGTCGAGCAGTGCCCGGTCGACATCGAGCACGTCGACCACTTCGTCGACATGCGCCGTTACCAGGTCCTCATCGAGTCGGCGTTCCCGACCGAGCTCGGTGGCCTGTTCAAGAACCTCGAGAACAAGCAGAACCCCTGGGGCATGTCGCAGAAGAAGCGCATGCAGTGGGCGAAGGACCTCGATTTCGAGATCAAGCAGGTCGGTGCCGACATCGAGGACCTCGGCGAGACCGAGTACCTCTTCTGGGTCGGTTGCGCCGGCGCCTTCGAGGACCGTGCGATGAAGACCTCGGCCGCCGTGGCCGAACTCCTCCACACCGCGGGTGTCGACTTCGCCGTCCTCGGCGACGGCGAGTCCTGCACCGGTGACCCGGCCCGCCGCGCCGGCAACGAGTTCCTCTTCCAGATGCTGGCCCAGGCCAACATCGAGGTCCTCAACGAGATGAAGGCGCGCAAGATCGTCGTCACCTGTGCGCACTGCTTCAACACGATCGCGAACGAGTACCCGCAGATGGGCGGCAACTTCGAGGTCGTCCACCACACGCAGTTGCTCAACAAGCTCGTCCGCGAGAAGCGCCTCACCCCGGTCGCCCCGGCCGCCGGTGAGAAGGTGCAGACCCCGGTCACGTACCACGACCCCTGCTACCTCGGTCGTCACAACGGCATCTACACGCCGCCGCGCGAGCTCATCAACTCGCTGCCGAACGTCGAGTACCGGGAGATGGAGCGCTCCCAGGAACGCTCCTTCTGCTGTGGTGCCGGTGGTGCCCGCATGTGGATGGAGGAGACCATCGGGTCCCGCATCAACGTCAACCGCACGAAGGAGGCCGTGGCGACCGGCGCCGAGCAGATCGCGGTCGGCTGCCCCTTCTGCCGCGTGATGCTCTCGGACGGCCTCACCGCCGAACAGTCCGAGGGCAACGCCTCCGAGGGCATCGAGGTCCTCGACGTCGCACAGATGCTCCTCGCGGGTGTCCGTCGCGGTCAGGGCGGTTCGGGTCCGGCGGCGAGCGAGCCGGAGCCCGCCGGCGTCTGAGGCAGACGCTCACCCAGCACAACGGCCGAGGCGCCCCTCACCTTCGAAGGTGAGGGGCGCCTCGGCCGTTGTCGTGGGGGGGCGGAGTCGAGATCGCAATAGGCTGCGCCGCAGCCGTTGAAGTCGCGATTGAATGCCGGAATTCGCGAAAACTCAGCAGTCGATCGCGATTTCGACGAGCGCGACCTCCGAGGATCGCGATCTCGACGCCTCGGCGAAAGAATCAGGCGTCGCCGAGTGCCTCGAGGGTCGCGAGGACCTGGGGCACCGTGAGCTGCCCGGGCGCGGAGAGCGCACCGACGGCGGCCCAGGTGGCGGCGGAGCCGAACTCGGAGCCGACGAGGCGCGTGGCCTTGCCGAGTGCACCCATGGAGATCGTGATGACGGGGACGGTGAGCTTGCTCTGCGCGCGGTCGGCGACCGAGAGCACCTCGAGGACGTCCGTGCGGTTCTGCGGCATGACGGCGATCTTCGCGACGTCGGCACCGTCGCGTTCCATCTTCTGCATCATGGAGTAGAGGTACTCCGCCGGCGGCGTCTTCTCGAAGTCGTGGAACGAGGCGAGAGCGCACACCCCGGCGTCCTTGGCGCGCTTGATGAGGGCCTGCGAGCCGGACCGCTGCCATTCGATGTCGACGGCGACGGGGGCGAAGGACACGAGGTGGTCGATGAGCTGGGCGTACGCGGCGTCCGTGAGGTCTGCACTGCCGCCCTCGGCCTTCGTCCGGACGGTGACGAGCACGGGGAAGCGTTCGCTCACGCGCTCGCGGAAGGTCTCGACGGCCTCGGTGACCGCAGCCCGGACGGGTTCGAGTTCGTGGGTGTCGAGCGTGTGGTCGGCGTCGAGGAACGCCTGGAGGGTGTCGACCCGCCATTCGAGGACGTCGACGCCGGGGGTCTCCGCTGCGCGCAGTGCGTGCTCGACGAGCGTGGGCACATCGGGGTCCGTGAGCGGCGCGATGACGGCCGGGAACCGGTCCGTGGGCGCAAAAGGCAAGGACTTCATTGCACCAGAGTAGAGGCGTGGGTCGAGGAGGCGGAAGGACGTCCGTCACTCGCACGACGTTCGTGAGGCGCACCACAGGGAAACCGTTCGGAATGCGGCCTGAATGAGGCGCTCGTCGCAATCCTTCAAAGGCCCTGAACAGTCGTACATCACATTTCGACAACTATTCAACTAATTGACGTTTCCCCAGGTGAGGGTGCGAGAAAACCGGGGAGGGGGACCGCGGACCCTCCCCGTTCACGCGCCGGAACCGCTCCTCGCACCCGAGGCGGAGGGCACACGACGCGTACGGTGGAGGAGTTCGGCCGTGCCGGCCCATTCGAGTCACCGACTGCAGAAGAAGCCCGGCCGAGCTTCTCTTCGCGTCTTGTCGTTACTGGGTTGGTGTGGTCGTTGCTCCGTGCGGAGCCTCCCCTCGGGGGACTCCGTGAGCGAGTGGGTGCCGTTCGTCGCGCGTGCCCGGATCCTGCCTGCAGGTCCGACGGATCCGAGTCATGCGCACGACGGCTGCACTCCCCGTGGAGCCCATGTCACCGGACGAAAGGGCCCTTCGTGGCTGTAGTACGAGCCTCACATGTCTACAAGGTCTTCGGCAGGCGGGAGAAGGAGGTCATCACCCGCCTCGAGCAGGGCGCCGACCGCAAGGATCTCGCCCACCTCGGCACCGCCGCCGTCATCGACGCGAGCTTCGAGGTCGACACGGGAGAGATCTTCGTCGTCATGGGGCTCTCCGGCTCCGGCAAGTCCACCCTCATCCGGATGATCAACGGCCTGTGGACCCCCTCGGCGGGCACCGTCGAGATCGCCGGCAACGACATCTCCCACATGAGCCCGGCCCGCCTCCGCAAGGTCCGCCGCGAGCACATCTCCATGGTGTTCCAGCACTTCGCCCTCCTGCCGCACCGGACCGTCCGCGAGAACGCCGCGTACGGCCTCGAGATCCAGGGCGTCGCGAAGGCCGAACGCCTCGAACGCGCGGACACCTGGCTCGACACCGTGGGCCTCGGTGGGTGGGGCGACAAGTACCCGAGCCAGCTCTCCGGCGGCATGCAGCAGCGCGTGGGCCTCGCCCGCGCCCTCGCCGCGGAGACCGACGTCCTCCTCATGGACGAGGCCTTCTCCGCGCTCGACCCGCTCATCCGCTCGGAGATGCAGGACCAGCTCCTCGAACTCCAGAAGACCCTCGGCAAGACGATCGTCTTCATCACCCACGACCTCAACGAGGCGATGTACCTCGGCGACCGCATCGCGGTGATGCGGGACGGGCGCATGGTGCAGATCGGTACTTCGGAGGAGATCCTCACGACCCCGGCCGACGACTACGTGGCCGACTTCGTCAAGGACGTCGACCGCTCCCGTGTGCTCACCGCCGGGTCGATCATGGAGCCGGTCGGCGCCTCGGCGGACACCGGCAGCATGCCGCTCGTCGCGGAGGACACCCCGGTCGCCGAACTCTTCGCACCGAGCGTCGAGGCCGGCGGTTCGCTCGCGGTCGTCGGCGCGGACGACACGATCGTCGGCGTCGTCACCCAGGACGACCTCCTCGGGTCGATGGCCTCCACCGCCGCCACCGGCGACACCTCCGGGGAATCCCCCTCCCCCGCCGAGGCGCCCGCGGCACCCGGCACCCTCGCACCCTCCGCCGACGGCACGTCCGACGGCGACTCCGCATCCGCCGGCTCGAAGGAGGCCTGATCCATGAACAGCATCCTCAATCCCAGGATCCCCGTCGGCGACTGGATCTCCGACCTCCTCGACTGGTTCAAGGCCGTCTTCGCTCCCGTGCTCGACCTCATCGGGTTCGTGCTCGGCGGGATGTACTCCTTCTTCGAGATGGTGCTCTCGTCCCCGATCTACCTCGTGATGATCGTCGTGTTCGCGGCGCTCGCGTGGCTCGCCTCGGGGTGGAGGCTCGCGGTGTTCACCGTCATCGGCTTTTACCTCATCCGCGCCTTCGACCAGTGGTCGAACGCGATGTCGACGCTGTCCCTCGTGCTCGTCGCGGTCATCATCGCGCTCATCATCGCGATCCCGCTCGGTATCCTCGCCGCGAAGTCGAACGCGTTCTCCGCGATCGTCCGCCCCGTCCTCGACTTCATGCAGTCGATGCCGGCGCTCGCGTACCTCGTGCCGATCATCGTGCTCTTCAGCATCGGTGTCGTGCCGGGCATCATCGCGACGCTCATCTTCTCGCTCCCCCCGGGCGTCCGTTTCACGGAACTGGCGATCCGCCAGGTCGACGCGGAGGTCGTCGAGGCCGGACAGGCCTTCGGTGCGACCCCCGGGCACATCCTCACGCGGATCCAGCTGCCGCTCGCGATGCCGACGATCATGGCCGGCATCAACCAGGTCATCATGCTCGCCCTCTCCATGGTCGTCCTCGCGGGCATGGTCGGCGCGCAGGGCCTCGGCGGTGCCGTGACGTCCTCGATCAGCTCGCTCAACGTGCCGCTCGGCGTCGAGTCCGGTCTCTCGGTCGTCATCATCGCGATCTTCCTCGACCGGATCACCGCGGCGCTCGGCAACCGCACCCCGATCGCCCGGGCGAAAAAGGCGTGATCCACCCCCGCCGAGGCGCCTCGGCGGGGTGGCTCCGAACCCGGGGCCGGAGCCCCGGGACTTCCGAACCCTTTCCATCGAAACGACACCCAACCCATCGCAACAGGAGACATGCTCATGAAGAAGACGAAGCTCACCGCACTCGGCGGCGTTCTCGCCGCTTCCGTCCTCACCCTCACCGCCTGCGGCGTCTCGAACTCCGGCGGCGGCACCGAGGCCGGCGGCGGCACCGAGGCCGGCGGCGCGGAGACCGAGGCCGCCTCGGGTACCGACTGGTCGAACTGCACCCCCGGTGCGGAGTCGACCGATGTCGCCTCCCTCGAGGCGTCCGCCGATCAGGACCAGGACATCACCATCGGCGCGTTCAACGGCTGGGACGAGTCCTTCGCCGCCGCGCACCTCATGAAGTACGTCCTCGAGGAGGACGGCTACACCGTCGACATCCAGGCCTTCGACGCCGCTCCCGGCTACACGGGCGTCGCGAACGGCGACATCGACTTCCTCATGGACACCTGGCTGCCGCTCACGCACGCCGACTACATCGAGCAGTACGCGGCCGACATGGAAGCACAGGGCTGCTGGTACGACAACGCCAAGCTCACCATCGCGGTGAACGAGGACTCGCCGGCGCAGTCGATCGCGGACCTCGCGACGATGGGCGACGAGTACGGCAACCGCATCGTCGGCATCGAGGCCGGCGCGGGCCTCACGAAGACCACGCAGGAGGCGGCGATCCCGACCTACGGCCTCGAGGACTACGAGTTCGTCGTCTCCTCGACCCCGGCGATGCTCGCGGAGCTCGGCACCGCGACCGACGCCGGTGAGAACATCGCCGTCACCCTGTGGCGTCCGCACTGGGCCTACGACGCATTCCCGGTCCGCGACCTCGAGGACCCGGAGGGTGCGATGGGTGACGCCGAGATCATCTACAACTTCTCCCGCACCGGCTTCACCGAGGAGAACCCGCGCGTCTCGCAGCTGCTCAAGAACCTCGTGATCGACGACGAGAACCTCTCGAGCCTCGAGAACATCATGTTCTCGGAGGAGAACTTCGGTGGCGGCGACAACGACGCCGCGGTCGAGCAGTGGGTCTCCGAGAACCAGCAGTTCGTCGAGGACTGGAAGGCCGGCGCCCTCGCCTGACCTCTTCCGACCTCGCGTCCGGTGATGTCGTCCCGGTTCCGGAGGGCTCCGATCTCCGGGACCCGTACGGCACCGAGCCCCTACCGGCAGCAAGTCCCCACCGGCAGTGAGTCCCCACCGGCACGAACGGCCCTGCGCAGGACGTCTGCGCGGGGCCGTTCGTACAGCGCCGTTGGTTCAGGTGGCATCGGGTCGGTGCAGGCGATTCCCGGTTTCCATGGCCGGCACGTCCTGCGGGTGGAACTGTGCTTCCCCTCACATCCCGCAGACCCGGTGGACACGATTTCTACGTTGTGTAGAATCACCGGTGTGGCAGGTGAGAGCGCCACGGATGTCATGTTCCGATCCGGATCCCCCACCTCTTTCGCAGAAACACCCCCGGGGGATCCGGATCCGGGACGAAGCTCTCCCCCACCCCTGATTCCGCCGAAGGCCCGTCACGAGCTGCATCCTCGTGACGGGCCTTCCGCGCATTCACGGGTTAAAGGCCAAAATGTGTGTACAGCCCGGGTGTGTCACCGAGTCCGGCCGCCCCATCCTTTCCGGACGCCGCTGCCGTCCTCCCGACCGAATTCCGCATCGTTTCCCCATGTGCTCGCCGGCGGAGGGAATCAGCTGCGCACTTTGGCACGATTCCGGAATCAGCTGCGCATTTCGGCACGAATCCGGGCCGCTGGATCGTGCCAGATCGCTCAGCTGATAGGGGGATGCCGTCAGAGGCGGCCCGGTAGGTCTTCGCATTCCTCGTGCGCGCGTGAGACGGGCCGTGCATCGAGATCGCGATTCCCTGTGGTGGGCCCGTTGAGATCGCGATCGTCTGCATGTTTTCGCGGAAATTCCACCACCGATCGCGACCTCGACAGCGGCAACCGCACCCGATTGCGACCTGAGGTGGTCGAAGCGGCTTCGCGCGATCGACACCGCTGCCGTGGGTGACGGTCGGGCCGGCGCGTACCTCGTCGGAACCACGGGGTTGAGGCGGTTCGAGGGGCAACTTCCGGCGTGCCAGTACGTACATCACGACGGGGTTGATTTCGAGGATCTCGCACTGAACATGCTCACAGGGCATGTTCGGAGGGGTTTTGCCCTACGGGTTACTGGGCAAGCGGGCCATCCTGTACACACATTCTGGCCTTTGACCCGCATTCACCTTGAGCAGGCTGAGATGCCCGAGGCCTCCGAGACGACCGACCGCGCCGAGATCGCGATTCCGAGCGGCCCGTGCGCCGAGATCGCGATTCCCTGCTGCCGCGGCGTTCACGTCGCAATCGAATGCGCGATCTCGCCGAAACCCAGCAACCCATCGCGACATGAAGGTTGTCGACCGCACCCATCGCGACATGAAGGTTGTCGACCGCACCCAATCGCACACTGAAAGTCGATAATCGCAGGCGATCACACACTCGACGGCCCGTTCCCGCCGCAGTCGCCGTCAGCGAGGGACCGGTATTCGGCCGGGAGACCGTTCTTTGGCACAGACACCGGGAATCGGCACGCCCGAAGCCGGTCCCTCGGATCGATCCCGGTCTCTCGGATCAACTCCGGCCCCTCGAGCCCACCGAGACCCTCGAGATGACACAGACCTCCGAGACGACCGGGACCTCCGAGCCCGCATCGAGATCGCGATTCCTAGCGGGCTGCGGCGTTCAGGTCCCAATCGAATGTGCCGTTTCACCGAAACCCAGCAACCCATCGCGACATGAAGGTCGACGACCACAACCCATCGCGACATGAAGGTCGACGACCACAACCCATCGCGACATGAAGGTCGTCGACCTCAGCGCAGTACTGCCACCGGTCAGCCGAGGAGCGCGCGGATGTCGGCGAGTCCGGTCCGCAGCGCCTGCTGGAAGATCGCGACGTCACCGGTGTGGGAGACGACGCGGTACCCGAGTTCCACCGCGAGCGCGGAGAGCGCCGGCGAGCCTGAGAAGATGCCCGCCGCCTTGCCGTGGGCCCGTGCCGCCTCCGCGACGGTGGTGAGTGCGGCACGGAACTCCGGCGTCGTGAAGTCCCCGGGTGCACCGAGATTCGTGCTGAGGTCGAAGGGACCGACGAAGAGGACGTCGACCCCGTCCACGGCGGCGATGTCGTGGGCGGCCGCGACCGCCTCGGGGGTCTCGATCTGCGGGAGGAACACGGTCGAGGCGTTCGCCGCTGCCTGCTTCCCCGCGGGGTCGCCGCTGCGGTACAGATCGTGCGCGATCCCGAACGCGGAACCGCGGATGCCCATCGGCGGGTACTTCATCCACGAGACGATCTGTGCCGCCTGCTCCGCGGAGTTCACGTACGGCATCATGATGCCCTCGGCCCCGGCGTCGAGCGCCCCGGACACGAGGTGCTGCGCGGGACCGGCGACACGGACGAACGTCGCGATCTCCTCGCGCCGGGACACCGCGATCGAGGCGGCCACCCGGTCCGTCGACCACCCGGTGTGCTCGAGGTCGTAGAGGATCCAGTCCGCTCCCGCACCCGCGGCGATACTCCCGATCCCGGGGCTCGCGAACTCGAGAACGAAGGTGCCGAGAGTGAGGTCACCGGCAGAGAGTGCGGAGCGGAACGCGGCGGTCGTCATGGGGATCCTTTCGAGGGGGTGCGGTGCATGCACGCACAGGAGGGAATGCCTGCTCATGAGATGCTAGACGCATGGACGCACTGCTCGTGATGAACACCGAAACGTCGAGACCGGCGACCGCAGAGGTCACGGAACAGCTCGGTGACATCGTCATGCGCGCCCGCACCACCGGGGGCGTGCTCGTCTTCGTCTCCGCACCCGTGAAGGACGCCGGGCCGGAGGACCAGCCGGAGAGCGTGTTCGTCGTCGACGAGGAGGAACTCGGCCTCGTCTCCCCCACCTCGGACGCGTTCGACGGCATCGACGATCTCGCCCCGGGTCTGCACGACCTCGGGGTCGATCGCATCGTCATCGGCGGCGTGGACGCCCAGTGGGCGGTGAAGGACACCGCGATGGCGGCCCTCGCCCTCAACTTCGACGTCATCGTCCTCCGCGACGCCACCGTCACCGAACAGGGACCGCCCGTCGGCTGGTTCACGGATGCCGAATCCCACGGCTGCATGGTGAAGGACACGAAGGACACCTGGCTGCGCATGTGAGGACCGTGCGCATGTGAGGACCGTGCGCATGTGAGCAGCGCGCCGGTCAGCCCAGGTCCCACTCCGGAGCGTCAGTCCAGGTCCCACTCCGGGGCGACGATCGGGTGCCCGTCGACACTCACGTGCGCGGCCGCGGTGGCGAGTTCGTGCTGCGATTCCGTGTCCGCGGTGTAGTGGAACGCGCAGTACTCGAGGTCCCACAGCTTGCCCTCGGCGCCGAGCGCGTAATTGATGCAGAAGGCCGACGTGGGTTCGAGGCCGGCGTAGATCTCCGTGTCCGCGAGGTCGATCTGGTACGCCCAGTAGTACCCCGGCCCGAGGTTCGCCTTCCGCTGCGCCCGCACCGTCGACGAGGACTCCCAGCCGTACTTCTCCTTCGCCTGCACCGATTCCGAGGCGGTGTCCGCATAGGCCTCCGAGCAGTACAGCTCGATCGCCTTCGAGGAACCGTCCGTCTCGTCCGGGTGTCCGAAGGACCGGTTGGAGTCCGAGTAGGGCTTGAGCGCCTCGTAGGACTCCGGGACGAGGAGGTCGACCGTGAGCGGGCATCCGCCGCCGAAGGAGACAGTCTCCGCCCGGTAACCCTCCGGCGCCGGGTCCTCCGTCGGGGTGGCCGGGGGTGGGCCTGCGGTCGGCTGCCATCCGACGGTCATCGGACCGCCACCGCCGTCGGCGGTCCGCGCGTTCACGAGCCCGCAGCCGGTGAGTCCGAGGACCACGGCCGCGGCCGAGGCGCACGCGAGTCCCCGCAGCACCGTCCGTCCCTGCCACGGAGTCCGACCCCGTACCGGAGTCCGTCCACGCACGGGAGTCCGACCCCGCGTCACCGCCCGCCTCCGGGGGATCGGGGGTCCTGCTGCGGAGGCATCGGAGGACGTGCCGGGACCGGACCCTGGGGCGCCGGTCCGGAACCCCTGGTGCCGGGGTTCCGCGGCGGCTGTCCGGCCGGCGAATCCTGACCCCGGCCAGGACCGGAACCCCGGGCCGGACCGGCGCCCTGCCCGTGCTCCGGCTGCCCCTGCTGAGGCCGGCCCGGCTGGTTCTGCGGCGGCTTGAACGCCTGATAGGGGCCGGAATCGAACGGCACGGGTCCGGAACCCTGCCGTCCGGGTTCGCCGAAGGCCTCACCGGTCGTCGTGTCGAGGAGTTCCCCGTCGACGCTCTGGAGGCGCCGGCGCGAGGTGCGCCGCGGCGTCCCGAGGATCTGACCCGGTTCCGGGGCGTGTGCGAGCGGCGGGACGAAACCGCCACCGGGGACGTACGGTCCCGGCTGGTCGGTGCCGGCCTGCGGTGGGGGCGTGGCGCCTCGGCGATGGGCCCCGGTGGGGTCCTGGAAGGGCTGGACGGGACTCGACTGGGCGATGTCCCCGGCGGCGACGCCGCCGCGATAGGGGTCCACCTGCGGGTTCTGCGTCTCCGCGAGGACGGGGAGCAGGATCCGCACCGCGGTGCCCTGGCCCTCCTGGGAGAACAGCTCCACGGTGCCGCCGTGGCGGGCGATGATCGACCGCACGAGCGACAGACCCATACCGGAACCGGCGACCTGACGGACGTTCTTGCCGCGGGAGAGCTCGTCCCAGACGGCCTCCTGTTCGTCGGCGGGGATGCCCTGGCCGGTGTCCGCGACCTCGACGACGACCCAGCGGTGCTGGTTGATGATCTGCTCGTTCGCGCGCAGTTCGACGACGTCGGTGTCGTTCGAGTACTTGATCGCGTTGCCGAGGAGGTTGAGGATCGCCGAGAGCAGCAGGTCCTCCTCACCGGCGACGGCCGGGAGCTTCCACGGGGCGCGGGCGACGGTCGCGACGATCATCCGGTCCTCGGCCCCCGGCGCGGTCCGGGCGTCCTCCACGGCCTGGTGGATGAGACGGTCGAGGTCGACGCGGGAGAACTCGATGTCCCGACTCTCGACGTCCGCGAGCTTGCGCAGATCCGCGAGAAGACGGGCCACCCGGCGCGAGGAGATGTCGATCTGCCGCACGACGGGTGCGATCTCGTCCGGGTCCGGGGCGTCCTCGCGGATGAGTTCGCGAACGGTGGCCGCCGAGGTCCGCAGGGCGGTGAGCGGGTTCTTGAGTTCGTGGTCGAGGCGGATGAGCATCCGGTTCCGGCGCGTCATCGCCTCGCGCTCGGCATCGGCCCGCGCGTGTTCACGGATCCGCGCCTCGCGTTCGGCGATCCACTTCCGGGTGTACCACCACGCGCCGAAGCCGAGGCCGGCGAGGACCACGAGGAGGACGAGGAGGAACCAGATGCGGAACTCGAGGACGAGGAAAGTATTCATGAGGGTCCGATCACCGACTGATCTCGTGGGCGCCCTTGACCTCCGCGACGAATCGGTAGCCCCGCCCCTGCACGGTGCCGATCCACCGGGGGTTCGCGGCGTCCTCACCGAGCACGCGCCGCAGTTCCGCGATCCGCGAGTCGACGGCGCGGGTGCCGACCGTCTCGTCGAAGCCCCACAGCACCTCGAGCAGACGGGGACGTTCGATGAGTTCGTCCGCGTGCACCATGAGGTACTCGAGGAGGGTGAAGCCCTTCGGGGTGATGACGAGTTCGCGCTGCCCGAGCCACGCGCGGCGCCCCACCCGGTCGACCTGCAGCCCGAAGGTCGACACGAGGACCGGGGCGTTCGACAACGGCGGACCGTCGACCCGGGTGCGTCGCAGCACCGCGCGGATGCGGGCGACGAGCTCGTGCGGATCGAAGGGCTTGTTGAGGTAGTCGTCCGCGCCCTCCTCGAGCGCCATCGCACGCTCGACGGCCTCGCCGACCTGGGTGAGGAGGATGACGGGGACCCAGTTCTCCTCCCGGCGCAGGGCCCGCAGGACCGCACGGCCGTCGAGTCCCGGCATGAGGACGTCGAGCACACAGGCGTCGGGGCGGTGTCGGAGGATCTCGTCGAGGGCCAGCTGTCCGTCCGGAGCGCTGAGCACCCGGAACCCCGAGCGCGTGAGGAACGGGACGACGCTGCCGAGCACGTCCGGCTCGTCGTCCGCCACGAGCACGAGCGGGCGGTCGTCGGAGGAGAACTGGGGGGCTGTCATGTGGAGTCCTTCTGCTGGAAAAAGGGTCCGTCCGATCCGGACGGGCCGTCCTCACAGGCTCAGTGATCGGTCGTGCGCGAACGTTCCGCGGCCACACGCGCTTCGGCACGGGCCACGGCTTCGGCGAGTTCGTCCCGGTACAGCATAGAACGCCGCAGGTGCTTGGTCCGGTAACCCGCCCTGCCGACCATGTGGGTGCCCACCGGAGTCGTCATGAGCTGGAACACCACGATGAGCCCCATCGTCGTGATCGGTCCCCAATGAGGAATCTGCACCGCGACGCCCGCGAGGACGAGGAGAAGACCGAGCAGCTGCGGTTTCGACGCCGCGTGGAGGCGGCTGAGCAGGTCCGGGAACCGGAACAGTCCGATCGCGCCGGCGATCGACAGGAGGGAACCGAGGAGCAGGAGCACCACGGTGACGAGGTCGGCGATCATCGGGTTTCCTCCCCGGGCTCGGTGGGATCGGTGGGGTCGTCGGCGGTGCCTTCTTCCTCCTGCCCTCCGGCCCGCCGCACGATCGCGAGGACGTCGTCCGCGGTCATGGTGCCGGCGACCTCCGGTACCTGCTCGGTGGACGGGGTGCCCGCCACCGCCATCGTGTCCCGCACCCAGTCGATGTCGCTCCGACCCGAGGCGCCCTCGGCGGAGCCGGCACCGGCGGCACTGCCGCCCGCGGAGTCCCCACCGGCCGAGGCGCCCCGCTCTCCGGAGCCCGTGGCGCCTCGGGCGTGGCGGGACGGGGCCCCGAGGACCGCGCCCCCGCGGGCCTCCCCGCGGGAGACGTACCGGGAGACGCTCACGGACCCGATGAAGCCCATCGAGGAGAGAACGAGCACGATGACGAGGAGATCGCTGCGTCCGGTGAATGCCATGAACGCGCCCATCCCGCACATGAGTGTCGCGAGGAGGACGTCGGACCCGATCATCCGGTCGAGGATCGACGGACCGCGGACGATCTTCACCACGGCGAGGACCGCGGAGGCGGCGAACAGCACCGCGAGCACGGGCACCGCGATCCGGGCGATCGCAGGGTCGATGAGAGTCGTGAGGTCGCTCATGGGCGTCGCTCCTCGGGTGCGGATGCCGTGTCCTGGTCCGTTGTGGCCGGCGTGGAGTCGCTCGGGTTCCCCGCGGAGGTGTTGCGTTCGCCCGCTCCGGCGGCCCGCGCGCGAGCGGCGGCGTCCTTGCGTTCGAGGACCGGCGGCAGACCCTTGCCGCGGCGGTACTCGTTGAGGATCGCGATGTCGTGCGGTGACCCCATCGCGCGGATGAGGAGGTACTCGATCGTCGCCATCTCCTGTCGGGCGGCGTCGATCTCCCGGTCCTCGGCGGCGTCGAGCACGTGGATGTACACGTTCGAGCGGGCACGGTCGACCTCGAGGACGACGGAGCCGGGGATGAGTCCGGTCACCTGCGAGATGAGGGTGATGAGGAGGTCCGAACGGGTGTGGAGCTCGACCTCGATGACGGATCCCGCGCCCACGCCGTGCGGCCGGACCGCGGACCACGCCACCTGGAACGACGCGACGACGACGCGGTAGAGGAACCATCCGACGAAGACGAGCGCGTATCGGGGGTCGAACCGGCCGGAGAGCTCGACCGGGGGCAGGTAGAACACCCGGGTGAGCGCGAAGGCGAGGACGAGGCCCGAGAGGACGGAGAACACGCTCACGGTGTCCCAGAGGAACACCCAGAGCGCCGCGAGCGCGAGCATGAGGAGCGCCTGCTGCCACAGCGACTTGCGGCGGGCACGGCGGCTCGAGGCGCGGCGGAGTTTCGCGGTCTGCGGACTCATCCCTTCGTGTCCCCCTCGTGTTCGAGCACGTGCGTGATGTACGTGTTCGGTCCGCGCATGTTCTCGGCGGCGCGGGCGGCGTACCCCCACAGGGGGTTGGCGAACACCGTGATCGCGACGCTCACGAGCACCATGCCGACGGTCGGGACCATCATGAGCCACGGCACCTTGAGGCCGGTCCGCCAGGTGCGGCCCGCCTGGAGGGCCTCCTTGCGTTCGGCGGACTCGGCGACGAGCGCCTCGGTGGGTTCCTCGGCCTCCGCGGCCTCCCGCCAGAAGGCGAAGTTCCACGCCTTGCCGATGACGTACAGGGTGAGGAGCGAGGTGAGTGCGCCGCCGCCGATGAGCACGTAGATGAGCCAGTCGCTTGTGTGGACACCGGCCTGGAAGAGCGCGATCTTGCCGATGAATCCGGAGAACGGCGGGATCCCGGCGAGGTTGAGCGCCGGAACGAAGAAGAGCAGCGAGATCACCGGGGCGAGGAACACGAGGGAACCGAGGCGCCGGATCGACGTCGTCCCGGTCCGCTGCTCGACGAGTCCGACCGCGAGGAACAATGCCGTCTGCACGACGATGTGGTGCACGGTGTAGACCATCGCCGCCGTGAGTCCGTCGACGGTGCCCATGGCGACGCCGAAGAGCATGTACCCGATGTGCGAGATGAGGGTGAACGAGAGCATGCGTTTGATCTCGGACTGGGCGATGGCCCCGAGGATGCCGAAGATCATCGTCGCGAGTGCCACGACGAGCAGCGGAACCCGCAACGACGAGGCGAAGAACAGCACGGTCTCCGTCCGGATGATCGCGTAGATGCCGACCTTCGTGAGGAGACCGGCGAACACCGCGGTCACCGGCGCCGGGGCGGTCGGGTACGAGTCCGGCAGCCAGAACGCGAGCGGGAACACCGCCGCCTTGATGCCGAATCCGATGAGCAGCGCGATGTGGAGAATGAGCTGGATGTCCGGCGGCAGGGCGTCGAGCCGGGCCGAGAGCTGCGCGATGTTCACGGTGCCCGTCGCGGCGAAGATGAGGCCGATCGCCGCGAGGAAGACGAGAGAGGACACGAGCGAGACGACGATGTACGTCGCCCCCGCCCGGATGCGTTCGGCCGTTGCGCCGAGCGTGAGCAGCACGTAGGACGCTGCGAGAAGCATCTCGAAACCGACGTAGAGGTTGAAGAGGTCACCGGCGAGGAACGCGTTGAAGACGCCCGCACACAGGATGAGGTACGCCGGGTTGAACACGCTCACCGGGGTCTCCCGCGCGTGGTCGCCCATCTCCTGGCCGATCGCGTAGACGAGGACGGCGAGGGTGACGATCGAGGAGACGACGAGCATGAGCGCGCTCAGCCGGTCGACGACGAGCGCGATGCCGAACGGCAACTCCCAGTTGCCGACCGCCATCACCTGCGTGCCCTCGGTGTCGACACCGACGAGCAGGGCGACGTTGATCGCGAGCACCGCGGCGAGGGTGACGACGGAGATCGCGTTCTGCACGCGCACCCGCCCGGCCATGAACAGGGCGAGGCCGGCACCGAGCAACGGCAGGACGACGGGGAGCGGAATGAGGGTGGTGAGCGTCATGCGTCGTCCCTCCTCTCCTCGTGCGGCCGGTCCTCGTGGGGCGGGTCGTCGTCATGGGAACCGCCCGCGGGGCTCTCGGGGCTGTCGGGTCCCGGAGCCTCCGAGGCGTCGACGCTGTCCTCCGGTCCGTCACCGACCGCCTCGAGCGGCTCACCGCCGGTCGCTCCGGTGGTGGCGCCGATCGTGACCCCGGACGGGGCACCGGCCGAGGCGCCGCCCCCAGTCGGCGCGTCCGGTGCGGGGCGCTGCCCCTGCGCCTCGACGGACACATCGACCGCGGTGTCGTCGTCGGGAGGGTCCATGGTCCCGCGTTCGTGCGGAGCCCCGTCGTCGTCGAGGTCGAGCGCACCGGGGACGGGCACCTCGGCCTCGTCACCGAACTCGGTGTCCTCGTAGTCGTCGGAGGTCTCCGCCTCGGTGTCGATCGCCTGCCTCCGGGCGAGCGCGATGCGTGCGTCCTCGAGGTCGTCGGCGATCGTCTCGTTGCGCACGAGGCGCCACGAGCGGTAGATGAGCGCGAGGAGGAACGCGGTCATCGCGAAGGTGATGACGATCGCGGTGAGCACGAGGGCGTGCGGCAGGGGATCGCTCATCCCCTCGGTCGAGAAGTCGGAGCCGTCGGTGAACGGTGCCTTCCCGGGCGGGCCCGCGGTGAGCATGATGAGGATGTTGATGCCGTTGCCCATGAGGAGGAACCCGAGGAGCACCCGGGTGAGCGAACGGTCGAGCATGAGGTAGATGCCGCACGCGAGCAGCACGCCCATCGTGAGGAGCATGACGAAGGAGGTCGTCACAGCCGGCCTCCTTCCGTCCGGCGGCCCAGCCGCACATCGTCGACCCGGTCGAGCACGAGGTGCACTTCCTCACGGCCGGGGGTGTGGTCGCCGTCGCTCAGGGACTTCTCCACGACGCGTTCGTCGACCTCCTGCTGACGGTCGACCTCCGCGCCGAGCGAGCGCAGGATGTCGAGCATGAGTCCGACGACGATGAGGTAGACGCCGATGTCGAAGAGCGTCGAGGTCCCGAAGGACAGGTAGCCGAGGACCGGGACCTCCGCGGACACGTACTCGGACTCGAGCACGGCGGATCCCCAGACGAAGCCGCACAGTGCGGTCCCCGCGGTGAACACCGTGCCGGCGCCGAGGAGCTTGCCGGCGTCGATGTTCGCGGCCTCCGCGAGCTCGAACCGTCCGCCCGCGAGGTACCGGGCGATGAGTGCGATACCCGCGACGAGCCCGGCCGCGAACCCACCGCCGGGCAGGTTGTGACCGGCGAACAGGAGGTAGACCGAGAACACGAGGACCGCGTGGTAGAGCAGCCGGACGGTGACCTCGAGGATGATCGAGCGGTTGTGGGGGGCGAGGGAGCGACCCGCGAGCAACCAGGCCTGACGGCGGGCGGCGGCGGACTCCTTCTCGGTGAGGGCGACGAGCGGGGCGTCCGGGTCCTCGTCGACCCGGTTGATCCAGCGCCGGATGCCCTGCGGGCGGTCCCCCGCGAGGCGCTGGAGGACTCCCTCGCGGCTCTTCACGAAGATGAGGCTCGCGATGCCCGTCGCGGCGACGACGACCACGGAGGTCTCGCCGAGGGTGTCCCAGGCGCGGATGTCGACGAGGGTGACGTTCACGATGTTCGACCCGTGGCCGAAGGTGTACGCGAGGTACGGGAACTCGGTGGAGACCGGGGTGTCTGTCCGGGCGCCCATCGCCACCCACGCGATCGCCATCATGAGCGCCCCGAAGGCGACGCCGAGGACGATACGGACGGACGGCGACAGGCGGCCCTCGTTCCGGCCGATCTGCACCGGCAGCCGGCGCAGCACGAGGACGAAGACGACGATCGTGATGGTCTCGACGAGGACCTGGGTGAGGGCGAGGTCGGGGGCGCCCTGGAACGCGAAGTAGGCGACCATCCCGTAGCCGGTGATCCCGGTGACGACGACCGCGGCGAAGCGCTTCTGGGCGCGGGTGGCGGCGATCGCGGCGATGATCATGCAGATCGCGACGACGACCTGGAGCGGCGACTGCGCGAAATCGATCCCCGCCGGCCAGGTGTTGTTGAGCAGGAGCGCGACGCCGAGGGACAGGATCGCGACGAGGTAGATCATGCCCTGGTAGAACGGCAGCGAACCGCGCTGGGTCCGCGCGGTCACCGACACCGCGACGCGTTCGAGCCCGTCGATCGACCGGCGGTACCCCTGGTGGAAGTTGAAGCCGTCGGGCATCGCCGACTGGAACACGGAGACCTGGTGGCGGAAGACGAACGCGAGCACGCCGAGGCCCACCGTGAGCACCGAGAGTCCGAGCGCCGGTTCGAGTCCGTGCCAGAGCGCGAGATGGTACGGGTGCGCGGGATCCGCGTGTGCCTCGAGGTCGAGGCCGGCGGTCCACGCACGGGTGAGCGGCTCGACGAGGGACCCGGCGAACACACCCGCGGCGAGGGTCACGGTCGAGAGCACGACGAGCGGAGCGAGGAAGAGGGCGTCCTCCCGGTCCGGGGCGATGTCCTCGATGCCCGGCTTGTGCGCGAATGCGCCCCAGAGGAACCGCGCGGTGTACGCGACGGTGAGGACGGACCCGAGGAACAGGCCGATGAGCGCGATCCACGCGTCCTTCGTCCCGGACTCCATGAGGGTCGTGTAGACGGCCTCCTTCGCGACGAAGCCGAACGTCGGGGGAAGACCGGCCATCGAGAACGCGGCCACCACGGACACCACCGTGAGGGTGATCGAGCACCGCCAGTACCCGGAGAGTTTTCGCAGGTCACGAGTGCCGGCCCGGTGGTCGATGACGCCGACGGCGAGGAACAGCACGGACTTGAAGAATCCGTGCGCGAGCAGCAGGGCGAGCGCGGCGGTCGTGATGTCGCGGGTGCCGAAGGACGCCATGACGGTGAGGAACCCGAGCTGCGACACCGTGCCGTAGGCGAGCACGAGCTTGAGGTCGAACTGCTGGAGCGCCATCCACCCGCCCATGAGCATCGTCGCGATGCCGAGGGTGAGGAGCACGGTCGACCAGCCGGGCATGTCGTGGAATCCGGGGGCGAGGCGGAGGACGAGGTAGATACCCGCCTTCACCATCGCCGCCGCGTGGAGGTACGCGCTCACCGGGGTCGGGGCGGCCATCGCGCCGGGCAGCCAGAAGTGGAAGGGGACGAGCGCGGACTTCGAGACCGCGCCGACGAGGATGAGGAGGACCGCGGCGATGACGAGAGGTTGCCCGTCGACGAGGCCGCTCCACCCGTGGGCCACGATGAGGGAGATCCGACCGGTGTCCATGACGGCCGAGAGCAGGAGCATGCCGACGAGCATCGCGAGTCCGCCGCCGGTCGTGACGATGAGCGCCTGGAGTGCTGCGCGCCGGGCGGGCCGGCGGGAGTGGAAGTGGCCGATGAGGAGGTAGGAGAACACCGTGGTGCCCTCCCAGAAGACGTAGAGGAGCAGGAGTTCGTCCGCGACGACGAGCCCGTACATGCAGCCGGCGAACGCGAGAAGGACCCCGGCGAACCGGCCGAGCCGCAGTTCGTCCGCCTCGAAGTAGCGCGCGCAGTAGACGAAGACGAGTGCGCCGACGCCGGTGACGAGGAGCGAGAGGACCCAGGAGAGCGAGTCCATCCGGAAGACGATCGCGAGGTCGAGCGCCGGGAGCCAGCGGAAGCGTTCCTCCCAGGCAACCGGATCCCCGCCCCCGAGCCCGAGAACGGCCGGTGCGCGGGCAAGGGAGACGACGAGGCCGGCAAGCGGGACGAGCGCGACGAGGAGGAAGGCGTTGCGCCCCAGGAGGCGGAAGAGGGGTTGTGAGAGCAGCGCGGCAACGAAGAAGAGGGTCACCAGTGCTGCCATGCGTCAGCCTCCAACGGTCGTCTCCGGCCAGGTTCCGCCCATTCTTCCACGCGGAACCCCCGGAGACGAAATCGAGGAATTATAGACCTGTCGCCGGACTTTTCAAGTGGACGGCGTGTCGTGCCGGTTTCCGGCGCCGGGGACACCCCGACCCGGAGGGGCGCAGAAGGCCCCCACCGTCCCCTGCAGGCATCAACCGAGCTGCGCAGGAGCGACGAGGAACCCGTCCTCGTCGAGCACCGTGCCGCCCGTCGCCCGGAGAACCTCCCCGGCGAGCCGATCGAGGCGCACTGAGGCCGCGAGCCGCAACCGCCGGAGTTCCTCGTCGGGTTCCGGCAAGTACCGTTGTTGATCGGCGTCCATCCAGTGCAGGTGATAGAGAACACGGGTGGGGGACTCCGGATCGGCCATCCGGACGATGCGCGGCAGCGCCTCCTCCTCCATCACACGGATCTCGATCGACCCCGCGCGTTCACCGAGCGCGGTGAGCGGCACGAGGATCGAGTACCCGTCGAGTTCGAGTCCGCCGTGCCCCGCAGCACCGTCGTCACGTGCGCCGTCCTCTCCGGCGCCCTCCGGCAGGACCGGGAACTCGACAGTGGAGTCGAGCGCGCGAAGTCGTTCGAAGAGCACCTCGGGGGCGAGCCAATAGCTGCCGTAGACGAAGAGGTCGATGTGGGCATCCGGATCGGGGAACAGCAGGCCCGCCGGCTGGTTCGCCTCGGCCTCCGCCGCGGCCGCGACACCGGAGGGCGAGAGCAGGGCCTGCGGATCGACCTGCTCGTCGGAGAACCGCACCCCGCCGTGGAGCCTGCGGGCGACCGCGATGAGGAGGTCGATCTGGCGACCCTCCTCCTGCGAGGGCAGCCCACCGGGGAACAGCAGGTGCAACCCGTCCGGGTCCCGGTACCAGGACGGCGGCGGGGAGGGCTCGCGATCACGCGGGGCGACGAGCGCGAACGCACGGGAGTACCGGGCGGGGATCCCGAGTTCGGCGCACGTCGCGGCGTCGAAGAGGAACGGCCCCTCGAGGCGGGAGTGTCTGGTGAGCCTCCAGGACTTCACGTCCTCGGTGAGGACTCCCTCGGGCAGCATCTCCCCCGCGGAGACGACCTCGGGCGCGGGCAGATCGGGGATCCGGTTGTGGACGAGCGCCACGACGTCGCTCGGCACGGTCTCCTCGTCGAGCAGGAGGAGGTGGCGGGTGCGCAGCACCTCGACACTGCGCGGGTCCCGGGCGTCGTGCGCACCGGGCATGTCAGCGGTGCTCCGGGGCGATACCGCGCCGGAAGTTCAGGTGCGAGCGCGAGGGCGTGGGACCCCGCTGCCCCTGGTACCGGTTGAGGGTGCGGGGGTCGCAACCGTAGGGCGCCTCGGCCGGGGAGGAGAGCTCGAAGAAGCAGAGCTGACCGATCTTCATGCCCGGCCACAGGCGGATGGGGAGCGTCGCGACGTTCGAGAGCTCGAGCGTGATGTGTCCGGTGAACCCGGGGTCGATGAAGCCGGCGGTCGAATGCGTGAGGAGGCCGAGGCGCCCGAGGGAGCTCTTGCCCTCGAGGCGGGCCGCGATGTCGTCCGGGAGGGTGACGGCCTCGAGGGTCGCGCCGAGCACGAACTCGCCGGGGTGGAGGACGAAGGGCTCGTCCGGGTCGACCTCGACGAGGCGGGTGAGCTCGGGCTGCTCGGTCGCCGGGTCGATGAAGGAGTACTTGTGGTTGTCGAACAACCGGAACGACCGGTCGAGGCAGACGTCCACGCTCGAGGGCTGGACGAGGCTCGGGTCGTGCGGGTCGAGGACGATCCGCCCGGAGGACAGCTGGGCGCGGATGTCGCGATCGGATAACAGGCTCACGGTGCAAATGTACCGCGCGGTTTTCCGGAAATTCCTGCACGCCCGGCGGCCCGCGGCCCGGAACCGAGCGTTCGCATCCCCACCTGCGGAATCACATGCGTGTAATACCCGGAGCGCTCTCGGCGGGCACTCCGACACGCCGAGCGGAGGTGTGAGTTCCGTGGTCAGAGGCCGAATCCATGCTCTACAGTGGTCACGAAATACGCCCGCGCCGATGGTGCCTTCCCCTTTTACCGAGGAGTGGCGGGACTATTGGCTTTCGTGCGTGCTTGTCACAACCGAAAGGCCCTACTGTGAAGACTTCTGCGAAGAGTCTTGTGCTTGCCCCCGCAGTGGCCGCCGTGGTGACCGGCTTCGTAGCCGTTCCCGCTGTTGCTTCGACCGCTGCCCCCGGCACCACCGCACCCACGTCGACCGCGTCGACGTCCGCTCCTGCGACCGAGTGCGCGCCGGACGAGACCGCGATCCCGGACACCTCCGCACCCGAGTCGCAGGTGTTCGTCTCCGAGATCTCCCAGGACGACATCGCCGACCCCGAGACCGGCATCCGGTTCTCCGGCTCCGGCTTCACGCCGAACGGTTCCGCCACGGTCACCGTCGTCGGCACCGAGGGCACGGAGTACACCGCGGACACCCCGCTCACCGTGAACGACCAGGGCGTCGTCAACGGCACCTACTTCTTCACGGTCTCCGGCGGCGCCGTCGTGCCCGTCGGGACCTACACCCTGGACCTCACCGACGGCGAGACCGGCACGGTGTCCTCGGAGGTCACCTTCGAGGTGGTCAAGGAGACCGACGAGACCCAGCCGGCCTACACCCCGGCGCCGGCACCGTCCGTCACCTGCGAGCCGACCGCCACCGAGTCCGCGGCCCCCGAGACGTCCGCTCCCGCCACGTCCGCTCCGGCCACGTCCGCTCCCGCGACCTCGGCACCCGCGTCGACCCCGGCAGCTCCCGCGACGTCCGCCCCGGCCACCACAGAGGCACCCACCCCGGAGGAGACCACCGCACCCGCGGCCCCCGCCACCTCGGAGGCTCCCGCGGCTCCGGCCACGTCCGCTCCCGCGACCTCGGCACCCGCGTCCTCCGCGCCGGCGACGTCGGCTTCCGCCTCCACTCCCGCCGCGCCGTCGACCTCGGCACCGGCTCCCCGCGAGACCGAGGAGGCCGCCCCGGCGACCACCGAGGCCCCGGCGCCGACCACCTCGAGCGCAGCTCCCGCGCCGACCTCCGAGGCACCGGCCGCGCAGGCGCCCACCACCGAGGAAGCCGCTCCGGAGACGAGCGCTCCGGAGACCACGGCACCGCAGACGCCGGCCCCCGCCTCGAGCACCCCGACCACCACCGAGGCGCCCACCCCGGAGGAGACCACCTCGGCCCCCGAGGAGACCACCTCCGCGACCGCCTCGGAGACCGCGACCGAGGAAGCCGCTCCGGTCGCCGATCTGCGGATCGGGATCGACCCGGTCGAGATCAGCTCCGAGGACTTCGCCTCGTCCGACGCCGGTGTCACGATCTCCGCGACCGGTGCGCTGCCGGGCGAGACCGTCACCCTCGTCGTCGAGCACGGACAGGGCCAGGTCGAGCGCTTCACGATGGAGCGCGAGGCCGACGACAACGGTGAAGCCGCATTCGGCGTCTACGCCGCGACCGCACCGGTGCTCGGTACCTACAACGTCACGGTGTACGGCGAGGACTCGAACCAGGCCCAGTCCGGTTCGTTCACCGTCATCACCAACGGCACCATGACCGAGGACGACGTCGCCGCCGGCGGTTCCGGTGGCGCGGGCTCGGACGACTCCGGTACCTCGGGCGGTTCCGGTGACTCCGGTTCGACCGGTTCCGGTTCGTCCGCGTCGACCGGCACCTCGAACAGCCGCGACCTGCCGCGCACCGGTGCGGAGATGACGGGCCTCGCCCTCGGCGCAGGACTCCTCGTCGTCGGCGCTGCCGCGGTCGTCATCACCCGCCGTCGCACCCGCGTGAGCGAGGACCCGAGCTCGTACTGAGTTCCGGCACGCACGGCGCCGGCCCCTCGGCCGGATCGCGGTGCTGAGCACCACCTCCCGATGGGGGACCCGAAGGCAAGCGGGTCCCCCATCGGTGTGTCCGGAGGGTGGCGGGGCGGCAGGACAACGGTTTCGCCCAGGACGACCGAATGGGTTGCCGTTCCCCCGAACGGCAACCCATTCGGTCGTCCTGGGTGATTCCCTTGCATCTGCGCCGCCGCACTAGAATCGTTCGGCGTGACCACTGCCGCGACCTCGATCGATCCCACCGGTGTCCGATTCACCGGGAAGCCCGTCCACGACGCCCCGATCGGCCCGGGGGACACCCTTGTCCTCATGGGGCACACGGACGCGGTCCGCTCGGCCCTCACCCGGCTCTCCGCGAACGCCGAGGCGCTCACGGCACCGGACCCCGCGGCCACTCCGCGCGCCCGGGTGGCGAAGTACGTGCGTGCCACCACGGGAGCGGACGCACGGGACACGCGGTTCACTGCCCTCGCCCACGCGTGTGGTCTTCGCATCGAAGCCCATGCCCGTACCCGGATCCGTGACCTCGACCCCGAACAGTGCTTCGCGCTCCGCCTCGCCGCGGCCCTCGCCGGTACCGGTTCCGTCCTCGTGCTCGACGACCCGTTCGCGGCGCTTCCGGAGCACGCCCGCCTCGGGGCCCGCAGGACGGTCATGCAGGTGGCCGGGAAGCACGACCTCGGCATCGTCCTCGCGACGACCGACGTCATGGACGCCGCGCTCCTCGGCGGCACTCTCACGGTGCTCGAGAAGGACCAGGTCGCGCAGACCGGACCGCTCGCGGAGCACCTCTCCGAACCGCGGAGCAACCTCGCCGCCCGATGGTCGGGCGTCAACGTCTTCTCCGGCCTCGCCCGGCGCGGCCGGCTGTCGATCGGACACTCGCAGGTGAGGGCCCGGACGGAGCTCGACGGCAAGGTGTTCGTCACGATCCCCACCGACGCCGCCACCGTCTCCTTCGACGAGTTCGATCCCGCCTTCACCGAGGGCGCGACCGTCTTCGAGGCCGTCGTCACCGCGATCCGCGAGAACTCCGGTCTGCTCCAGCTCACCCTCTCCCCCGCGGACACCGAGGTCGGACTCGCGATGTCCGCCGACTGGCTCGACTTCCGGCCGGCAGCGTTGGCGGCTGCACCGGAACCCCGCACCCCGGAAGCCGGCGTGCTGCACCCGGGGCTGGGCGCCTCGGTCGCGGAACAGACGGCCCGGGTGGTCGTCGGCGCCCGGGTGTGGGTCGAGGTCGACACGGCGCGGATGCACCCCTACTCGGTGGAATGACGCCCGGCCTGGTTGAATGGCCCGCATGACGGACCGCGCACGCACTCGGGGATCCCGCACCGGTGCGCGCGCCCGCGGGAACCGGACTGTCGGCCGGCCGGCCGCATCTCCCGAGTGGCTGCCGGGTTCACCCCGGACCCTGCTCGTCGCGGCGCTCGTCCTCGTCGTGCTCGCCGCGGCCTCGGTCCCCGTCCTCAATATCGCCGTGTACTCGCCTGCCCGGACGGTGGAGCAGTACCTGCACGCCGTCGCGGACGCGGACGCGGGCCGGGCACTCGGCCTCCTCGATGCCCCGAACGCGCAGTGGCGCACCCTCACCGACGAGGCCCTGCAGAACGCGCCTTCCCTCCCGCAGGACATCCGGATCGCGCACACGGAGGTCGACGGCGACACCGCGACGGTCACCGCACGGGCGAACCTCGCGAACAGCACGCAGGAACTCACCTTCGACCTCGTGCGCCTGCCCGCCACCTGGGGCCTGTGGAACCGGTGGGTGATCCGGGCGGACGACTGGCCGCACCTCGACATCGCGGTCGACGGTTCCGGTACCGCCGAGGTCAACGGGGTCACAGTCCCCGTCACCGACGGTCCCGTCCCGGTGCTGTTCCCGGCGTCGTACAACGTCGGGTTCTCCGGCGACTACTTCCGCGCCGACGCCGTCCACGTCGACGTCACCGGCCCCGCCCAGACGCACGAGGTGACCCTCGAACCCGAACCGACCGACGCCCTCCGCGACGCCGTCGACGAGGCGGTGCGGGCCCACCTCGACGGGTGCGCGGAGCAGAAGGTCCTCATGCCGACCGGGTGCACCTTCGGATACGAGACGGAGAACGAGATCCTCGAGGACCCCACGTGGACGGTCGAGGAGTACCCCGCGGTCACCCTCGAGGAGTCCGGCAGCGACCTGCGGATGAAACCCGCCGAGGCGGCCCTCACCGTCCGCACCCGTGAGCGGGACATCGTCACGGCACATGCGTTCGACATCGAGGAGGAGATCCGGTTCTCGATGACGGCGACCGTCCTCGTCGACGGCACCGCGGTACGCATCGTCCCCAGTCAGGCGGGGAAGACCCTGGCGGGCTGAGGTCAGGAGCCGAAGATACGGATCCGGTCGAATTCGGTCGCCTTCAGCGTCCGGAACCACAGCGTGTGCGACCACCACACCGTGCCGTCACCGCGGTCCCACGTCCCCCAGGCGGCTGCGGCCTTCCCGTGGGTCACGGCCGCCTCGAGATGCCCGGAGGCGAGACCTGCGGGACGGAGCGCGAGGAGGGAGGCGAGGACCGCCTCGGCGCCGGTGGTGGTGTCGGGATCCCCACCGGGCCGCACGACCTCGAGCTCGACGTCGGGTGCGAGAACACGGCGCAGGTGGCCGGCGTCCCCGGTGCACAGCGCCTCCTCGAACGCGGCGACGAACGCGTTCTTCGGCGAGTTGCCGCAGGAATCGGTCCCGGTGAAGGTCACGGCGGTCATGGAGCCAGGGTAGGTCGCCGCCGCGGTGCGGGATACCCGTCACCGTCGATTACGTCTCTTTTTCCGCCGATCGGTCCTTGGGCGACGGTGTTCGTGAGCGCCGGTCTCCTCGTCTCCGTCCTCGGGGCATTCCTCGCGTGGACCCTCATGGCCGCCGAGATCCTCCAGGTCGCCGCGCAGGACGGCGATATGCCACGATTCCTCGCCCCGATCGACGACCGTGGTGTGCCCGCGCCCGCGCTGCTCATCTCGACGCTGCTCGTCCAGGCGATGCTCGTCCTCACGATGTTCTCCGCGGACGCCTTCGACTTCGCCCTCGAGTTCTGCGCTGCGCTCTCCCTCATCCCGTACTTCTTCAGCGCCGCGTACGCGGTGAGGATCGCCTCGGGTCGGGACGGTGGACGCGACGGCGCCTCACGCGGGCATCTCGTCATCGCGGTCCTCGCGACGGTCTACACGGTGTTCCTCCTCTTCGCCGCCGGCTGGGAACTGCTGCTGCTCTCCCTCGTCGTCTACGCGCTCTCGACGGTGCTGTTCGTCATGACGCGGCGCGAGAAGCAGCAGCGGACGTTCACGCCCCGCGAGCTCCTCGTCGTCGTCCTCGTGTGCCTCGGAGCGGTCGCCGGGATCGTGGGTCTGGCGATCGGGTTCATCACGCTCTGAGTGGACGGGGCGTCCCACGTTCCGTCACCTGGGAGGCAGACCCAGGAACCGTTCCTAGGCTGAGAGGGTCCCGGTTCGCATCCGTCCGCCCCGGGAATGCCCGGACGAAGGAGCCGCCATGTCCCGCACCTCCCGCTTCCGCCGCCCTCTCATGGGCCTTGCGAGCGCGAGTGTGCTCGCCACGACGGGGCTGCTCGCCGGGTGCGGCGTCCTCGACTTCTCGGTGTCCGTGCCGATCTCCGCGGTGGAGACGCTCGCGGAGAACGCCCTCCAGGAGCACTTCGGGGCGACACCGGACATCGACTGCGGTGACGGCGATGTACAGCTCTCGGAGAACATGACCTTCGACTGCACCGTCACGGACCCGAACACCGGCGTCGAGGCCGGAGCCGTCGTGAAGATCGGCAAGGTCGACGGCACCGACTTCTCCGTCGATGTCGAACTCGGTGGCACGGAACAGAAATAAGCGGGGCCGCTGCACGGTCGCGGGCCCGGATTCGACGCCGGGAGTAGCTCTTCGAGAGGATCGTGCCATGAGCCCCACCGGTGAACCGACGCCCCCTGCATCCCTTCCGGCTGGAATCTCCGGGAAGTCGCTCCTCGCGGCTCTCGGCATCGCGCTCGGGAGTGCCGTCGTCTTCTTCGGGGCGGCAGTCGTCGTCCTCCTCGTGCTGCCGGACGGGCGTGCGCTCGTGGCACCCGTCCTCGCCTCGGCGATCTTCCTCCAGGCGCTCAGCGCCTTCATCGGACTGGTGCTCGTGGCCCGCCGGTACCGGGTGGCGCGCTCCGCACTCGGGCTCGTGCGTCCCTCGTGGCGCCTGCTCCACGCGCTGTGGCAGGTGCCGGCCGCGATCGTCGTCCTGCTCCTCGTCCAGGCGGTGTTCCTCGTCGGGATCCTCGGTGATCCGAACGCGGCCGCCTCGGAGACGAACGGCAGCGTGGACCGGCTCCTCGCGAACGCAGGGGCCCTCACCGCGCTTTTCGCGTTCCTCGGTATGGCGGTACTCACTCCGTTGTGGGAGGAACTGTTCTTCCGCGGCTACCTCATGGGGTGGCTGCGTGGCCGGTTCGCCGGTGCCCGGAGCGCCGGACTGCGGTCTCTCGCAGTGCTCCTCGCGATCGTCCTGAGCGCAGTCGCGTTCGCCGCGGTGCACCTCGTGCCCGTGCTGCTGCCGTATCTCTTCGCCTTGGGCCTCTGCGCCGGGTATCTGCGCTGGTTCCACCGGAACCTGTGGGGCGGTGTCGCCCTCCACATGTGCATCAACACGATCGCGAGCGCCGCGATCCTCGCCGTGCTCGTGGGGTGACCCGTAGGGAGGCGGCAGCGGCGTCCGCACTCCTGCCGCAACACCGAGGCGCGGGGTACTCGTAGACGCCGGCGACGTCCTCCCACGAACGGCAAGGGTTTCGCCGAGGACAACCGATTGTGTTTCCGTTCCGCGGATGGGAAACGGAATGTGTTGCCCTGGTCGAAACCCTTGCCAGTGGGATCGTGCCGGTGGGGTGGTGCCGGGTCAGACCCCGCGCAGGTCGAGGTCGAGGACGTTCTCCCCTCCGTCGACGAGCTTCACCGGGATGCCCCAGTCCTGCTGGTAGAGGTGGCAGGCGGCGTGGAGCGGGATCTCACCGCCGGGTTCGCCGTCGCAGGACGCGGCGCGGGCGGTGATGTGGAGGACGCCCTCGGTGATCGCCGGGTCGAACTCGATTCGCCGGGTCATGCCCTCCTCACCGCCGGCACCGGAGACGATGAGTTCCTTCGGCGTCGAGGACACCTGGAGGTAGGTCGGGTCGCCCCAGCGGTCGTCGAGCTTCTGGCCCTTCGGCACCGTGAACGACACCGCGATGTCGAGCGGGCCGCGGCCGAGTTCCGTGGCCGGACGGGTCGTCTGCTTCGCGCCCTCGTCGACCTGCTGCGCCTCCTTGGGGATGGAGACGGCGGTGAGCTGGTGCGCCGCGGACTCCGCGACGAGGAGGTGGGGAGCCGCGGCATTCCCGTCGGCGTCGGCCTCCGGCGTCACGACGAGGATGTCGGAGGGCTCGGCGAGACCGCGCGCGAGCGTGCTCACCTCGTTCGTCTGCGGGTCCCAGCGGCGGATCGCACCGTTGTAGGTGTCCGCGATCGCGACGGACCCGTCGGGCAGTTCGGCGACGCCGAGGGGGTGCTGGAAGCGCGCCTCGGCGGCGGCTCCGTCGCGGAACCCGAAGTCGAAGAGGCCGGTGCCCACGAGGGTCTCCACCGCACCGGTGGCCGGGTCGAGGCGGCGCAGCGAGGAGGTCTCCGAGTCCGCGGTCCAGATCCGCCCGTCCGAGGCGGTGCTCAGTCCCGAGGTCTGGGCGAACCACGCGGTCTCGGCGTCGCCGTCGACGAGGCCCTCGTTCATCGTGCCGCTCAGGTGGCGGATGGTGCCGTCCTTCGGGTCGAAGGACCAGAGGGTGTGGTTGCCGGCCATCGCGACGAGCACCTCGCCGATGGCTTCCACGTACTCGACGTCCCACGGGCTCGAGAGCTTGATCTGCGTGCCCGGCCCGTCGTACCGACCGAGTTCCGCGTGGGTGCCGACGACGTTGTCGATCGCGCCGACCATGAACTGTTCACCGGTGCCGGCGAGGGTGCGCACCTCACCGGTCGCGAGGGTGATCCCGCGCAGCGCGTGATTGACGGTGTCCGCGACGACGACGTCGTAGCCGACCTCGGCGGCGAGGTCCGCGGGGAGTTCGACGAGCCCGCCGGGCTCGGAGAACCGCGCCGAGGCGCCCTCACCGTCGACGAATCCACGCTCCTTCGCACCGATGCGGCGGACGATCTCCGCACCGCTCGGGTCGAACTCGACGATCGAGTGGTGACCGGAGTCGGCGACGAGGAGGTTGCCGCTGCGCAGGCGGGTGAGCTTGCCGGGGTAGAAGAGTTCGGTCTCCGGGGCGGCCGGCGGGACGTACGGACCATCGCCCTTGTGGAGGGTGCCCTTCGCCTCGTGCTCGGTGATGAGGTCCTCGATGAGGGAGGCGAGGCCGGCGGAGTGGCCCTCCCCGGACATCGAGGCGACGAGGTAACCCTCGGGGTCGATGACCGCGAGCGTCGGCCACGCGCGGGCGGTGTACGCCTGCCAGGTGACGAGGTCCGGGTCGTCGAGGACGATGTGCTCGACCTGGTAGCGCTCGACGGCCTTGTCGACGGCCTCGACGGTGCGCTCGAACTCGAACTTCGGCGAGTGCACGCCGATGATGACGAGCTCGTCCTTGTACTTCTCCTCGATGGGGCGGAGTTCGTCGAGGACGTGGAGGCAGTTGATGCAGCAGAACGTCCAGAAGTCCAGGAGCACCACCTTGCCGCGGAGGTCGGCGAGGCTCAGATCGGTACCGCCGGTGTTGAGCCAACGGCGGCCCGTGAGTTCGGGCGCGCGCAGGCGGGGTGCGGTGGGGGTGGAGGGGGTCTCGGTGCTCATGCGGACGATTCTCGCACCCGTGACGGAACGGTGCAGCGAGCGGCGTCACAGGGAGTGTCATGAAGCGTCATATGCCGGACGATCCCTGTTGTGACGCAGGATCCGTAGCGGCCCCGGAGAACCGCCGGTAGTATTACGTTCTACACGTAATACGGAGGATGAAGATGAAACTCAACTCCAAGGGGCAGGTGACGATCCCCGCAGAACTGCGCCGTGCTCACGGCTTCCACGAAGGTGATGAAGTCGAGGTGATCGCAGACGGCTCGTCCTTGCGCATCGTTCATGCGGAAGAGAAGTCGACTCGGGGTGAGCGGATCGTGCGACGGATGACGGGACGCGCAACGGCCCAGCACACCACGGACGAACTCATGGAGCTGCTGCGTGGGTGAGACCACGCTCGTCGACACGAATGTGCTGCTCGATGTACTGACGCACGACCCGACATGGTTCGAGTGGTCGGCCGGCGCGCTCGCGGACGCGTTCGACCACGGGCGTGTGGTGATCAACCCGTTGATCTTTGCCGAGGTGTCCGTGGGATTCGACCGCCTCGAGGATCTCGAGTGGGCGCTCCCCAGCCCATACGTCGAACGCGTTGCTCTACCGTGGGATGCGGGCTTTCTCGCCGGCAAGGCGTTCGTGGCGTACCGACGACGCGGCGGTGAGAAGTCGGCCCTGCTGCCGGATTTCTACATCGGCGCGCATGCGGCGGTCGCCGACTATACATTGCTCACGCGCGACAGGCGGCGTTTCACAACATATTTCCCCACGCTCCGCATCGTCGCACCCTGAACCGGAGGGCAAGCGGCCGGCGCCCCACCTTCAGCGGTATCCCTCTCTCTCCGCACCCTCGAAGAGGACGAGCGGCTTTCCCGAGGCGAGCGCCTCTGCACGCCGGCGCTCCCGCCTCTTCCTCCGCGCCCGCACGGTGAGCACGACGAACCCGATGACGACCGCGAGCAGCGCGACGAGCACGAGCACGGGGACGAAGATCGCGAGGAAGGCGAGCCCGGTGCTCGCGACGTCCTCGACGCTCGAGAGGACGGGCGCCGCGGTTCCGGCGGAGGCGGTGTTCGCGACCGGCCGGGTGAGGCTCTTGCTCACGTGGACGACGAGCGCGATGACGATGCCGGTGACCACCGGCGCCCATGTGCCCGAGGAGACGAACGCCTCGGGGTCGGTCACCGTCGCGGTCTCCGCGCCCAGGCCCGCGATCTGTGCGGACGATGCCGAACCGAACACGATCCCGCCCGAGGTGGGACGCACCACCGTCTGGATCGCGTCGTTGATCGAGTCCACCGCGGGCACCTTGTCCGCAACGATCTCGACGACGAGGAGCACCGCGAGGATCCCGAGGATCCACGGATTCGTGAGCCACTCGAAACCGGGCCCGAGGTCCACGACGGGCGTGAACCGGTCGAGCAGCCCGAGCACGAGCAACGGGATGTAGGCGTTGAGCCCCGAGGACGTCGCGAGTCCCAGGCCGGAGAGGATGTCCATGGGACCAGAGTAGGACCGGGGACCGGCGTCAGGCCTCGGGCGAGGTGAGGAGATACGGCACGGCGGTCCTCGCGTCGCCGTAGACACCGATCGTGGCACGCGGCAGGTCGTCGGCGTGCATCGCGTAGCCCTCCCGGAACTCGACGGTCTCCCCCGCGGGCACGTACCCGTACCCGAGAGTGCCCTGCAGGTCGAGCGCGGGATCCATCACGGCTTCGCGCCAGCTGCTCCCGACATAGCACTCCGACCACAGTTGAGAGGCGTCGAATTCGTCGTCGGACGCATTGCGGACGGTGGCGCCGATGATGACGAACTCCCCGTCCGTGCATTCGGCACCCGACGACGTCGGGCTCGTGGCATCCGACTCGAGCGCGAACGTCACGAAGATCCCGGGCTGCACCTCGACCTCCTCACCGAGCTCGACGGGCACACCGTCCTCGAGGAGCATGTCCTCGCAGTCCTCGCAGATCTCGGTCGGACGGCCGTCCATCAGAACCTCCACTTCGCCTGCCCCGGGTTGTCCGCGGAACCGGCACGCACGTTCCGTCCCGCGATTGCGCCGAGTACGACGGCGGCGATCGAGAAGAGGAGGCCGGCACCGAACACCCCGATGAGGCCGAAGACGAACGCGAGCAGGCACCACGTGCTGTCGACGTCGGTACGTTCGGCACCCATGGACTGCGGCTTCCCGGGGTCCGGGAGTGCGGCCGGAACTTCGCTCGGCAACGTGGCCTGCGTCTCATCAGCGGTCATGCGGTCATCCCCGACGCGGGCAGGCGCTCCTCCGGCATGCGAACCGAGGAACGGGCGCCGGCCGTCCACCCGTCGGCAACCGATTCCGCCGCGCGATACCCGGCGCCCCGTATGCGGATGCACGAAACCGCGGCTCCTGGGATGATCGGACCATGTCCGAGAACACCGTCCCCACTTCCCCCGCGACCGCACCCGCAGCCTCCCCCGTCGGTTCCCCCACCGCGGAGTCCCTCATCCCGCTCACCCCGGAGGAGAGCCGGGCCGTTCGGGACCGGCTCGACGAGGCGAAGGCGCGTGCCGCCTCGGCCGCGGAGCGCTCCGGCCGGAAGGCCGAGGACGTGACGATCCTCCTCGCGACGAAGACGCAACCGGCGGAGAAGATCCTCGTCGCACTCGAGCACGGCTTCACCGTCATCGGCGAGAACCGGGTCCAGGAACTCACCGGGAAGGCCGAGGCGCTCGCGGGCATCGCCCACGAATCGCACCTCATCGGGCCCCTCCAGAAGAACAAGGTCAACCACACGCTGCGGGTCGCGACGTGCATCCAGTCGATCGACTCGGTGGCGCTCGCGCAGAGGATCCAGAACCGCCTCGAAGCCGTGGGCGACGACCCGACCGAGGTCGCCGCCGGCGGCACGATCGATGTGTTCGTCCAGGTGAACACCTCACGCGAGGAGTCGAAGAGCGGCGTCGCCCCCGAAGAGGCGGACGCACTCGTCGAAGCAGTGCAGGGGATGGACCGACTGCGACTGCGGGGGCTCATGACGATCGGGCTGCCGGGATCGACCCCGGAGGAGATCCGCCCGTCCTACCGCGACCTCGTCGCCGTGCGCACGCGGCTGCTCGACTCCGGCCTGCTGACCCCGGATCAGACGGAGCTGTCGATGGGGATGTCGAACGACTTCGAACTCGCGATCGAGGAAGGCGCGACCATGGTGCGCCTCGGCTCGAGCATCTTCGGGGCGCGGCCGCCGATCGCACGCTAGGCCCGTAGCCGCCCACCGGGCCACGCACGATCGTTGAAGCCTGAACCATCTCCCACGCGTCATGACTCGGAGGAATGCTCTCCGGCCGGGATTCCACCAGTGGGCCCGCGCCGTCTCGTGGAATCGGACCCGGTCGACGCTCCGCAGGGGCGGGCGTACATGTGGTGACCATGACACACCTTGCCGATCCCCCGTCCGCTCCGAGCAGCGGACCACTCACCGGGCCCTCCACCGACCCGGTCCCGCAGTAGCCGATCGGTCGCATCATCGTCACCCGGTTGACGTCGACCGACCACAAGACGATCGGGTACATGTACCTCATCGCGAGGTGGACCGCCGATGCTCCCCGCGGCGCTGTCACCACGTTCTGCGCCGAACACGACATCTCGCGTAAGACGTTCTACGAACTGCGCAAGAGAGCCACCACCGACGGGGAAGCCGCCGCGCTTCAACCCCGCTCCCGCAGACCCCACACCTCCCCGTCCCGGATCACCGACACGACGAAGGACCACGCACTTGAGGTCCGTGCTGCCCTCGAGGCTTCCGGGCTCGATGCCGGCCCGTTGAACGTGTTCGACAAGATGACCGCGATGGGGTTCGAACAGGTGCCCTCGACCGCTTCTCTGGCTCGCATCTTCCGTCAGGAGGGTGTGGCCAGGGAAGAACCGAGGAAGAGGCCCCGGGCAGCGTGGCGGCGCTTCGTGTACCCCGCGCCGAACGCCTGCTGGCAACTCGATACGACCGAGTACGTCCTCACCGGCGGACGGACCTGCGTGATCTTCCAACTCGAGGACGATCACTCCCGGTTGGCGATTGCCTCCCACGTCGCGTGGTCCGAGAACGCCGAGGACGCGATCATCGTGTTCGACAAGGGCGTTGCCGCCCATGGGGTCCCGCAGCGACTGTTGACGGATAACGGGAAGGCGCTGAACCCCTCGCGCCTAGGAGTCATCGGCAGACTCGTTGAACACGTGAGCAGGCTCGGAGTCGAACCGATCACCGGTAAGCCGGACAAGCCCACCACGCAGGGGAAGAACGAACGCTTCCACCGGACCCTTTTTACGTGCGCGAGCGCGCAAGCGGTCCCGTGTGCTGCCGGGTGGGCCGGTACCGGTCGACGCCGGTGCTGTGAAGCGGCGGGTCGGGAAGAACGGGACGGTGAATCACCGCGCGGTGCGGTACTGGGTCGATTTCTACCGCGCTTTTGAACAGGTACTCGTGACCGTGACCGAGGATCGGACGATCATCGCGGACCTGGAAGGGACCGTGATCAGGGAGTACCCGAGGCCCGCGCCGGGCGTGGAGTACATGGGAAGACGGAGAAGCTCTACTGATCATCACGGGCCGGGACCGCGACTGGTCCCGGCCCGTGGTGTTACCGATGTCTTGATACAAGAAGTGTCACCGATGTCCTGATGCGGAACTGTCACCGAACTCCTGAGACATCACACCATTCCGCGGGACTGCAACGGTTTCGGACGGCTCCCGCCGAAACCGTTGCCGGGACGGACGCACAGCGAGGCGGTGCGAAAATGGGACGAGGACGAGAGGAAGGCACGGCATGGATGTGGACCCGAGCGACCTGCGGTCGGCGATCAACCGCCTCAAGCGCGCCAACGGGCAGATCTCCGCGGTCATCCGGATGATCGAGGAGGGCGAGGACTGCGCGTCGATCATCACCCAGCTGTCGGCGGCGAACACCGCGGTCGAGCGTGCCGGCGTCAGCGTCCTCACGCAGACGATGAAGAAGTGCATGGCGGACGGCAGCGACGAGGTGGACCTCGCGCAGCTGGAGAAGGTGTTCCTGTCGCTCACGTGAGAACCGGCTCGCCGAGCAACGACGCGAAGGAACCCGCCCTTTCGCACGCGTGAATGACGGCGGCGGTCGGACTTCCGGAAGTCCGACCGCCGCCGTCATTCACGCTTCACCGCCGCGGGCAGGGCGGGCATTCCGGGCGTAGCACCCGCGGGACCGATCTCGCCTCAGCGCCCTCCGAAGAGACGCGCGAAGAACCCGGGCTTCTCGTCGCTCGGCTCATTCGCGTGCCCGTTGCACCACTGCGATGCCGGAACGGACCGCTTCACCGCATCGACATGCTGGCCGCAGCCGGCCCAGGTCGTCTTTCCGCACTTCTTGCACGCCACCGCTCGGCACATGGTCGACTCCTTCGAGGTCCGTCGCATGATCGTTCATGCATAGGACCAGAATACCCCGTAGGGTATCTCGTTCCGACCGCGCCGCATTCCGGGCGGACCCGTCTCATGCACCCTCACTGCGGCACGCCGGGGGCCTCCGGGTCGACGTTGCGGATCATGAGGGTGCAGTCCATATCGCCGTAGCCCTCGTCGAGGAGCTTCTGCAGCTGCGCGTACGCGAGCTTCGCGCCCGGCAGGTCGACCCCCACGGAGTCCGCCGCCGCGAGCGCGAGGCCCACGTCCTTGTGGGCGAGCGCCGCCGCGAAGGTCGAGGCGAACCCGTTGTTCGCCGCGGCCGTCTCCACGACACCCGGGGTCGGGTACCACGTCCGCAGCGGCCACGAGTCGCCCGAGGACACCTTCGCGATCGAGTGGAACGTCTTCGGATCGAGCCCGAGCTTCCGCGAGAGCACCGCCCCCTCGACGACGCCCTGGAGGCTCACCGCGAGCATCATGTTGTTGACGGCCTTCGACGCCTGACCGGCACCGTTGCCACCGGCATGGAAGATGTTGCCGGCCATCGGATCGATGACGGGACGGGCCTTCTCGAGGGTCTCCGCCTCACCGCCCACCATGAACGTGAGCGTGCCTGCCGCCGCACCGGAGATCCCGCCGGACACCGGGGCGTCGAGGAACTCGAAGCCCGCCTGCGCCGCTTCCTCGTGCAGTTCATTGGCGGTGTCGACATCGATCGTCGAGGAATCGACGAGCACGGCACCGGAGCGGGCGTTCGCGAACACGCCTCCCTCGCCGCGGTAGACGGCCAGGGCATGTTCGCCCTTCGGCAACATCGTGAACACGAAGTCGGCGTCGCCGACCGCCTCGGCGGTGGAACGTGCTGCGGTGACCCCGTTCTCGACAGCGGCGGCGAGCGCCGCCTCGTTGAGGTCGAACCCGACAACGGTGAAGCCCGCGTCGACGAGGTTCTTCGTCATCGGCTTGCCCATGTTGCCCAGGCCGATCCATGCGATCGTGGTCATCTGTGCCTCCTTGCACTGCGGCGGCGCACCCTCGCGCCGCGTTCCGAATGTCCTCCACACACTGTATTGCCGGTCACACCCGGCGCGCTTCGGGCGGAGCACGGGAAGTCCCGGGATCCCGGTTGGAAGTCCGCACCCGACATGTGCGCCCGTGCAGATAAGCTGCCGATATGCCGCACTCGTACGCACAGCGCCGTGTGTCCGCGGACGACCTCCTCACCCTGCTCGCCGTCGCCCGACTGGGGAAGTTCACCGCCGCCGCACACAGCCTCGGAATCAACCACACGACCGTGTCCCGCCGCATCGCCGGGATCGAGAAGGCCCTCGGCGACCGCGTCCTCGTGAACGCCCCCGAGGGCTGGGAACTCACCCAGCGGGGCCGGGAACTCCTCGATGTCGCCGAGGAGATCGAGGCGGCGCTCGGCCGGGTGCCGACGGGCGCCTCGGCGCGGGAGGCGCTCCGGGGCACGGTCCGGTTGGCCGCGCCCATCGGCTTCTGCGTGCAGTGGGCGGCCGAGGCGGCCGTCGCCCTCCAGCGCCGGCACCCCGCCGTGCAGGTCGAGATCATCTCCGCGACCCACCAGCCGCGCCAGTACCGTTCGGGCGTCGACCTCGAGATCGTCGTCGGCAAGCCGGACGTCCCGCGCTCGCTCGCCTACCGGCTGCGCGAATACCGGCTCGCACTGTTCGCAACCGACGACTACTTCGAGCACGCGGGGATCCCGGAGACCCTCGAGGACCTCGGGGACCACCGCCTCATCTACTACATCGAGCACGCGCTCGGGGTCCCGGTGCTCGACGCCGCCGGCGACCGCCTGCCGGAGCCCGCGGGGTACCTCCGCTCGAACTCCATGATCGTCCACGTCGAGGCGACCCGCGCCGGCGGCGGGATCGGACTGCTCCCCACGTACATGGCCGAACGCTACCCCGAGCTCCTGCCGGTCCTCCCGCACTTCGGGCACACCGTGAGCTACTGGGCCTCCGTCCGTCCCGAGGCGCTCCGCTCCCCCGGCACCCGGGCGCTCCTCGAGATCCTCCGGGAGGGGTGAGGGGCGGCCCGCCGAGAGCCCGGCCGGGGCTGCACACCAACGGATTCGCGGAGGGAAACCGATTCCGTTTCCGTTTCGCGAGACGGCAAGCGAATCGATCGGCCTGGGCGAATCCGTTGGCGACGACGCTTCGCGGCGCCCTCAGCTCCGCACGGACTCCATGGCCCGGCGGTCGACGTCCTCGCGGTCGACATCGGCGAGGTCGATGCCGCGGGTCTCCCGCGTGAACGCCCACGCCACGAGGCTCACGACCGCAGCCGCCGCGAGGTAGATCGCGATCGGGACGGAATTGCCGTACGCGCGCAGCAACGAGGTCGCGATGATGGGCGCGAAGGAACCGGCGACGATCGCGGTGACCTGGTAGCCGAGGGAGACACCCGAGTACCGCATGCGCGTCGGGAACATCTCCGCCATGACCGCCGGCTGGGCCGCGTACATGAGCCCGTGGAACAGCAGGCCGATCGTCACCGCGATGAAGATCTGCAGTCCGTCACCGGTGTCGTACATGGGGAACGCGAAGAAGCCCCAGGTCGCCGTGAGAAGGATGCCGATGAGGTACGGGACCTTCCGCCCGAGGACGTCCGCGAGCCGGCCGATCATCGGGACGACCACCGCGTGGATCGCATGCGCACCGAGGAGCAGGCCGAGGATCTCGTGCTGTTCGATACCCACCTGGAGCGACAGGTAGGTGATCGTGAACGTAACGACGAGGTAGTAGTGGATGTTCTCGACGAACCGCAGACCCATCGCGCAGAACACCCCGCGCGGGTACCGCTTGAACACCTCGAACACGCCGTATCCGGCACCCTCGACGGTCTCCTGCTGCGCCTCCTCGAAGATCGGGGCATCGGTGACCTTCGTCCGGATGTAGTACCCGATGAGGACGATGACCGCCGACAGCCAGAAGCCGATCCGCCAGCCCCACGAGAGGAACGCCTCGTCGCTGAGGATCGCGGTGAGGCCGTACAGCACGGCGGTCGCGAGCAGATTGCCGAGCGGCACCGCCGACTGCGGCCACGACGCCCAGAAACCACGGGACTCCTTCGGCGAGTGCTCGGCGACGAGGAGCACCGCCCCGCCCCATTCGCCGCCGACCGCGAAGCCCTGCACGAACCGCAGGAAGACGAGGATGATCGGGGCGAGGTATCCGATCTGGTCGAACGTCGGCAGGCAGCCCATGAGGAACGTCGACGTACCCACGAGGACGATCGACAACTGCAGGAGCTTCTTCCGTCCGTGCTTGTCACCGAAGTGCCCGAACACGATGCCACCGAGCGGCCGGGCGATGAACCCGATCGCATAGGTGCCGAACGCGGCGATGACCGCGTCGAGCGGGTTCTCCGAGGCGGGGAAGAGGATGACGTTGAAGACGAGCGTCGCGGCCGAGGCGTAGAGGAAGAACTCGTACCACTCGACGATCGTGCCGGCCATCGAGGCGGCCACGACGCGCTGCAACTGCGCGAGCGCGCCCTTGCTGTTCGGATCGGGGGCGGGGGTCCTGCCGCCGGATGCCGCGCTGGTGGCGCCACCGTTCGCGACGGGGTCGGAGGGTCGGGGATCGCCCGGGTTCCCCGGGATGGATGCAGTCATGAGGTTGTGCTCCTGGCTTCGTCGACAGGGTCTGTCTCATCCTGTGCCAGGTCGCCGTGCACCTCAAGCACTTCGGTCCGGTTTCGGCCCGGGCGCGCAGTGCATCTCCGCACAGCCTCTGTGCTCCGACAGGAACGCCCGGGCCCGCACCTCACATCGAGTCGTCGTGCTCCTTGAGGCGCGAGAGCATCGCGTTGTACTTCCGGAGTTCGGCATCCTCGTCACGGTCGGCGGCACGGTCGGACCGCTTGGCCTCCCGCTCGGAGGACTTCGTCCACTGGATCGCGACCCCGATCGCGAGGAGCACGGCGGGGAACTCCCCGATGCCCCAGGCGATCTCCCCACCGGTCTGCTGGTCCTCGAGCGCGCTGAAGCCCCAGTCGTGCCCGATGTTCCCGTACCAGTCTCCCTCGATGAGCGAGGTGTTCGACATGATCGAGATCCCGAAGAACGCGTGGAACGCCATCGTGATGAGGAGCATGAGCAGCCGCACGGGGAACGGGAAGCGGTTGACGCCCGGGTCGATGCCGATGAGCGACTGCGCGAACAGGTACCCGGCCGCGAGGAAGTGCAACATCATGAGTTCGTGGCCGAGGTGCGTCGCGAGCGCGTACTGCATGATGCCGGAGTAGTAGAACACGACGAGCGAACCGGCGAAGTTCACGCAGGCGACGATCGGATGCGCGAAGAACCGCAGGTACCGGCTGTGCACGAGGATGAGGATCCACTCGCGGAAACCGCGCGAGCCGTCCCGCCGCGGTGCGATCGCCCGCATGAGGAGCGTGATCGGCGCGCCCATGACCATGGGGATCGGCACGACCATGACGATGAGCATGTGCTGGATCATGTGCCCGGAGAACACGACCTTGCCGTACACGGCCGGCCCGCCCGAGGTCACCCAGAACAGCAGCACCATGCCGAGCACCCACGCGACGACGCGCAGCACCGGCCACGCGTCACCGCGACGGCGCAGTTTGAGGAATGCGTACACGTAGGCGACCGAGAGGCCCACCGCGACGACGACCCACACCGGGTCCCACTCCCACTGGGTGAAGTAGGTACCCCAGCTCGGGCGCGGCGGCAGCGGCGAGGACGTGAGGATCTCGGCGGGCGTCGGCGCCGGCGGCGGCTCGTCCGGCACCGGCGGCTGACTGCGGGACAGGACGACACCGAGGGCCATGACGGCACCGAAGATCAGCGCCTCCACGCCCACAAGGCGCCAGAACAGGCGGCGCGGTGCGGCGCCTCGGGCGCTCGGGCCCGTCTCCGGCGCCGAGGCGCCCCGCCCTGCGGAGCCCGTGGCGCCTCGGCCCGCCCCACCGGCAGTGGGCGCACCCAGCCCGGCGATGACCGAGCGGCGGTGCCGGAAGCCGATGCCGCCGAGGACGAGCGTGAGCGCGAGCTTCACGAGCATGACGACGCCGTAGGGGGTCGTCCAGTCGGCGAGCGAGCCCATGCGCAGGCTCGCGTTCACGAAGCCCGAGTACACGACGAGGACGAAGGAGAAGAGTGCGAGCGCCGAATAGCGTTCGACGATCGTGCGGAGGTCGGTGCGGTCCGTGAGCGACCGGGCGATGAGCGCGAGGACGAGGAGACCGCCGAGCCACAGCACGATCCCGACGAGGTGGAGACCGATCGAGTTCACCGCGGTGGTGTGGCCCTCGGCACCGGTCGAGTGGCCCATGAGCGCGAGGGGCACGAGGGCGGCGAACGAGAAGACCATCGCGGTGGCGATGCCGGCGAAGGACCGGAGCGCGAAGACGAGGGTGGAGACGAACGCGACGACGACGACGATGAAGGTCCAGTACCGGCCGACGTTGAGCGAGGACACGAAGTACGCGAGCTGCGCCGAGAGGTCACCGCTGTACGCCTGGGAGCCGGCGACGTCGACGTAGGTGAGGACGAGGACCGCGGCGGCCGACAGGGTCCACACGACCGAGGACGCCTGGGCGACACCGATGGCCGCGAGCCAACCCCTGTCGAGCTCGACGTCGGACTCGCCGTCGCCCTCGAAACCTCCGGCGGCCGAGGACTGCTTCCGGTCCTTGTGCCGCACCCGTCGCGGCGCCGCGCGCGGGATCACGAAGGTCGCGAGCACGAGGGCGGCCGCGGTGATCGCGGCGGCGGTCTCGAAGACGAACCGTGCCGCCGGCAGGCCGAACCGACCGAGGACACCCGAGTCACCGACGAGCTGCGGGAACGCCGCGCCCGTGAAGAAGAGGCCGAGCGTGCCGACGAGGATACCGAGCAGCGGGAACCCGAGTGCGGCGCACCACGTGGCCCAGGAGGGACCCGCGGAGGACGAACCCGTGGCGGACGGACGGGAGGAGGCCGGGCCCGCGGACGGGTCGGAGGAAAGCGCAGACATGGAACCCGCAGTCGTGGAACGAGGCGTGGATGGGGTGGAGGGTGTCGTCACAGGCAGTGCGTCACAGACAGAGCGTCACAGGCGGCGATCGCGGAGGACAGGGAACGCCGCACGGCGGGCGTGGATCGCGTCGATGTCGATATCGGCGGTGAGGACGGTCTCGTCGACACCGGCCTGTGCGAGTTCGGTACCCGAGGCATCGAGGATGACGGAGTGCCCGCCCATCTGGGTGCGCGCGTGGTAGCCGGCGGTGTTGACCGCGACGACGGCGATCTCGTCCTCGACCGCACGGGCCCGCGCCATGAGGCTCCATTCGCGGACGCGGGGCGCCGGCCAGGCAGCGGGGACGACGGCGACCTCGGTACCGGCGTCGAGAAGCGCGCGGAAGAGCTCGGGGAACCGGAAGTCGTAGCACGTCGCGAGGCCCAGGGTCACGGTGCGGCCGCCGACCTCGATCGGGACGGTGACGATGTCCTCCCCGGCCTCGAGGAGCTTGGGCTCACCGTTGCCGAACCCGAAGCGGTGGATCTTCCGGTAGGTCGCGACGACCTCGCCCGTCGGGTCGATGAGGACGGAGGTGTTCCAGATGCCGCGTTCACCGTCGGGCAGCACCGGCATGGCGGTCATGTCGTGGCCGTGGGCCCTGATCCGGTCCAGCGCCTCGGGCGTGGCCTCGATGATCGAACCGGCGTGCACATAGGCACCGAGGTCCTTCGCGGCCTGCTTGAGGGCGGTGACGGTGGGGCCGTCCTCGACGGTCTCCGCGCGGGTGCCCCATTCGCGGTAGCTGAACCCGCCGGCGGACCAGAGTTCGGGAAGCACCACGAGGTCGACGTCGTGCTGGGCTCTCACGAGTGCGCACACACGGGTGATGCGGTCCTCGACCGATTCGTCGTCCGTGTAGGCGAGCTGGATTCCGGATACGCGCATGAGGTCCAGAGTACCCGCCGTTGCTCCCCGGCCTTCACAGCACAATCGGCTGCGGTGCCCGACCTTTCATATCGCGATCGAATGCTGACTCTCGGTGAGTTCGCGCATTCAATCGCGATCTCACGCCCTGCGCACCGGCGATGGATGCGACGAACCCCCGTCCTCACGCGGAGAACGGGGGTTCGAGGAAAGTCAGTCCTGGAGACTCACTTGTTCGGCGTGCCTGCGGCGGCCTTGAGCTTCGAGCCGGCGGAGAGCTTGACCGAGTAACCGGCCGGGATCTCGATCTCGGCACCGGTCTGCGGGTTGCGGCCCTTGCGAGCGGCGCGCTCGGTGCGCTCGATGGAGATCCAGCCCGGGATCGTGAGCTTGTCACCGGCGGCAACCACGTTGGTGAAGGAGGTGAAGACGCCGTCGAGGACGTCGGAAACCTGCTTCTGGGTGAGGCCGGTGCTCTCGGCGACCTCGGAAACGAGCTCGCTGCGGTTCTTAGCCATGCGTGTCCTCCTTAGGACGTCAGGTCAAGTGGTCTTGATGTTTGACCGGTACGTAACGTACCAGAAGGTTACCAGGAAGACTTGGTGATGCCCGGGAGCTCGCCCTTGTGTGCCATGTCGCGGAAACGGACACGGGAAACACCGAACTTACGCAGGTAACCGCGGGGACGACCGTCGACCTGGTCACGGTTGCGCAGGCGCACCGGCGAGGCGTTGCGGGGCAGCTTCTGCAGGGCCACGCGAGCTTCCTCACGCTGCTCGTCGGTCGACTCCGGGTTGACGAGAGCCTTCTTGAGCTCGAGGCGACGCTCGGCGTAGCGCTCGACGATCACCTGGCGCTGCTTCTCGCGTGCGATCTTGGACTTCTTTGCCATGTGCGCTCAGCGCTCCTCTCGGAATTCGACGTGCTTGCGGATCTTCGGGTCGTACTTCTTGAGCACGATGCGATCGGGGTTGTTGCGACGGTTCTTGCGGGTGACGTAGGTGTAACCCGTGCCGGCCGTCGACTTGAGCTTGATGATCGGGCGAACGTCCTGTGCCTTTGCCATCAGAGCTTCACTCCCTTCGCGATGAGATCCGAGACCACAGCGTCGATTCCGCGCGCGTCGATGACCTTGATGCCCTTGGTGGACAGCGTGAGGGTCACAGTACGGCGCAGCGAGGGCACGTAGTACTTCTTCTTCTGAATGTTCGGGTTGAAGCGTCGCTTGGTGCGACGGTTCGAGTGGGACACATTGTGTCCGAAACCGGGAACTGCACCGGTTACCTGGCAGACTGCTGCCATTTCTTCTCCTCCAGTCTTGCTTCTGCCGACGAATCCTGACGAACGGCCCGTTTTCCACAGCGGTTGTCATCCACAGGGCGTGGGGACGACCGTCCTGATCCACCGAAGACATCAATCACATGTTCGTCACCGGTTGGAACTCCGAGGACCCCGGAACGGGATCTGCGTGCGCCGCCGACCGACCCACACGACGTGCGGGCCCGCGAACTGCGCACCGAATTCGTAGCGGTGCTGGTGTTTGTCACCCCGGTGAAGGGTTTGTGTTTACTGATGCCACACCAGCGCTGAAGCATGAGCCTGTGAGAGAGGGCCTAGCGTGATAGCGCTCAATGAGCACAGCGACGGCGCGGACTCTCCCGAACCCCGGTCACGAGTCCTTCACGAAAAGCCTTCGAGAGGGAAGCGATCACGTTGCTCCGGAGGGCGCCACAGCACCGACACAACAGGATTCAATGCTAATTCAGAGCCCGCGTCCCCCGCAAACCCGCGGGAGGAACGGGCTCCGCGACCTCCGTCACAGTACCCGCTCCTCCCGGCAGGGATGTCGGCGGCCTCACACGAGCAGCGTGAGCGGCTCCTCGAGGGCGCGGCCGATGTCCGCGAGGAACCGCGAGATGACCTCCCCATCGACGACGCGGTGGTCGGCGCTCACGGAGATCGTTGCGACCTCACGGACCGCGAGCTCCCCGTCGACGACCCACGGACGCTGTTTGACCTGGCCGAACGCGATGATCGCGGATTCGCCCGGGTTGATGATCGGGGTGCCCGTGTCGACGCCGAACACACCGACGTTCGTGATCGTGAACGTCCCGCCGGCCTGCGCAGCCGGGGTCGTGCGACCCTCCCGGGCGGTCCGGGCGAGGTCGTTGATCGCCTGCGCGAGCTCCCCGAGCCCGAGCGCGTGCGCATCCTTGATGTTCGGCACGACGAGTCCGCGCGGAGTTGCCGCGGCGATCCCGAGGTTCACGTAGTTCCGGACCGTCACCGTGTCGCCGTCGAGGCTCGCGGTCATCATCGGGTTCCGCCCGGCCGCCCACAGGGCCGCCTTCGCCATGACGACGAGCGGCGACACCTTGACGCCCTCACCGAGCAGCCCGGACGTCTTGAGGTGCCGGACGAACTCCATCGTCCGGGTCACGTCGACGTCGAGGAACTCGGTCACGTGCGGCACGGTGAACGCGGACTGCGTCATCGCCCGCGCCATCGCCTTGCCGACACCGCCGAGCCGGTGCGTCTCCTCGCGCGGGCCGGGGCCGTGCAGCCCCGGAACCCCCGCCGAGGCGCCGGCACCCGCAGACACCGTGTCGCCATCGCCCGCCGCCGGGCCCGCAGTTCCGTTCGCCCGCCCGGCGGTGCTCGCGGCGCCGGTCGCCGCGCCGTTCCCGGCC
>NZ_BAAANO010000009.1:53251-95184 GCF_039529845.1 Brevibacterium samyangense | reverse complement strand
CGACGACGTCCTCGTCGTCGCCGATCCCGAGGTACTCGCGCACCCGGTCCGCCTGCATGCCGATCGATCCGAGCGCGCATGCGCCCATCCCCGCCGACCATGCGGTGTACTGGAGAGTTGCGATGTACCCGCCGGCATCGACCCAGCCGTAGGGGCCGACCGAACGGGTGGTCGTGAGGACGAGGCCGACGGGGGCACCGAAAAAGGCGAAGTTGAGCATGCTCGCCTCGGTTCGGCCCGCGGGGTCGTTCCGGCCGATGCCGAGTGCCTCGTAGCGTCCGTACCCGGTCTCGCGTTTGCGTGCCATCTCCGCGTCCGTGAACCGGCCCGGCAGGGGCAGGTCGGCGCCGGTCTCCTTGCCACGGGCCCGGACCGCCGCCTGCAGCCGGGTGCCGAACTCCACGAGCACGTCACCGCGGAGGACACGGACGTGCCAGGCCTGGGTGTTCGACCAGCTCGGGGTGCGCTGTGCGGCGGTGAGGATCGCCTCGAGTTCGGTATCCGTGACCGGACGGTCCGTGAACGCCCGGACGCTGTAGCGCTCGGCGAGGAGATCCGTGAAGGGAGTGGCGGGGAGTGTGATCTGAGCGACATCGGTCATGGGCTGAGCTTAGAACACCGTCGGCCGGCACACCGTCCGGCGGTACAACGGAATCGACCAGGGCAACTCATTCGATTGCCGTTCCGCCAAACGGAAACCGAATGAGTTGCTCTGGTCGAAAGCGTTGTTCGGGAGCCGGGAGGGTTACTTCCCGCCCTTCCCCGCCTTCCGGGCCGCGATCTTGGCGAGGAGCACGGACTCGGCGCGCACGCCGGGCTTCACCCCACCGGGCAGACGGAGTGCGAACGCGACGCCGGCGAGCATCCAGAGGCCGAAGAAGGTGTACGACTGCCAGTCGAGCGTGATGCTGATCGGGGTGGCGTTCGGGATGTAGAGGAGGAACAGCACGACGCAGATGACCGAGGCGAGGACGCCGAGCACCACACCGCCGAATCCGGGTCCGCCCGCGTGCATGGGACGGGGCATCTCCGGCTCGCGGCGGCGCAGGATGACGAACGCGATCGCGACGAGCGCATAGGCGAGCACGATCATCGGGGATCCACCGTCGACCGCCCACGTGAGCATGCCGGTGCCGAGGAACGGTGCGAGTGCCGAGAGGACGCCGAGGAAGAGGAGGGCGTTCGACGGGGTCTTGTACTGCGGGTGGAGCTTGCCGAACCACGCCGGGATCATTCCGGAGTTCGCCATCGCCCACAGGAGGCGGGAGGCACCCATGAGGAACGCGATCCAGCTCGTGAGGATGCCGGCGAGGCCACCGCAGAGCACGATCTTGCCCCACACCGGGTGCCCGAAGAGCACGGCCATCGCATCACCGGTGACGAGCTTCGCGCCCTCACCGGGAGCCGGCAGGAGCTCGACGGCCGGCATCGCGAGGGAGGTCACGTAGATGACGACGAGGTAGAACGCCACGGCCATCGACACCGACCAGATGATGAGGCGGCCGATCTTCTTCGGCGCGATCCTGATCTCCTCCGCGGCCTGCGGGATGACGTCGAATCCGACGAAGAGGAACGGCACGGTGCCGAGCACGGCCATGAATCCGACGGCGCCGTGGTTGAAGAACGGCTTCGTGTGCTCGACGTCGCCCTTGACGAAGCCACCGACGACGAGCATGAGCGCGACGAGGATGATGAAGATGACGACGAAGGTCTGCACGAGAGACGCGACCTTGACGCCGCGGATGTTGATCCACGTGATGACGATCGCGCAGACCGCACCGATGAGCGCCCACACGAGCCCCACCTGGGCGCCCGCGACGGTGTACATCGGCAGGAGTCCGGAGAGGCCGTTCGGCAGGAGCTGCTCGAACATCGGGATGCCGTCGAGGATGTAGTCGACGGTGCGCGGGGTCGCGACGGTCTCGAAGAGGATGACGCTCACGTATCCACCGATGATCGCCCACGACCCGAGGAGCGAGGCCCGCGGCCCCATCCCGCGCATGAGGTAGTTGTGTTCACCGCCGGCGTGCGGCATCGCGGCCACGAGCTCGGAGTAGACGAGCGCGACGAGGATCATGATGGCGCCACCGGCGACCATCGCGATCATCGCGCCCCACGTACCGGCGTCGTTGAGCCATCCGCCCGTGAGGGTGATCCAGCCGAAACCGATCATGGCGCCGAAGCCGATGAACAGGGCATCGGCACCGCCCATGACCTTCTTGAACCGGCCCTCGTGGTGGGGCTCGGTGTTGTCGTGAGTACTCACGTTCGTCACCTTTCGGAATGAGACCTCCGTCGGTCGCACTCCGCTGTCGGCGGGGGTGTGTGCCACTTGCGCACACGATTCGATTGCACAGCTGCGCTCGTCGCGGCCCGACGGAATGTTCAGGTCGCCTTGCCAATAGTGTGCACCGTCACCCCGGAGGAATCGGCACGGAAGCGCCTCCACGTCATGCACCTCACAGACATGCGGAGACGCGTGTCACACGCGTGTCGGAAGAACCGCCGAGGCGCCCCGGACGTGACGACGCCCCGCACCTTCCGGCGCGGGGGCCGGGAGGCGCGGGGCGCCTCGGGAGGGGGAGCCGCTGTGGGGCGGGTGTCACTTCCTCCGGAGGGAGAGGGCCTCGAGGAGCTGCCGCTCTGCGTGCGGGCCCGCCGGGACCGCCGGCAGGCGGGCGGCGAACGCGAGTCCGGCGATCATCCAGATGCCGAAGATGAGATACGACTGCCACCCGAGCGTGATCGAGATCGGCGTGATCGCGGGGATGTAGAGGAAGAACATGACGACGCAGAGCACCGTCGCGAGGATGCCGATGACGGTGCCGCCGACGCCCATGCCGCCGGCCACGAAGGGGCGCTCCATGGTGGGTTCCTTCCTCCGGAGGACGAGGAAGCCGACCGCGACCATCGCATAGGCGAGGACGATCATCGGAGAGCCGCCGTCGACGACCCAGCCGAGAACCGCGGTGCCGCCGAACGGGGCGATGACGGCGAGACCGCCGATGAAGAGGAGGGCGTTCTTGGGCGTCCGGTACTTCGGGTCGAGCTTCCCGAACCACGCGGGGATCATGCCGGAGTTCGCCATCGCCCACAGGAGGCGTGACGAGCCGGCCATGAAGGCGACCCAGGAGGTGATGATGCCCGCGAGGCCACCGGCGAGGACGACCTGCTTCCAGAATCCGGCGCCGAAGAGGTGCGCGAGGGCGTCGGCGGTGACGAGAACCGTGTTGCCGTTCTCGTCGACCCGTGCCTCGGCCGGCAGTCCGTACGCCGAGGCGAGGATGACGACGATGTAGAACGCGACCGCCATGACGACCGACCAGATGAGGACCTGCCCGATCTTCTTCGGCGCGATCTTCAGCTCCTCGGCCGCCTGCGGGATGACGTCGAAGCCGACGAAGAGGAACGGCACCGCGCCGAGGACGACGACGAATCCGGCGGCGCCTCCGGTGAAGGCCGGCTGGGCGTTCGCCGGCTCCGCACCCACGACGATGCCGAGGACGAGGAGGAGACCGACGAGCAGGAGGAAGGAGACGACGAAGGTCTGGACGAGCGAGGCGACCTTGACGCCGCGGATGTTCACCCAGGTGACGATCGCGGCGATGACCGAACCGGAGATCGCCCAGAGGAACCCGACCTCGAACCCGGCGACCGAGTACATGGGCAGGAGTTCCGCGAACCCGTCGAACATGTACCCGAGGGTGCGCGGGGCCGCGACCGCCTCGAAGAGCACGACCGTGATGTAGCCGCCGGCGATCGCCCAGGATCCGATGACGGAGGCCTTGGGGCCGAGCGCGCGCAGGAGGTAGTTGTGCTCACCGCCGGCGTGCGGCATCGCGGAGACGAGCTCGGAGTAGACGAGGCCGACGAGGACCATGACGACGCCACCGGCGACGAACGCGCCGACCGCGCCCCAGGTGCCCGCGGAGTCGAGCCAGCCGCCGGTGAGGGTGATCCAGCCGAAGCCGATCATCGCGCCGAAGCCGAAGAGGAGGGTGTCGAAGGTGCCCATGACCCTGGCGAAACCGCGGTTGCCGGGGGTGCCGTGGGAGGGAGCGTCCTGGGTGGGGATGTCGGCGCCGCGCGCCGTGGGGTGTGCTGTCGCACCGGGCGCGTGGGACGGGGTCGCGCCGGTTCCGGTGCCGGCCTGTGCGCCGGTCGATTCAGTACTCATGGAGGTTGAGACTAGGGTCACAATCGAGGAAAAGCGAAACAGGCCCGGAAAATCCGTGTGAAACGGGTGTAGCGTCCTCCTCCGTGTTCAGGGTTCGTGTACCGAAGCCCGTTCTCACGGTCGTCGGGATCAGGCGCGCGGGCGGTCAGTGGGAGCTCGTCGACGAGGACACGATCGTCTATCCCGAGGACGAGATCATCGTCGCCGGGGGCACCGAGGGGATCGAGCGGCTCACGACCCGGGGATGACGGATCGTGCTACGGGTGCTGTAGCGCGTGATTCCCGTCATACGGACACCTTGTGAGACGGAGGCGTGCCGCCTTTCGTCCCCGCGCGCACCGCCGGGTCGGACGCGGTTCACTCGATGTGTGACCACGAGAACGAGGGGCACCGGCGCCCGCGGAAGCGACCGGGAGAGCTGCGCCGGAGACGGACGACGAGTCCGTCTTCGTCATCGGCGCCGCGCAGGACCACACAGGAGCCGCCGTGACGACCGAGGTGAGGGAACCTGAAGCGGCGACGAGCGCCTCGGGAACGGTGGAACTCACCCTGCTCCCCGGGTGTTCGGGGGAACTGCCGGGACCGGCGGACATGCGAGGCGAGAGCAATGGGGAACTCGAGGGTGGATGGCTGTGCGAGATCGGGGTCGGTGGCTTCGAACTCCGGCCCGATGCGGCGCTCGCCTTCGCCGCGATGAATGAGGCGTACCGCCGGGAGACGGGGGAGGACCTCGCGATCACCGGGACGTACCGGCCGCTCGAGAGGCAGGTGAGCATCGCCGCCGAACGGCCGGGGCTCGCCGCGAAGCCCGGGTCCTCGCTGCACGGCTGGGGAATCGCGATCGACTTCGGCGGCGGGACCACGACCGCGAGCGGCCCGCAGTACGAGTGGCTCGTCGCGCATGCCGCCGAGTTCGGCTGGGAGAACCCCGACTGGGCGAAGGGAGAGAAGTACGAGCCCTGGCACTGGGAGTACGTCCCCGCCCGCGCGGCCATCGCGGGGTATTGATCCGCGCTTTCGCCCTATATTATCGATATATAACGAGAGGGTCTGCGAATGGCCATTACTTCGATCGACATCGACGCCGAGCGCCTCGGCCGACTCAAGGAACTTGCGGGAGCCCGATCGAACCGCGAGGCCGTCGATATTGCGATCAGGACCTATCTGGCAGTGCGAGATCAGCCGACAGCAGTCGATCGCATCGTCGCCCGCACATTCGACGATGATCAGATCGACGCAGGAACGATGGTTCCGTCCGAACCGGCTTCGGCATGACCACTTTCCTGGTCGACAACAGTGTGTGGCAGCGGGCAGGAAGGAACGAGAAAATCGCGCGTCGATTGCATGAGGTCGCGGCCCGCGATCTCATCATCGCGTGCCCGCCGCAGGTTGCCGAATACTGTCATTCAGCGCGAACTGCGGCGGAGTATGTGGAGCTGAGGCGAGACATGGAGATCCTGCTTCCCGCATGGGAGCATCCGACGGCCGAACTCGTGCTCGACATCCAGCAGGCGCTGTGGGAGTCGGGGCTGGTGCGGGCTGCGGCTGCATTCGACTGTGTCGTTGCCGGCTATGCAGTCGCGAATGATGCTGTGATTCTCAACGCGGACAAAGGTTTCGGATACCTCGAGCGTGCGACAGCCGGGCTCGTGAGGCAGGAATACCTCGCGCCCTGACGACCGGTCGGGGAACGGGCTCAGTGCGTGAGGACGATGAGGACCGCGAGGACGACGAGGATCCCGCCGGAGACGAGGTCGACGAACGCCGGGCCACGGCCGGTCTGCAACCACCGACCCACACGTGACGCCGCTGCCACGAGCAACAACGAGTACAACCAGATCGTCACCATCATCGTGAGCACAAGCAGCACATAATCGACTCCGCTCGGTGACGCCGGGAGGAACGGCGGCAGCAGGGCGAGGAAGAACAGCCCGGTCTTCGGGTTCGTGAGCCCCGAGAACACGCCCACGACGTACGGGTTTCCGTCGAGCTTCGAACGCTTCGTCCGGTCGGGGGGCGCCGTGTCGGTGCCGTTCGTGTCCCGTGTGGCGATCGTGTCACCTACGGCCACCGTGTCCCCAGTGGACGGTGCGCTCTCCGTGCCTGTGGACAGTGGCGCCGTTTCGAGGCCCACGGTGGCGCCGCCGGCAACGCCCGTCACCGCTGTCGTTCCTGCGCCGACGAGTACGCCCTCGCCCTTACCGGTCGCCACGACCTCGCGGCGCGCCGGTGCGAGCGCCTTCAACTGCTTCCGGCCGCCGAGGACGCTCGTGATGCCGAGGTACAGCAGGTACGCGGCACCTGCGTAGGTGAGGACCTCGAGGAGCCACGGATAGCGGTCGAGGAGGGCGCCGAGCACCGTGAGCGAGAGGACCGCCCACACGAGGATCCCCGTCGCGACCGCGCACGCGTAGAGGAATCCGGGCTTCCACCCCTTCGCGCCGAATCGGAGCGTGAGGAACGTGTCCGGGCCGGGCGTGACGGCGAGGACGACGCTCGCGCCGAAGAACGCCCAGTACTCCGCTCCGGTCATGCCCTGCTCCTCGTGATTCTCGTTGCTCCGCCGGGCATGTTTCCGCCCGACGCGGACCCGATCCGGGCCCGCCCGAAGATGCTCTCATTTCGAACCATCAAGGAATAGTTCACATTTGTGGACAACCATGTGGAAACACCTGATGATGGAGGGGTGTGGGATCTCGGACGCCTGAGGATCTGGCGGGCGGTCGTCGCCGCCGGCTCCGTGAATGGTGCTGCCCGCAATCTCCGCTACGCCCCGGCGAGCGTGAGTCAGCAGATCATCGCCCTCGAGAAGTCCGTCGGTTTTCCGCTCTACCGTCGGGTGGGCCGCGGCATCGAGATCACCGAGGCCGGACAACGCCTCGCGGACCAGGCCGAGGAACTGTTCGCCGCGGCCGGACGCCTCGACACCCTCGTGGCCGACCTGAAATCGGGTCCGGGGACACGGGTGCGGATCGGGTGTTTCGCCTCGGCGGCGAAGGAATGGATCCCGCAGGTGCTCCGGCAGACGGTCCGGAGGTTCCCCGAGCTGCAGTTCGACATCCAGTCGAACGAACCCGTGCCGCTGCCGGACCGCGGCGCGGTCGACATCGACATCAGCAACGAGGTGCCGCACCTCGGCGTCGATCCGGTGCCCGGCTATACCCGCACCGAGGTCCTCCTCGACCCCTTCGTGGTCGTCGTCCCGCGGACGCACGCGCTCGCGCGCCTCGATGCGGTGCCCCTCGCGGAACTCGCCGAGGCGCCCCTCATCGACCTCGACGTCTCCGGCTCCCCGACGGGGCAGGTCATCGACCATGCGGTCGCCTCGGCCGGGTTCGTGCCGCGGTACGTCGCCGGCGCCGAGGACCACTACGCGGTCCTCGCGATGGTGGGTGCGGGGATCGGGCTCACGGTGCAGCCGCGCCTCGCGGTCGGGGATCTGCCGCGCGGGCTCGTGGCGTTGCCGCTCGTCGACCCGACCCCCGTGCGGCGGATCGTTGTACACGTGAAGAGCACGGTCGAACACGTCGCCCACATCGAGTACCTCCGGCACGCGATCGTGAGACAGGGGAGCAAGGCTGCCGGGTGACGCCTCGCCCGGCACATGAGTTCCCGACGGAATGGTGAGTTCCTTGCGTACAGTGCGCACGGTGCATGGAACTCGCGACGGTGTCGGGAACTCATCGGGGCCGCATCCGCCCGTCCGAGAAGTGGGTCGGGAGTACACTGGGTGGCCGACGAAAGGGGTTCGGCCTTCATGGCCCACTGCATGCACAGCTGATCACTCCCGTGACCGAGTACGGCACGGGCCGCGGACACCGCGCGCGGGAACGCCCGTGCCGAGTGGTTCCGCCCCTCCTTCACACCCTTTTCGTGGATCGCATGCACCGGTTCGTCCGGCCCGCCCCAACCTCCGCACGTTCGCCACAGCACTCGGCGTTCCGGCGGCAGGACCCGGCGCTCGTCCGGCATCATGACCGCGCAGCATCCCGTGATCAGCATCGGAGAATGCTCATGCAGGAACTCACTCTCACCCAGCTCCAGAAGTCCTTCGTCAACGCCTCGCGCCGGGAGGCCGGACTCATCAAGCCGCCGTTCGACCCCGACACCTTCGACTGGGAGTCCCACGACTTCGTCGGCTGGGCGGACGCCAAGATCCCGCAACGCTCGTACGTGTTCGTCCCCGTCGACGGCGAGGTGCGCGGGGTGATCCTCCGCGCGGTGCCGCCCTCGCGCAGCCACCGGTCCGCGGTGTGCGCCTGGTGCGAGGACGTCATCGCGGTTCAGGGCATCCGCATGTTCACCGCGAAGCGCGCCGGTGACGCCGGGCGCCGCGGCAACACGGTCGGCACCCTCGTCCACGAACTCTTCGACTGCTCGGCCCACGCCCGCCGCGAGCCCACCGGTTGGGAGGGCCGTGACGATCCGGAGGCGTTCGTGGCGAAACGCGTCGAGAAACTGCGCGCGAACGCCGAGGGCTTCGTCCGCCGCGTCATGGACGGGAAGTAGGCACACCCGGCGGTCGCGAATCCGTGGAAGATGCGCTCGCTCAGCACTCGGGCTCTCCCGGAAGGGGCCCTTCGCCCACCACCGTGAGGTCGAGGAAGTCGGTGACGAGCTCGGGGTGCTCGGCCCGCAGCCGTGCACCGGCCCGGCGGACCCTCTCGCGGCACAGAGCGCTGATCGTGCCGGGCACGAACGCGATCGGCTCCGCAGCGTCGTCACCCGCCGCCCGGATCCCTCCGGTCCCCTCGGCTCCGGTCCGCGCTCCTGCGACGGGCCGGAGCGCCTCGGGTCGTTGGACGAGGACGAACCGCCGATTCCCGCCGTCGCGGGCGTTGAGAGCGAGCACGGCCTCGCCCGTGGTGCCGGAGCCGGCGAAGAAGTCGAGGACGATGGCATCGCGGTCCTCGAAGGTCTGCGACAGCACGAGGGTCGTGAGGAGCTCGACGGGCTTCGGGTAGCCGAAGGTCCCGCCGAGGCCGAGCGCCTCGAGGTCCCGCCGCCCGGTCTCCCCGAGGGCCTTGACGATCGAGTACATCTTCGAGCTCGCGCGGTCGGCCGGGGTGAGGCGCACGACCGCGTGCTTGCCGGTGTCGCCCCAGGGCCGCAGGACGTACCTGCCCATGGCGATCCCGGCGTCGATCTCCGCCTTCTTCGCCTCCCCACGCACGGACACGATGTCCTCGTACATGAGCCGTCGTTCGGACCCGCGCGTGTACTTCCCGAAGCTCACCCGCAGGAAGTCGTCCTCGACGAGGTAACGCTCGCCGTCGATCGTCTCGTAACGGGCCGGCGGTTGCTTCTCGCGGACGAACGGCCCCACCTGTGTGATGTCGCGCGCCCACACGTGGATGTAATCGTGCCCGCGCACCCAGCGTTTGGCGTTCCCGCCGCCCTTCGCGCGTTGGTGCACGAACGCCCCGAGGTAGTTCTCCTCCCCGAAGATCTCGTTCCCCAGCAGCGTCACGTACGCACTCTCGGTGTCGTCGACCTGCACGAACACCGTGCCGTCGGACCGCAGCAGATCCTTCGTGAGAGCGAGCCGCGGCAGCATCATCGACAACCACCCGGCGTGCCCGGCCTGCCCGAACGTGTCCTTGTACGGCAGCGCGTTGCCCGTGTTGTACGGCGGATCGATGTACACGACCTTCACCGCGCCCGCATGCGAGTCCTGCAGGAGCCACAACGCCTCGAGGTTGTCCGCCTCGACGAGGACGTTGTCGTCCTGCGTCACACGGACCCCGCCGGACCCCTCGCCGGCTTTGCCGCCGGGACCCGCCTCCACCGCCGAGGCGCCCCGCACCTCGGCCGATGCCGCGCCGCTCGCCGGGCCCGGGGCTCCGTCCGCCTCCCGCCGTGCCCACCGGGCACGGGGCCGGGAGCCCAGGAGCGCCTCGGCGTCCGCCTTGCCCGGCCACGCGACGGTGAGCTGCGGGGGCTGCGGCACGAATGCGGGCCTTTCTCGGGTGCGGCACGGGGTTCGGAACCGGGTGCGGCAATGGGTTCGGAACCGGGTACGGCGTTGGATCTGGGGCGTCCCTTGTGGACCGGGAGTGCAGCCGTAAGGATACCGGTATGGGAATCGGAAGAGTGGCCGTCGTCGGCGGCGGGATCATCGGAGTGGCAGTCGCGCGGGAACTCACGAAGCGGCTGCCGGACGCGCACGTGACGATCTTCGAGAAGGAGCCGTACCTCGCGGCCCACCAGACGGGGCACAACTCCGGTGTCGTCCACGCGGGTCTCTACTACGAACCCGGTTCCCTCAAGGCCCGGCTGTGCCGCCGCGGCGTCGAACTCCTCATCCCGTACGCGATCGAGCACGGGATCCCCTACGACGAGTGCGGGAAGCTCGTCGTCGCCCAGAACCTCGAGGAGATCGAACGCCTCGAGGCGATCTTCGAACGGGCGAAGGCGAACGGCGTTCCGCACGTGAAGCTCCTCGACCGCCACGAGATGCGGGAGGTCGAGCCGAACGTCCGTGGCGTCCTCGCACTCCACAGTCCGCACACCGCGATCGTCGACTACCCGGCGCTCACCCAGCAGCTCGCCGCAGATGTCGAGGCCGCCGGCGGCACCCTGCGGTTCAATGCGGAGGTCGTCCGCCTCGACACCCTCGGGAACCAGGTGCGCGTCGCGATCGCCCTGCCGGGCGCCGAGGGCTCGAAGCTCACGGAGGACGGTGGTGCGTTCGACCTCGTCGTCACGTGTGCGGGGCTGCAGGCGGACCGGCTCGCGACCGCCTCGGGCCTCGAACCGACCCCGAAGGTCGTGCCGTTCTCCGGCGACTACTTCGTCCTCACCGGCGAACCCGCCGAGGTCGTCAAGGGGCTCATCTACCCGGTGCCGGACCCGGCGTACCCGTTCCTCGGGGTGCACCTCACCCGCCGGGTCGACGGTGCCCTCACCCTCGGGCCGAACGCGTTCCTCAGCTTCGGGCGGGAGGCGTACTCGAAGGGTGCCTCGTTCCAGTGGGAGAACCTCGGCCGGACGGCGAGCGACCTCGCGGCGACCGCGGGCTTCGGCGGGTTCTGGAAGTTCGCGAAGAACAACGTGAAGGCGGCCCTCCGCGAGGGGCGGACCGCGCTCTCGCCCAAGGCGTTCATCGAGGAGGCGCGGAAGTTCGTGCCCGAACTCGACCAGGCGGCCGTGCAGCCGGGCCCCCGAGGCGTCCGCGCCCAGGCCATGAACCCCGACGGATCCCTCGTCGACGACTTCGTCTTCTCCACCCGCGGCCGTCTCACCCAGGTGCGCAACGCACCCTCCCCGGGTGCGACGAGCTCCCTCGCGATCGCCGAGTCCGTCGTCGACAAGGCGCTCGAATCCGTGAAGTGACACGGAGTCCTCGCCGGGGTACGGCCCTCCCTCCGAGGCGGGGCGCGCCGGTGTCCGGATACCGGGCGGTAGCAGCTTCGCCCGGGAAGTAAAGGCTTATCCGGTGCGGGCGGAGGGCCTAGTGCCGGTCCCATGACCACATGCGCAGGCCGTTTCGACGGCAGGAACATCATCGTCACCGGCGCCGGATCGGGCATCGGCCGTGCGAGCGCACTGCGCTTCGCGGCCGAGGGCGGCAAGGTCGCCGTCGTCGACATCAAGGAGGAGGCGGCCGCGGAGACCGTCTCCCTCATCACCGAGGCGGGAGGCACCGCGATCTCCGTCGTCGGTGACCTCGCGGACCGGACGGTCACGGAGATCGTCGCCGCCACCACGCTCGAGGCCTTCGGCGGCATCGACGTCCTCGTGAACAACGCCGGCGTCAACGACCGCTTCGAGGCCGTGCACGAACTCGAGGAGGACATGTTCGAACGCGTCATGCGGGTGAACGTCAACTCGGTGTACCTGCTCTCGAAGGCGGTCCTCCCGCACATGCTCGAGAAGGGCAGCGGCGCGATCGTGAACACCGCCTCGGAAGCGGGTCTGCGGGGCTCGGCCTCGGGCGCCGCCTACACCGCGTCCAAGCACGCGGTCGTCGGACTCACGAAGAGCATGGCGGTCATGTACCGGGCCGCCGGCATCCGGGTCAACGCGATCGCGCCCGGTGGTGTCGCGACGAACATCATGGACGGCATCGAGATGACGATGAACCACGGTCTCACCCAGATCGGCCCGTTCCAGCAGACGATGGTCGGCCGAGTCGCGACCTCGGAGTCACTCGCCGCCGCCATCACCTTCGCTGCGTCCGACGACGCCTCGAACATCTCCGGTGCGATCCTCCCCGTCGACAACGGCTGGAGCGCGATCTGATCGGGTGTCCCGCTCTCACCCGATGAGGTGCGCGAGCTCCTTCGCAGCGGCGTCGAGGACGGCCCGCGGCTGGGCGAAGCACTGGTCGAGGGGTGCGTGGTCGGCCATCGCGACGATCCCGGACACCCCGAGGTCGTCCACCCCTCCGGCGGGCAGGTCGCTCGCGCCGCACACGACGTACACCGGACGGCCGTGGGCGCGCGCTTCCTCGACGACGCGCCCCGGGCCCTTGCCGTTGAGGGTCTGGAGGTCGAGCTTCCCCTCGCCGGTGACGACGAGGTCGACCTCGGTAAGGGCTGATCCGAAGCCGACGAGGTCCATGACGTAGTCGGCGCCGGGGACGCCCTCGGCACCGAGGAGTGCGAACGCACCGAAGCCGACGCCACCGGCGGCACCCGAACCCGGCCGGTCGACGTGGTCGTGGCCGCCCGGGACCACCTCGGCATAGCGGGCGAGAGCGGCGTCGAGGCGTGCCACCTCGGCCGGACCCGCACCCTTCTGCGGGCCGTAGATCGCGGGGGCGCCGGTGGGGCCGAGGAGGGGGTTGTCGACGTCGGAGGCGAGGAGGACCCGCGCCTCGCCGCTCTCGATCCGCGGGTCGAGGTCGGAGAAGTCGACCTCCGCGACGGACTCGAGACCGATGCCACCGTCGGGGATCTGCTGCCCGTGTGCATCGAGGAACCGGATGCCGAGGGCGGAGAGCAGTCCGGCACCGCCGTCGGTCGTCGCGGAACCACCGATGCCGAGCACGAGCGTCGTGCAGCCGGCGTCGAGTGCGGCCTTCATGAGTTCTCCCGTGCCACGGCTCGTGGCGTGGAGGGCGGTGCGGGCATCCGGGTTCGGCACCATCGCGAGCCCGGAGGCCTGAGCCATCTCGATGACCGCGGTGTCCTCGCGGCGGGCCCAGGTGGCGTTCGCGGGTGCGCCGAGCGGCCCGGTCACGACGGCATCGACGGGGAGGAAGCCACTGGCGACGGCGGCGGCGACGGTGCCGTCACCGCCGTCCGCGATGGGAAGGGCGACGATCTCGTGTCCGCGACCGGTCAGCCTGCGGCCGAGGACGTCACTGACCTCGGAGGCCGTCAGGGTTCCCTTGAACTTGTCACAGGCGAGCAGGATTCGCATGGGGTCCTTCTGAGTGAAAGAGGGTCCATGCAAGAGTAATCCGCGACGGCCACACGATGTTTCAGCCTGACCGCCGCGGTGGGATCACTCTACCGGCGCGTACCTGCGGATTTGCACGGATCTCCCGGGATTTACACATCTGTAACGGTGAGGAATGTCTCGCTGCCGTGTCGACATGGAACGACGTCCACGGGGTGGTCGGGCCGGTCCCGGGGACCGGCCCCGGAGCACAGGAGAGCACCCCCGCCGAGGCGCCTCGGCGGTCTCCCTCACCCCACCGTCGCGCGGCGGGCGAGACGTGCGGCGTGCCCGCTGCGCAGCGGGTCGAGGAGCTTCACACAGCTCACGACGACGAGTGCGCCGAGGGCCATGCAGACGACCGGCATGAGGAACGCGGGGCGCGCGCCGAAGTGGTCGATGAGATTGCCGGCGATCGCGGATCCGAACGATGTGCCGAAGGCCATCGAGGTCGACATCCACGCGAACGCCTCGGTGAGGCGTTTGGGAGGGGCGAGTTCGCGGACCGTCGTCGACGTCGTGATCGCGACGGGGGCGATCGCGAGGCCGACGAAGAAGACGGTGATGCCCATGACGAGCATCGATCCGGGGAGCAGGAGGGCGCAGCAGGCGACGGCGAACACCGCGGTCGCGAGGGCCTGCCGCTTGTGCGTGGGGATCTTCCAGTCGACGGTGCCGAAGAACAGGCCGGACAGCAGGGACCCGAAGGCGAAGGTGCCGAGGACGACACCGGAGAAGGGCTTCTGTCCGAGTTCCTCGGAGAACGCGACGACGGTGACGTCGATGGCGCCGAACCCCGCCCCGAGCATGAAGTGGCTGAAGACCGCGATGAGGATGCCGGGGTTCGAGAGCACCTTGCCCTTGAGGGTGCGGTCGACCTCCTTCGGCTGCGGCTCGGGTTCGGTGTCCGTGTTGCGGTAGAGAAGGAAGGAACCGATGAGCGTCGCGAGCCCGGAGAGGATGATCCCGGCCGGAGGGAAGAGCGAGGTCGCGAGCACCGTGACGAGGACGGGTCCGGTGATGAAGATGACCTCGTCGATCGCCGCTTCCCAACTGAACGCGGAATCGAGCTGGCGGGGTGTGCGGGCGATGTACGTCCAGCGCGCACGGATGAGCGAGCCGATGGAACCGAGCGACAGTCCCGCGAGGGCGGCGAACACGAACGCGAGTCCGAACCACCAACCGGCGAGCACCGTCGCGACGAGCAGTGCGAGTGCCGTGACGTGGACGAGGACGAGGGGTTTCATCACGACCGACTGGCCGCGCCGGTCGATCTGTTTCGCGATGATCGGATTGGAGACGGCCTGGGCGACCATGTACGTCGCCATGACGAAGCCCGCCATGCCGTAGGACCCGGTCTCGCCCTGGACGAAGAGGACGATCCCGAGCCCGAGGAGGGAGATGGGCAGGCGTGCTGCGAGACCTGCGAGTGAGAAGTTGAGGGCCCCGGGCAGTCCGAGGATCTCCCGGTAGTTACTGAACACCGCCGCCGATGACCGAATCCACGACCGCCTTCGCCTCCTCCTGGACCAGTGCGAGGTGGTCGGCGCCCTTGAAGGACTCCGCGTAGATCTTGTAGACGTCCTCGGTGCCGGAGGGGCGGGCTGCGAACCACGCGTTCTCCGTCGTCACCTTGAGACCGCCGATGGCGGCACCGTTGCCGGGTGCCTCGGTGAGTTTCGCGGTGATCTCCTCACCGGCGAGGGTGTCCGCGGTGACCTGCTCGGGGCTGAGTTTCTTGAGCGCGGCCTTCTGTTCGCGGGTCGCCGGGGCGTCGATGCGGGCGTAGGCCGAGGAGCCGAACTCCGCCTCGAGTTCGCGGAAGCGCGCCGAGGGGGTCTTGCCGGTGACGGCGGCGATCTCCGCGGCGAGGAGGCACATGACGATGCCGTCCTTGTCCGTCGTCCACGTGCCGCCCTCGAAGGTGAGGAGGCTGGCGCCGGCGGACTCCTCGCCGCCGAATCCCACGGAACCGTCCATGAGTCCGGGGACGAACCACTTGAAGCCGACGGGCACCTCGAGGAGTTTCTTGCCACGGGCGGCCGCGACCCGGTCGATGATCGACGAGGACACGAGGGTCTTGCCGATCGCGGTGTCCGGACCCCACTTCGGGCGGTGGGCGAAGAGGTAGTCGATCGCGACCGCGAGGTAGTGGTTGGGGTTCATGAGACCGCCGTCGGGCGTGACGATGCCGTGGCGGTCGGCGTCCGCGTCGTTGCCCGTCGCGAGGTCATAGGTGTCCTTGTTCGCGATGAGGGAGGCCATCGCGTAGGGGGAGGAGCAGTCCATGCGGATCTTCTCGTCCCAGTCGAGGGTCATGAACCGCCACGTGGGGTCGACGACGGGGTTGACGACGTCGATGTCGATGTCCCAGCGCTCGGCGATCGCCGCCCAGTAGTCCACGCTCGCGCCACCGAGCGGGTCCGCGCCGATGTGGAGTCCGGAGCGTTTGATCGCCCCCATGTCGACGACATTGCCGAGAGCCTCGACGTAGTTCGCGATGTAGTCGAAGTTCTGCGTGTTCTCGAGGTGGAACGCGCGCTGGAAGAGCGTGCGCGGGATCTTCTCCCAGCCCTGTTCGAGGAGCTCGTTCGCGCGGTTCTCGATCCAGGCGGTGACATCGGAGTCGGCCGGTCCACCGTGCGGCGGGTTGTACTTGAAACCGCCGTCGGCCGGCGGGTTGTGCGAGGGCGTGATGACGATGCCGTCGGCCAGGCCCTGCGCCGCACCGCGGTTCGCATTGTGGGTGATGACGGCGTGGGACAGTGCCGGGGTCGGGGTGTACCCGTCGCGGTCGTCGATCATCGTGGGGACCTCGGCGGCGGTGAGGACCTCGAGCGCGGTGAGGAACGCGGGTTCGCTCAGCGCGTGCGTGTCGCGGGCGAGGTAGAGCGGGCCGGTGTACCCCTGCGCGGTACGGTACTCGACGATCGCGGCGGTGATCGCCGCGATGTGCGCCTCGTTGAACGAGTGCGTGAAGCTCGAGCCGCGGTGTCCGGAGGTTCCGAAGGCGACGCGATGCCCGGGGACCGCAGGGTCCGGCACGAGGTCGTGGTACGCGTCCAGCAGCGCCGGAACGTCGATGAGGTCGGATTCTTCCGCGGGGAGACCTGCACGTGAGCTCATGGGTCACACTCTGCCAAAAGAATCCGGGCCCGGCACACCCGGACGCGGGTTTCGTCTCGGATGGCGGAGGATCCGTCCCGAAAAACGGTCCTCCGGATCGACTCGGCTCCTCCGTGTCGGGTGGGGCCGCCGCGCGGACGAGCGGATCAGGTGGTCGTGCACCCGAGGCCGGACATGATCTCGAGGATCGCGCCGCCGTCGTCCGTGACGACGGTGAAGCGTTCGGTTCCCACGGCGACGGTCTGTACTCCCGGGAAGCCCTCACCCCAGGGCTCGATCGCGTGGGGTTCGACGGCGTCCTCGAGTATCGTGCCCACCTGGAGCGGGGACGACCAGACGATCCGTTCGGGGAGTTGCGGCGAGGCGCTGCTCGCCTGCCCGGTTCCGTCGCCGGAGGCGCCCGACCCGGTGATGGTCCCGGCGGCGTCACCGGATCCCGGCCGGGCGGCCTCGGCGTCCCCGATCGTCCATGCCATGCACTTGCCGAAGTACCCGGCGTTCTCGTCGACGGGGTTCCAGTACTCGGCGGTGAAATCGCCCCACGTGCGGGTGGCGACCCGGAAGCCCTCCGGGAACATCGAGTCCTCGTCGGTGCTCGCATCCGGTTCACCGAGGCGTTCCTCGACGAGCGCGAAGGCCTCCGCGGGATGACCCGGCTCGACGCCGGCCACGCCGCCCGAGTGACGGCCTGTGCCCGGATCGATGGGAGCGGTGAGCACGACGAGGGAGTCCCCGTCCGCGTAGGTCTCCGTGAGGTCGGGGGAGATCTCGTTGCCCGCGGGGGACGCGGTCGGTGCGGGCAAACCCGTGGCGGCATCGGTGACGGCATCCGTGGGGGTGCCGGGATCGTCCGTCAATGCGGTCACTCCCTCGGGCCGGACGATCCCGGCGACCTCGTAGGTGTTCTCCGGTGAGGTCGCTCCCGCACCGTCGCGCGGGGTGCCGAGGACGAGGTATCCGGAGTCCCACGCCGAGGTGCCGCGTTCGGGAAGGCAGACGAAGGACACGAGGGCATAGGTGCGGCCGTCCGGCCCGAGCGGGGCGAAGGCCTCCGGCTCCACCTCGAGGTGCAGTTCCATCCTCAGCGCCGAGCTCTCGTCCGCAGCGTCGTCGCCACCCGCGCCGTCGTCCTCGGAGGTGAGCCCGGTCCAGACGTCGTTCGGGTGGGTCGGGTCGACGAGGGCGTGGGGGAAACCGTTGTTCGCGTTCGGGGTGAACGTCGCATCGCCCGCATACAGGCAGGCGTCGAACCCGCGGATCGTGGCGCGCTCGAGCGACAGATCGGTGTCGGGCTCGAGGGTGCCGGGGGCGTCGACGGTCGGGGCGGGTTCCGGAGTGGCGCCCGCTTCACCCCCGCTCGGGGCTGCGCAGCCGGCGAGTGCGAGGACGAGCACGACCGGCCCGCAGAAGCGCCGAGGCGCCGCGCAGGTGAGGAGATCTCCTCACCGGTGCGGCGCCTCGGCGGGGGTGCGACGGGATCGCCCGATGCGACTCATTGTGCTGCGGAACGGGGCTCCTGCGTCACATTGTGGTGCGTCGGTCGATCGCGGTGCAGCTGAGGAAGGGGCTCACATGACCCAGGGGTCCTGGCCGGTCTCGCTCACGATCGGCTTGCCGTGGTCGAGGTTCCACGCGCCCATGCCGCCGTTGACGTTGATCGCGTCGAAGCCGTTCTGGTTGAGCCACGCAGCGGCCTGGCGCGACCGTCCACCGGAGCGGCAGATGACGTAGACGTCCTCGTCCATGGGGACCTCGCCGTAGCGGACGGGGATGTCTCCGAGCGGGATGTGGATCGCGCCTTCGATGTGGCCGGAGTTCCACTCGTCGTCCTCACGCACGTCGAGGATCGGTGCGCCTTCGGGAATCTCGGTGACGTTCACGCTGGGAATGCTCATGCCGCCAGTGTAGGACCGGATGCCCGGATCGGCACGGGTGTCCGGACGTCGCGCCGAGCCCGCTCCCGACACGGGAAAGTGATCCCGCTCCCGACACGGGAAAGTTCCGTGATGGAGGTTCGCGCGAGCCGCCATCATAGAACTTTCCCGTGTCGGGGTCGTGCCTCAGAGCAGGTCGCGGAGCTCGGTCTTGAGGATCTTGCCCGCGGCGCTCGCCGGGAGGGACTCGACGACCCTCACCTCACGGATCTTCTGGTACGGCAGGACGCGTTCGGCGACCCAGGCCATGAATCCCTCGGTGTCGAACGCCGAGGCGCCGGATCCGGCCGTCGTGCCGTCACCGGAGCCGGCCGCACCGCCGTCCCCGCCCACTCCCGCCGTCGGCACGACGAACGCGACGGGGATCTCCCCGACCTCCGCGGACGGCCGTCCGACGACCGCGATCTGCGCGACGTCCGGGTGACCGGCCGAGATGTCCTCGAGCTCGCGCGGGTACACGTTGTACCCGTTGTAGATGAGCATGTCCTTCGCCCGGTCGTGGATGCGGACGAAGCCGTCGGCGTCGCGGGAGGCGATGTCCCCGGTGCGCAGCCATCCGTCGACGTACTGCGCAGCGGTCTGTTCGGGGGCGTTGCTGTAACCGTCGGTGACCTGCGGCCCGCTGACCCAGAGTTCGCCCTCGGCGCCGTCGGGCAGGACGGTGGTGCCGTCGACGTCGCGGATCTCGATCTCCGTGTCGCACACCGGGATGCCGACGGTGCCGACCTTCTGGATCGAGTCGCGGGTGAACGGCGAGGAGGTCACCATGCACGTGCCCTCGGTGAGTCCGTAACCCTCGGCGACGATCGCGTTCGGCATCGCCTCGCCGATCCGCCCGATCGCGGTCGAATCGAGTGGTGCGGCACCGGAGATCGCGACGAGCATCGACGGCATCGTCGCGCCGGACTTCCGGCAGTACTCGGCGATCGACAGGTACATCGGCGGGTTGCCCGAGGTGTACGTCGCCTCCCACTCGTTCACGAGGTTCACGAAGGTCTCCGGCTTGAACCGTCCGGCGAGGACGATCGTGATCCCCCCGAGGACGAACATGCTGCTCGTCGTGAGTCCCTGCGCGTGGAACAGCGGCGGCACCTGGACCCCGGTGGCCTCACCCGCACGGATGTACGGTTCTCCGGCGGATTCGATCGGTGCGAGCGCGAGGAACCCCTCGCTGTCCCGGACGACCGCCCGGTGGAGCCGCCACGCGGCCATCTGCGTGACATTGCCGAGGACGTTCCGGTGGAGGACCCGCACGCCCTTCGACTTCCCCGTCGTACCGCCGGTGTACGCGTAGTGGGCGACCTCGTCACGGCCTGCGAGGACCGGTTCGAAATCGGCGCCGGTCGCCACGACGTCCTCGAGGAGCGCCCAGGGCGCGCCGCCCGAGGAGCTTGCCGCGCCGCCCGGGGCACCGCCCGTCCCACCCGCCGAGGCGCCGCTCGCCCGGGCGAGTTCACGCGCCCGGGCAGTCTGCTCCTCGGTCGCGGCACCGGACCACGTGGCCGGCGCGACGAGGACGCGGGTGAGCGGCAGGTCCGCGAGGACCTGTTCGAGCGCGCCCAGGTGCGCCGGGTGCGTGACGACGGCGGTCGCCCCGGCGTCCGCGAGTTGTTTGAGAAGGCCCGTCGGCGGCTGCAGCGGGTTCACGAGGGTGACGGCGGCGCCGGTCATGAGCGCGCCGTAGTACGCGGGGAAATAGCCGAGGGTGTTCGGCATGTGGAGGCCGACGACCGTCCCGGGGCCCGCACCGTGGGCGGCGAGGTCCGCCGCGACGGCCTTCGCCTGCGCGAGGAGCTCCACATGGCTGAGCGTCTGCTCCCCGTCGACGACGGCGATGCGTTCGCCCCACGTGCGTGCGGAGGACAGGAGGACCTCCGGGACGGCGTTCGCCACGTAGTCGAGGTGGCGCGGCATCCCCGCGGGGAAGTAGTGCGGCATCTGTGTCCTGCCCTTCTGTCGTTCGGCCCGTCATTGCGCGCGACGCTCTGTGCGGCAAACTTAACGAACGATCAGTTTGTGGTCAAACCCACATCTCTGGTAAACACTGGTCCACTCTCCTCGACGACGAGGAGGGTTCGGCTTCCCGACCTCCGGGACGTCCGCACCGAGGTACGAAGGGGTACCCACCATGTTGCGTCCATCCACGTTCTTCCACGCTGCCGTGCCGGGCCCGATCGACCGCGCGCGCAGCACCCGCGGTCGGGACGGCTCCCGCTCCTTCCGCAGCACACGCCCACGCGCGGCCGCCGCCGTTGCCGCCGGAGCCGCACTCACCCTCGCGCTCAGCGCCTGTGCCGGTTCGGCCGGCGGCGGTGGCGGTACTGGTTCGGGAGGTTCCGGTGAGGGCTACGAGTACGGCGCCTCGGAGGAGGAGATCAGGGCCGCGTTCGCCGACATCGACCCGATCACCATCACCTACCAGCCCTCCGCGCAGTCGGCACAGGGCATCGACGCCTACCGCGCGCTCGCGTTCATCGAGAACATCGAGACGCTCTCCGACGGCAAGGTCACCGTCGAGGCCGTGTACGGCCAGGCGATCGCGGGTTACACCGAACTCGGGGACGCGCTCGCCGACGGACGGGTGGACGTCGCGTACATGCTGCCGGTCTACCAACCCGACGAGTACCCCGTCTTCCAGGGGTACGTCACGGGGTCGACGCTCACCGGTACGTCCCCGCTCGTCGACGAACTCGCGGCGAACGCCGCCCTCGGCGAACTCACGTGGAACGACCCGAACTACCTCGCGGAGTTCGAGGAGAAGGGGCTCCATCCCCTCAATTCCTTCAACGCCGCCGGCGCCGTCATGGCCCTGTGCAAGGACCCGCACACGAGCGCCGAGGACTGGAACGGCAACCAGGTCCGTGTCTCCGGCACCGCACAGTCCGCCCAGCTCGAGGCGGTCCACGGTTCACCCGTCTCCCTCCAGTACACGGAGACCTTCGAGGCGCTCGAACGCGGCACCATCGACTGCACGTTCTCGACGACGCTCGCGGCGATCGCCGGTGGCTTCCTCGACGTCGCTCCGAACGTCGGGTACACGACGGACGTCACCTTCGCCCGCGGACCGGGCGCGGTCATGGCCGGATCCGCGTGGGAGTCGTGGCCGCTCGCGGTCCAGCAGCTCGTGTTCGACGCGATGGCCGACGAGTTCACGGAGTCCCGCCGTGGTGACCTCGACGGCAACTACTTCGGACTCGAGTCCGTCCGCAGCGCCGGCGGTGAGTTCCGCGAACTCGACGCGGATGTCCAGAGCTCCCTCCTCGAGAAGTCCGAGGGACTCGTCGAGGCGGAGATCGAGAAGGGCACCCTGCCCGAGGGATCCGCGGAGGCGATCGCGGAGTCCATGGAGAAGTGGCGCGGTATCGCCGCCGAACTCGGCTACGAGGACGCCGGCACGTTCTCCGACTACGACGAGTGGTACCCGCAGGAGGACACCGAGTACCTCGCGCCCTACGGGCAGCGGTACTTCGAGGAGGTCATGCTCCCGCACCGCCCGAGCTGATCGCTCACGCGCACAGAACCGCCGAGGCGCCGCGCGGGTGAGGAGATCTCCTCACCCGCGCGGCGCCTCGGCGTCGGTTCCGTGAGCGCAGCTCACATATGTCCGGTGTCCCGACTCTACATTTGTCCGGTGTCCCGGAACTTGGTGTGCCAGCTCAGGGCCTCCTCGAGGATGTGCGGCGTGTGGAGGCGGCCGGTGGCCGAGGCCTTCGCCCGCTCCACGTAGTCCGTGAGGCGGTCGCGGTAGTCCGGGTGCGCGCAGTTCTCGATGATGACCTTCGCGCGCTTGCTCGGGGAGAGGCCGCGGAGGTCGGCGATGCCCTGCTCGGTGACGAGGACGTGCACGTCGTGCTCGGTGTGGTCGACGTGCGAGGCCATCGGGACGATCGCGGAGATCGCGCCGTTCTTCGCCGCGGAGGGTGAGACGAAGAAGTTGAGGAAGGCGTTGCGCGCGAAGTCGCCGGACCCGCCGATGCCGTTGATCATCTGCCCGCCCAGCACCTGGGTCGAGTTCACGTGACCGTAGATGTCCGACTCGACCATGCCGTTGATCGCGATGATGCCGAGGCGGCGGACGATCTCCGGGTGGTTCGACATCTCCTGCGTACGCAGGAGGATCTTGCCCTTGAAGGACTCGATGTTGTCGTTGAAGTACTCGGCCATCTCGCCCGAGAGGGAGAACGAGGTCGCGGAGATCGCGTCGAGCTTCCCGGACTCGAGGAGCTTCAGCATGCTGTCCTGAATGACCTCGGTGTATGCGGTGAGGTGCTCGAACTCGGACTCCTGGAGGCCGGCGAGGACCGCGTTCGCGACGTTGCCGACACCCGACTGCAGCGGCAGCAGGTTCTTCGGCATCCGGCCGGCCCTCACCTCGTGGCGGAGGAAGTCGATGAGGTACTCGGCCATCGCCTTCGAGTTGTCGTCGACGGGGGCGAAGACGTTGTCACGGTCCGGTGCGTGCGTCTTCACGACGGCGACGACCTTCTCCGGATCGACGCGCAAGTACGGGTCGCCGATGCGCTGCGTGGGGTCGAGGATCTGGATGGGGTTGCGGTACGGCGGGAGCTTCGTGCCGTAGTAGACGTCGTGGAAGCCCTCGTACTCGCGGGGCTGCCACTCGTTGACCTCGATGATGACCTTGTCGGCCTGGTCGAGCCACGTCTTGTTGTTGCCGACGGCGGAGGAGGGAACGAGGAGGCCGTTGGGGAGGATCGCGGAGACCTCCACGACGGCGACGTCGAGGTTGCCGTAGAAACCGAACCAGACCTGCTGTGCGAGGTGGCTGAGGTGGGTGTCGATGTAGTCGACCTCGTCGGAGTTGATCTGCTTCCGCAGGGTCGGATCCGACTGGAAGGGGGTGCGCATGTGGATTCCCTTGGCCTGCGCGAGGACCCCGTCCATCTCCGTGGACGTGGAGGCGCCGGTGAGGACGCCGATGGAGAAGTCCTCGCCCCGCGCATGAGCGGCCTCGATGCGCTGTGCCAGTGCGCCGGGGACGACCTTCGGGTATCCGGCGCCGGTGAATCCACTCATGCCGACGTTGTCACCGTGGTTGATGAAACCGGCCGCGACGTCCGCGGTGGTGACCTTCTGTGAGAGCTTCGGACAGGAGATTCGTGTCATGGCAGGAATAATCCCACTTCCGGGGCCCGGACGGTGAATCCTGGTCGCCGAACGCTCGTTCGGGCATCGGTTTTCCGACTGATGGGGGATTTCGGGAAGGAACTTCTGCCGAAAATCGGAATGTTGTGCGTGGTGGAGTTGTGCCGGTCCTGGGAGTGCTCGTCGCTTCCGCTCGGTAGGGTCGAGCGCGTGATTCTCAACCTCGTACGCGGCGCCCTCATCGGAATGGTCGAGACGATGCCGGGGGTGAGCGGCGGCACCGTCGCCCTCGTCCTCGCGATCTACGAACGACTCATCGCCTCGGCGTCGAACCTCATCGCCGGATTCTGGGAACTCGTCTCCGGGCTGTGGCGCGGCGATCGCGTCCGCCGCTCCGGGTGGACGCGGATCCGCGCCGTCGAATGGCGGTTGCTCGTTCCGCTCGCGATCGGCATGCTCCTCGGTCTCGTGACGACCTCACACGTGATGGAGCACCTGCTCCACAACCACCCGGTCTCCATGAAGGCCGTCTTCTTCGGCATGGTCGCGCTGTCCCTGCTCGTCCCCATCCGCCTCGCCGGCGGTTTCCGGGGCCGCGACTGGGTGATCGCGGCGGTGGCGGCGGTCCTCGCGGCGTTCGCGGTCTCCCTGCCCCCGCAGGAGATCGCGGTGAACCCGGTGACGATCGTGCTCGGTGCCGCCGTCGCGGTGTGCGCGCTCGCGCTGCCCGGCCTCTCCGGGTCGTTCCTCCTCCTCGCGATCGGCCTCTACGCGCCGACCCTCGCGGCGGTGAACGACCGCGACCTCGGGTACCTCGGGCTCTTCTTCCTCGGTGCTCTCGCCGGTGGCGCGCTCATCGTGCTCGTCCTCCGACGGCTCCTCGCCCTCCACCACCATGTGACGATGGTCTCAATCACCGGTCTCATGGCCGGTGGCCTCCGGGCCCTGTGGCCGTGGCAGGACGAGTCGCGTGCGTTCACCGCGATCCCCACCGCCGAGATCCTGCCGATCGCCCTCCTCGCCCTCGCCGGTGCCGCGGTCGTCGGTGCGGGTGTGTGGCTCGAACGGCGCACGGGGGAGCCGACGCGCGAAGCCTGAGCCGCGCGAAGCCCAGGACGCGCGAAGCCCAGGACACGGACACGGGAGAATCGCCGTGTGGACACCTTCGAAGGTATCCGCACGGCGATTCTCCTATGTGCGGGCCCCGATCCCGTGGGCGAGCTGTTCGTGTGGGGCGCCGGGGTGACGCCTCTCAGCCGCAGAGCGCGCCGTCGGCGGTGCGCACGGCGAGGTCGACCTCCGGGGTCGCCGAGGCGCCGCTGGCTCCGGCCCCGTCCGTCGCCTCGGCCGTGGAGTCGGTGGAGTCCGTGCCGGCACCCGACGTGTCCTCGGACCGCGCGTCCTCCTGCAGTGCGTCGTCCGCGCCGTACCCGAGGAGGCCGTTCACCATCGTCGTGCCGCCGGAGAAGGTGCGGCCGGTGTCCGGGTCGGTGCATTCGGGGGCGTCGACCATGGTGTCGCGCGGGATCTGCAGTCCGTCGATCCAGTCGTCGTCGGCGGACAGGTGGGCGAGGACCATCGAGTCGCTCCGCTTGCCCGCCGCGTTCTCCGTCGAGTCCGCGGCGCGTTCGTCCGAACCGATGACGAGGATGTCGAGGGGCTCGTGGGACCCGCCGGCCTCGGCGAGAGCGGTGACCTCGGCACGATCGATGTTCGTGCTCAGGCGGGTGAGCGCGGCGGTCGTGATCCCGCCGGCGACGAGTGCGAGGGCGACCGTGCACGTCGTCGCGAGGCGCGCCCACCGCGGGATCCGGAGGATCGGGTTCGGGTGGTGGCGGCGGTACGCGGCGTTGCGGGGGGCCGACCTGGGGGGGAGTTTGCGGGGGTCCGCGGGCGGCCGGCGGATGTGGCGGCCGGCGGGCGTGGCCCCGAAATCGGGCAGGCTGAAGCGGTTCGGTCCCATCGAGCGCATCCGGTCACCCCAGCGAGTTGTCGGAAATCCGATGGCCGGCGCCGTCCCGGCGTTCTCGCCGGGAATTCCCGAGATGACTATCGATCGATCATCACGCCGTGGGGGGCGCATGCGGTGGGCCCCCGGAAGCCACCCAGCCCCCCNNACCGAGGCGCCCGGCGGCTCCGCGTCGGGACCCGCCCTCGAGAAGACGGGATCCGACGGGAGGAGCCACGGGGCGCCTCGGCGACGAATGAAGGACTTCGAAGTCTACCCGGTCACTTGCCGGTCCACTGCGGAGCACGCTTCTCGGCGAACGCCGTCGCGCCCTCCTTCGCGTCGGCGGAGACGAACACCGGGTCGACGATCTCCTGCTGCTTCGCGAACTTCTCCTCGGTCGACCAGTCGATCGACTCGACGATGATCCGCTTGGACGCCTTCACCGCGAGCGGGCCGTTCGCCGCGATCGTGCGGGCGAGCTCGAGGGCGCCCTCGAGCGCCTTGCCGTCCTCGACGATCCGGTTGACGAAGCCGTTCTCCTTGCCGAAGGTCGCCGGGTAGATGTCGCCGGTGAGCGCCATCTCCATCGCGACCGCCCGGTGGGTGCGCTGCGGCAGCGTGACGAGGCCACCGGCGGCGGCCGCGAGGCCACGCTTGACCTCGGGGATGCCGAACTTCGCGGTGTCCGCCGCGACGACCATGTCGCACGCGAGCATCGTCTCGAAGCCGCCTGCGAGAGCGTAGCCCTCGACCGCGGCGATGACGGGCTTGGAGATCGTCTGCTGGGTGAGGGCGAGGAAGCCCTTGCCCTCGATCGAGGGCTTCTCGCCCTTGAGGAACCCCTTGAGGTCCATACCGGAGCAGAAGGTCTTGCCGGCACCGGTGATGACGGCGGCGTACAGGGAGTCGTTCGCCTCGAATTCCGTGAGGATCGCATCCATCTGCTGCGCCATCGCGGCATTCGCGGCGTTCTTCGCCTTCGGACGGTTGAGGGTGATGACGAGGACGTTGCCGTCGATCTCGGTGAGGACCTCGGGCTCGGTGGTCTCCGGGGTTGCGGTGGTCTCGGTCATGGGTGTGCTCCTTCGACGTCGTTGTCCGTGGATGAGGGGTGGGGCGTGGGTGCCGGGTGGTGGGGTGGGGGGGCCGAGGCGCTCGGCGGCACCGGACGGGCGCCTCGGGGGGTGCGCCCCGGGGAGGCGGGCTCCCCGGGGCTGTGCCGGTGGGAAGGGACCGACGGATCAGCGGGGAGGCATCCGGATGGCGCCGTCCATGCGGATCGTCTCACCGTTGAGCATCGCGTTCTCGATGATGGAGATCGCGAGGTGCGCGTACTCGTCCGGCCGGGCGAGGCGCGAGGGGTGCGGCACCGCAGCGGCGAGGGAGGCGCGGACGTCCTCCGACAGACGCGCGAGCAGCGGGGTGTCGACGGTGCCGGGGGCGATCGTCATGACACGGATGTGCTTGGACGCGTAGTCGCGGGCGGCGCACAGGGTGAGGCCGACGACTCCGCCTTTCGAGGCCGCGTACGCGGTCTGACCGATCTGGCCGTCGAACGCCGCGACCGAGGCCGTGAAGATGATGACGCCGCGCTCGCCGTCGATGTCCTCGTTCTTCGCCATGCGCGCGCCGGCCTGGCTCGCGACGATGATCGTGCCGAGGAGGTTGACGTCGAGGATCCGCTTGAAGTGCGCGACGTCGCCGGGGGTGCCGTCCTTCTGCACGAGGCGCATGGGGCCGCCGATGCCGGCGCAGTGCACGACCGCGCGCAGATCGCCGAACTCGAGCGCCTTGTCCATCGCGGCGGCGACCTGGTCCTCCTCCGCGACGTTGGTGGAGACGAAGGCGACCTTGTCGCCGAGGTGGGCGATGTTCTCCTCGCCCGCGAGATCGGCGACGATCACCTTCTTCGCGCCCTTCTCGATGAGGGCTTCGACGGTGGCGAGACCGAGGCCTCCGGCACCGCCGGTGACGAGTGCGACGTGACCCGAGATGTCCATGTGTTCTCCTTCGAACGTCGGTCCCCGGCCGGTTCGGGCCGGGACTTGGGGGTTGTACGGGGCCTTACTTCCGCTTCTCGGACAGGCCCATGTCCTTCGCGATGATCGTCTTCATGACCTCGGAGGTGCCGCCGTAGATGCGGGTGACGCGGGCGTCCGCGTAGAGTCGGGCGATCGGGTACTCGAGGATGTAGCCGTAGCCGCCGTGGATCTGCAGGCACTTGTCGGTGACGCGGGCCTGGACCTCGGTGGTGAAGAGCTTGACGCGGGCGGCGTCCGCCGGGCTCAGTTCCTTCGCGTCGAGCGCCTCGATCGCACGGTCGAGCATGATCTGCGCGGCCTCGAACTCGGTCGAGCACTCGGCGAGGACGAACTTCGTGTTCTGGAAGTTCTTGAGAGGCGAACCGAAGACGTTGCGTTCGTGCGCGTACTGGGTCGCGAGGTCGATCGCGGCCTTCGTCGAGGCGACCGCGTTCACCGAGATCGTCATGCGTTCCTGCGCGAGGTTGAAGGACAGGTACTCGAAGGCCTTGTCCTGTTCGCCGAGGAGGTCCTCCACCGGGACCCGGACGTTCGTGAACGAGAGTTCGGCGGTGTCCTGGGTCTTGATGCCGAGCTTCTCGAGGTTGCGGCCCTTCTCGAAGCCCTCGGAGTGGGCGTCGACGACGAGGATCGACAGACCCGCCCGGCGGTTCTCCGGGTCGAAGGGGGAGGTACGGGCGACGACGAGCACGCGGTCGGCGTTGATCCCGCCGGAGATGAAGGTCTTCGCGCCGTTGAGGACGTAGTGGTCGCCCTCGAGCTTCGCGGTCGTGCGGATGCCCGTGAGGTCCGAACCGGTGCCCGGCTCCGTCATCGCGATCGCGGTCATCATCGTGCCGGCGGCCATCCCGGGCAGCCAGCGCTGCTTCTGCTCCTCGTTGCCGTAATGGAGGATGTACGGGATCACGAGGTCCTGGTGGACGCGGAGGGTGCCGAGCGAGCACGCGGCGTACGCGGTCTCCTCGTTGAGGATCGCGTTGTACGTGAAGGTGTCCGTCTGACCGCCGCCGCCGTACTCCTCGGGGACCTGGAGACCGGTGAGGCCGAGCTCGCCCATCTTCGCGAAGAACTCCTTGTCGACCCTCCCCTGCTTCTCGAACGTCGGGTAGAGCGGGGCGAGTTCCTTCGCGACGAAGTCCCGGCACATGGCCCGGAACGCGTCGTGGTCCTCGGTGAAGATGGTTCTGCGCATCGATTCCTCATCAACTGACTGAACGAACGTTAAGTGCTCGATCAGACTAACACCGCGGGGAGACGGCGGTCACAGGGGCTCAGGCCGCTCTGGCGAAGCGGCCCTACGCCGCTCTGGCGAAGCGGCCCTACGCCGCTCTGGCGAAGCGGCCCTACGCCGCTCTGGCGAAGCGGCCCTACGCCGCTCTGCTCCATGCGCGGCTACGCCGCGACGTAACCCACCTCGCCCGTCTCCGCGAGTGGCAGTGCGAGCAGACGCTCGACGGTGCCGGGGGCGTCGATCTCCTGCCAGCCGAGGAGGCGCAGCGCATAGACGACGTACTGTTCCTCGAGCGTCGCCGCGGTGATCGAACCGCCCTCGCGGTACCAGAGCGGGATCGCGTTCGTGATGGCGAGGACCGCGCGCCCGGCGATCTCCGCGTCGACCACCGGGAACGTGCCGTCGGTGCGACCGACGGCGATGAGGTCGTAGAGCACGGCCCGCGAGGCGCGCTGCAGGCCGTGGATGTCGTCGAACCTCTCGGGGTCGAGGCGCTCGGTGTCCCGGAGGACGACGCGGCTGATGAGCGTGTTCCGCGTGCGGTACCGCACGATGAAACGCACGAGCAGGGCCACCCGGTCCGGGACCGAGTCACCGGCGGCCTCGACGACACTCTGGGCATGCTCGATGTACCACGTGTACGCGTCGCGGATGAGCTCGTAGAGCGCGTCCTGTTTGGACGGGAAGTAGTAATAGAGTGCCGAGAGGCTCAGGCCGGCCTCCTGGGCGATGTCCCGGATGGAGGCGCCGTCGAATCCCTTCCGGGCGAAGGTGTCACGCGCGGCGCGGAGGATCTCGGCGCGGCCGTTCGTCGTTCGCATGTGGTGCTCCTGCCTGCGTGCTCACGGGTTGTGGCCGCCGTCTCAATATAAGTCTCAATATAACGAGCATTCGATCGGCGGATTTATCACCCTACCAAATGCGCAGCATTCCTTTTCCGGCCACCGGCACACGTCGGCCCCGCCCACGCTTCGGAAGCCCCGCGCACGTCGCCGGCCCCACACACACGAGGCGCCCCTCGGTGAGGAGATGTCCTCACCGAGGGGCGCCTCGGCGGTGTGTGATCCGTGCGGGTGGTCCCGCCGATCACCGCAGGTGATCAGGAGTCGTGACGGTGTCCCTGTTCGTCGGACGCGCCCTCGTGGATGTCCGCCCGGGGGTCGTCCGGGAGCACGGTGTGACCGGTCTCCAGGTCGACGGCCAGCCCGCGGGTGGCGGTGGGGCCGACGGCGGAGAACTCGTGGGACGCGCCGGCGTGCGCCATCGCGGTCTCGTCGGCCTCGATGTCGTCCATCGCATCGGCGGGCTTGTACCGGGAGACGCGTTCCTCCGCGGTCCACGGATCGCCCGCGTTCCAGAACTTCGTCACGATCATCGCCGCGACGCCGACCGCGACACCGATGAGGCTCGAGGTGAGCTCCGGGGCGAATGCCGCGATGCCGGCGATTCCGAGCACCACGCGCATGGGTACGGTGAGGCGCTTGCCGACACCGATCATGAAGCCCTCGAAGGCGCAGCCGAGGAAGAAGACACCGATGAGTGCGAATACGAAGGTGTAGATGATCGTGAGCGGCTCGCCCTGCGCGACGAGCGCGGGGTTGAGGACGAAGGCGAACGGCACGATGTACGTGACGAGGCCCAGACGCATCGCGGTGAAAGCCGTGCTCATCGGTGGTGTCCCGGAAATGCCCGCGGCACTGAAGGCGGCGAGTGCGACCGGCGGGGTGATGTACGAGACGGTCGCCCAGTAGATGACGAAGAGGTGCGCCGCGATCGGGTTGATGCCGAGGCCGGTGAGCGCCGGGGCGAGGACGATCGCGAGGAACACGTACACCGCGGACACCGTCATGCCCATACCGAGGATGAAGCAGGTGGCCGCTCCGGCGATGAGGATGAGCAGGAGGTTGTCACCGACGGCGTTGATGAGTTCGCGCGCCATCGACAGGGAGACACCGGTCATCGAGAGGCCGCCGACGATGAGGCCGACACCGGCGATGATGCCGAGGATCTCCGCGACGGTCTTGCCGCACGCGAGGACGAAGTCCGCGAAGGACGTGAGGGTGAGGCGGTCCTGCTTCTTGAAGAGGGACGTGACGAGGAGGAAGAGGACGATCCAGTAGGGCGCCTGGGACTCGTTGATGCCCATCGCGAGCATGACGACGAGGCCGCCGAGCGCGACGACGTAGGTCCATCCCTTCACGAGGGTCTTCCCGGCGTGCGGGAGGAGGTGCTTCGCCACGCCCTTGAGGCCGGCCTTGCCCGAGTAGGCGTCGACCTGGACGAAGATGCCCACGTAGTAGAGGATCGCGGGGAGGAATGCCGCGAGGGCGATCTCCGCATAGGGGACGCCGACGAAGGACACCATGAGGAACGCCGCGGTACCCATGATCGGCGGCATGATCGTGCCACCGGTCGCCGCGGTCGCCTCGACGCCGGCGGCGAAGCGACCGGGGAAGCCGGTCTTCTTCATCGCGGGGATCGTCATCGGTCCGGTCGTGAGCACGTTCGAGACCGCGGAACCGGACATCATGCCCATGAGGCCGGAGGAGATGACGGCGACCTTCGCGTTACCACCGCGGAAGCGGCCGAACGCCGACTGGGCGATGTCGTAGAAGAAGGTGGCGCCGCCGGTGTGCTGGAGGGCCACACCGAAGAGGAGGAATCCGATGAGGATGCTCGCGGCGGTCTGCAGCGGTAGGCCGAGGATGGACTCGACACCCATCGCATGGATGCGGGCGGTGTCCGCGAAGTCGTACGGGATGCCCTGGAGGAACGGCACCGGGATGCCGAGGGCGAACATCGGATAGAGCGAGAACACGAGCGCGATGACGGTGACGACGAGTCCCGCGGTACGGCGGAGCGCCTCGAGCACGATGAGCCACAGGCCGATCGAGAACACGAGGGTGATCGTCGGGTAGGTGAGCGACTTGTCCCAGCCGAGGTTCGTGATGTTCTCGCCGTTGAACCCGAAGTACAGGCAGACGACCATCGTGAACAGTGCGATCGCCATGTCGTAGACCGGGACGGGTTTGCCCTTCTGCGACTTCGCGACCGGGAACACGATGAACACGATCGGCATGAACAGCGCGAGCACGTAGTAGAGGTACGAGTTCGTGAGAATCGTGACTCCGCCGAGGTTCCAGAAGAATGCCTGGTTCATCGTGAGGATCACACCGAGGACGGTGAGGGCGATGATGATCGCCTTCCACACGGGAGTGATGCGTTGGGTCATGTTCGTTCCTGTTTCTTCGATCGGAAGATCTCGGTGGTGATCACGGGATCGGGTCGAGGTGCGTGTCCTTCCACGCCGTCCATTGGGCCTTGAGGTCTCCGGAGGTGTCCGCCTGTGCGAGGAACTCCGGCCACGTGGCGCGCAGCTCCTCGCCGTATTCGATGAGCGCCTCATTGCGTGCCTCGGCCTCCGGGGTCCAGACGCCCATCTCCTCGAAGTACCGGATGGTGCCCTCGTGGAAGGGGACCCGCACCGGCATCGTGACGACGTGCTCGAGGTCCCAGTTCTCCGTTGTCACGGTCGCGTCACGGTAGTCCGGGTAGTGCTCCTGGAGCGCCTTCGCGGTCTCGTAGGCCTGGGTCTCCGAGAGGTCCGCATAGGACGTGAGGGGTACCGAGTAGATCATGCCGTAGTCCTCCTGCCCCTCGTCCTGACCGGCCGCTCTCGTGAACGGTTCGATCTCGACTGCCGGAGCGACCGCCTGCAGGGCGGCGACCTTCTCGGTCTCCGCGGGGTCGAATCCGATCCACTTCGTGTCGATCGTGTTCGCGAGCTCGTAGAGCGAGGCGCCGTAGACCTGCTGGAAGGCGATGTCGATCTTGCCGCTCTTGAGCGCCTCGGGCTGTTCCGAGTAGCTCACGGTGACGGGAGTGACGTCGTCCCAGGTGAGTCCGCCGTAGGCGAGGAGGGCGTCGTACTTGTTGTTCACGGAGGGGTTCGCGGAGATCTTCGGGACCTTCTTGCCGCGCAGGTCCTCGGGCGTCTCGATCCCACTCGCGGCGGTGACCATGAGGGAATGCGGCGCGGTCGGTGCCCACACGAGGCGGAGGTCCTGCGGGCCCCATTCGGGGTTCGCGAACTCCTCGTCCCCGTAGTAGGCGAACATGTGCTCGTCGCCCAGGCGGCCCATCGTGGCCTGCTTCTTGCGCAAGGGCGTGAGACGGCCGATCGCGGTGTCCGAGGTGAGGATCCGGACCTGGGCGTCGGTCGCATTGGAGATCGTGTTCGCAGCGGCGGCGAGGTCCGCATAGGTCGCGGTGCCGGTGCCGTAGGACGTCCAGGAGTTGAACTCCGGGAACGCCTCGACGTCCTGGGAGAGGTCGAGTTGGGTGCAACCGGAGAGCAGCAGGGTGCCGGTCAGGACGGCAGCCGCGGTGCGGAACAGCTTCTTCATCGATGCGTTCTTTCGGTCGGGATCAGCGGTGATCCGATCGGGCGGTTCGTCGGGCAGCGGTGCCCGGGCGTCGGTATGGATGGATATGAGTACGGGTGGAGCACGAGGGGTGGCGGCGCGTGTGGGCATGAGACGTGTCCCACGCGGGAGCGCTCGAGGAATCATTGCATAGGGCGTATTAAAAACCAAGAAACAGATGCGCGTATAGAAATAATACCGAGATTGAACTGAACGATCGTTCAAATCCGGGGGTCCGCTCGTCTACAGTGGCCCGTGCTGTGGAACGCCTCACAGGCGTTCCCCGTCCCCCGGATCCCGGTCCCCCGGATCCCGGTCCCCCGGACTCCTGTCGGGGCCACCCTCCCACCGAGAACACCGTCGTTCGAAAGAGGTCAGTCATGCCGGAAGCAGTCATCGTCGACGCCGCCCGTACCGCCGTCGGCAAGCGGAACGGTGCGCTCCGCGACATCCACCCCGTCGACCTCGGAGCGCACGTCCTCCGCGGTCTCGCCGAACGCAACTCCCTCGACGCGTCGATCATCGACGACGTCGTCTTCGGCAACGTCGTCCAGGTCGGCGAACAGGCCTCGAACGTCGCGCGCTGGTCCGCCCTGGCCGCCGGGTTCCCCGAGGACACTCCCGGGACGACCGTCGACCGGGCCTGCGGTTCCTCCCAGCAGGCCATCACCTTCGCCGTCGCCTCCGTCGTCGCCGGCCACTACGACGTCGTCCTCGCCGGTGGCGTCGAGTCGATGACCCGCGTACCCATGGGCACGAACCGCAACAACGGCCCCGGCAAGCCCTTCGGCCCCACGATCTTCGCGAAGTACGGCCGTGAGGAGTTCAGTCAGGGCGAGGGCGCGGAGGCGATCGCCGAACGCTGGGGCTTCACCCGCACCGAACTCGACTCCCTCGCCCTCGAATCGCACGCCCGGGCCCAGGCCGCCACCGAGGCCGGGCACTTCTCCGAGCAGATCCTTCCGATCACCGGCCTCACGAAGGAGGGGGAGGAATTCGAGTTCGCGCAGGACGAGGGCATCCGCCCCGGCGGCACCCTCGAGAAGCTCGGCACCCTCAAGACGGTCTTCAAGGAGGACGGCGTCATCACGGCGGGGAACTCCTCGCAGATCTCCGACGGTGCTGCGGCGCTCCTCATCATGACCGATGTGAAGGCGAGGGAGCTCGGCCTCACCCCGATCGCCCGCATCCACACCGCCGCCCTCGCCGGGGCCGATCCCGTCACGATGCTCACCGCCCCCATCCCGGCGACGCAGAAGGCGCTCGCGAAGAGCGGCCTGAACGCCTCCGACATCGGCACCTACGAGGTGAACGAGGCCTTCGCCTCCGTGCCCGCCGCGTGGATGAAGGAGATCGGCGCCCCGGCCGACCGCGTCAACCCCGACGGCGGCGCGATCGCTCTCGGCCACCCGCTCGGTGGCTCGGGCGCGCGCATCATGACAGACCTCGTGCACCGCATGCGCCGCACGAACACCCGCTACGGCCTGCAGACCATGTGCGAAGCCGGCGGCCAGGCGAACGCCACGATCCTCGAACTGGTCTGAGGCCCGTTCCGCCACTCCTGCCCTCCCGAGGCGCCGCGCCCTACCCGGCCGCGCGGCGCCTCGGGAGCGGCCTCCTCGCGCGCTCCGCCGGAGCGCCGTGATTCCTGCGCTCCGCCGGAGTGCCCGCCCCAGAACAACGACGTTTTCGGAGCCCCCTGTGAACCCTGTCCTCCCGCAGTCCTCGTCCCCGGCGTCCGCTCGAGCCCGTGCTCTGGCGCGGCGGGGTGCCGGTGTCCTCGCCGGTGCCGTCCTCACCTCGGTCGTGCTCTCCGGGTGCGGCACGATCTCGACCGGTGGTGAACCCTCGCTCACGGCCCCGGCCGGCGTCCTCGAGAGCGGACTGCCGAGAACGCAGGTGTGGTCCGGCTACGGGGTCGGCACGTCGAACTACTCCGAGCAGGCGGCCGTCGCGGAATCGCTCATCAACGACTTCGGGTCGCAGGTCCGGATCCTCGGGTCGGACACCGGCATGGGCCGTCTCACCCCGCTGCGGGTGGGGCAGGCACAGATCGCGCGCCTGTCCGACGAGGCCTTCTACGCCTTCGAGGGGAAGTACGAGTTCCTCTCGGAGGACTGGGGGCCGCAGGACCTCCGGAGCGTGTGGACGCCGCCGACGACCGTGACCGTCGGCGTGCGCGACGGAGAGGGGATCGAGACCCTGCAGGACCTCAAGGGCAAGAAGGTGCCGTACTTCGTCGGCAATCCGAGCTCCCAGGAGAAGATCCAGGGTGTCCTCGCGTACGCCGGGCTCTCCGAGAACGACGTGACGATGGTGCCGGCGCAGTACGGCACGCAGCCGCAGATGTTGAAGGACGGCGCGATCGACATGGTGTTCTTCGGCATCGAGTCGAGCGCGATCATCGAGGTCGCGACGACGACGCCCTTCACGTGGCTCGACTTCGGTGACGGTCCCGCGGCGGAGGACCGGTTCCAGGAGCGGGCTCCGAGCGTGCAGATGCTCCCGTACACCTCGAGCGTCGGGATGGGGGATGCGAAGGAACTCCACGGGCCCACGTACTCGATACTCATGACGACCTACGCGCAGTACTCGACCGAGGAGGTCTACGCGATGGTGAAGGCCTTCCACGAGGCCTACCCCTCGTACGAGAACGCGACCTCGACGACGGACCTGTGGAACTTCGAGACGATCGACTGGATGCCGGTCGTCATTCCGCACCACGACGGGCTCGTGCAGTACCTCGAGGAGCAGGGCGTGTGGACCCCGGCGATGGAGGAGCGGAACCAGGCGCTCATCGCCCGTGGGGAAACGTTGCGCGAGGGCTGGGAGAGCTTCAAGGAGGACGTGCCGCAGGAGCAGTGGGCGAGCGAGTGGGAGAAGTGGAAGGCGGAGAACGCGCCGCTGCCACCGCTCTGAGTTCCCCCGCTCCGAGCCCCCGCGGTCGTCGTGTCCGATCCCGAGGTCGGCGGTGCGCCCCAATCCGGTCGGTGTTTCTCTCGGGTCGGTGTTTCTCTCTGGTCGACGGGTGCGCAGTCTCACACCTCGTGTGTCCTCGGGCGAAAGTCCGGTTCCCGTACAATTCTTGGCTGGACATCTTTCGACTCTCGGCCCAACGTTCCCGAAGGCGGAAAGATGTTCGGTCAGTCGAATGCGCGTTCCGCACGCCGGTGTGTGCCGCGCCCACAGGGGAGTCGATCGATGAAGATGTTCTCGCGCCGTTCCGTACGCACGCTCGCAGGCGCGGCCCTGCTCGCCACCGTCCTCACCGGGTGCGGCACCATCACGAAGGACGGCGAGCCCTCGACCGAGGCGCCCGCCGGCGTCCTCGAGAACGGCCTCCCGAGGACGACGGTGTGGACCGGTTACGGCGTCGGTACCTCGAACTACTCGGAGCAGGCCGCGGTCGCCGAAGCGCTCATCGCGAACTACGACTCCCAGGTCCGCATCCTCGGGTCCGACACCGGTATGGGTCGACTCACGCCGCTGCGCGTGGGGCAGGCGCAGATCGCGCGCCTGTCCGATGAGGCCTTCTACGCCTTCGAGGGCAAGTACGAGTTCGTCTCGAAGGACTGGGGCCCGCAGGATCTCCGCACCGTCTGGACACCGCCCACCACGGTGACCGTCGGTGTGCGCGCCGGTGAGGGCATCGAGACCCTCCAGGACCTCAAGGGCAAGAAAGTGCCCGACTTCATCGGCAACCCCTCCACCCAGGAGAAGATCGCGGGCGTCCTCGCCTACGCCGGTCTCACCGAGGACGACGTGAGGATGGTGCCCGCGCAGTACGGCACGCAGCCGCAGATGCTCAAGGACGGCGCGATCGACATGGTGTACTTCGGTGCACAGTCCTCCGCGATCATCGAGGTCGCGACGACGGTGGACTTCGACTGGATCGATTTCGACGGAGGCCCCGAGGCGGAGAAGCGCCTCCAGGAATCCGCGCCCTCGGTCGTCATCGAGGAGTTCGAGACCCCCATCGGCAAGGAGGACGGTCAGCCCGTCCACGGACCCACCTACTCGATCGCGATGACGTCCTACGCGCAGTACTCGGAGGACGAGGTCTACGCGATGGTGAAGGCCTTCGACGAGGGCTTCCCCGCCTACGAGAAGGCCACGACGACGACGAAGGACTGGTCGATGGACACCATCGACTGGACCCCGATCGTCATCCCGCACCACGACGGACTCGTCCGTTACCTCGAGGAGCAGGGCGTGTGGACCCCGGAGATGGAGGAGCGGAACCAGGCGCTCATCGCACGCGGGGAGACGCTCCGCGAGGGGTGGAAGACCTTCACCGCGGAGACCCCCGAGGGCCAGTGGACCGAGAAGTGGGAGGAATGGAAGGCGGAGAACGCCCCCATGATCCCGCTCGAGGGCTGACGTCACCGGAGGTTCACCCGCCGTTCACACGCGCTCACCCCGTCCGCCACTCAGCGGTGATTCAGTGAGCTCTTGTGAAGTTCTCAGCACAGTCGCGCACGCGCGCGCTCCTCTCCGCTGCCGTCACTGCGGCGCTCGCGGCCTCCGGTGCCGTGGCCGTGAGCCCTGCGCTCGCCGCCACCGCCGCACCCGCCGAGGCGCCTCTCCTCCAGATCACCGAGGTCGCTCCCGACACCGCGAACGTCGGAGGCTCCGACGCCTACGAGTTCATCGAGGTCCGCAATGCCTCCGATGAGCCGGTGGACTTCGGCGACTACACGATCAACTACCTCTACACCGACAACGCTCTCGTCGATCCCGTGACGACGAGCTCGGTCCTCTGGCCCGCAGTGCCCGCCGACGTCGTGATCCCCGCCAGCGGCACCCTCGTGCTGTGGGTCGTCAACCCCGCGGGCGTCGAGGCCGGCCTCACGGCCGAGGACTTCAACGCGAACTACGGCACCGACCTCGAACTCGGCGTCGACCTCGTGCAGATGTACAACGGCGGCATGGCCAACGGCGGTTCCCGCGGCATCCAGGTGATGACGAACACCGGCCACGACGTGAGCCGTGCCTACTACTTCGACAACGACCAGACGACCGCCACCACGGCGATCCAGTACGCGTGGAACCCCGCAGCCGGTGAGCACATGTGGACGCCGAGTGAGCCGAACGGCACCGTGCAGACGATGCTCGGCCTCGCCGCCCCGACCCCCGGTGCGGTGAGCGCGGACCAGATCCCCGCCTCGACTGCGCCGACACTCGACGGAGGCGAGGCACCGGTCATCCGCGATCTCACCGAAACGGGGGAGATCCCCGACTCCGGCGGGCTCGACCTCGGGTTCGAGGTGAGCGACGACGTGCTCGTGCGCACCGTGGCCCTCACCCTCACCGACAACCTCGGTGCCACACAGACCCGCAACCTCACCGCCGGTGAGGACGGGCTCTTCACGTACTCGATCCCCTCCGCCGACACCTTCGGCAAGCAGTGGCTCGAGTACTCCGTCACGGCGAGCGACGGCGTGCAGGAGAGCGTGCTCGAACCCGTGCGCCTCGACCTCGTCGAGGGAGACCCGGAGCCCGTGCGTCTCTCCGCGTCCGACGGCGAGTTCGTCACCGGTGATCACCGCGTGTCCGCGACGACGGAGGGTGACCCGGCATCCCTCGACCTGTCCATCGACGGCGCACCGGTCACCGACACCGTGCCGTCCCTCGAGACCGGACCCGTGTTCGCCCTCGAGGCGACGAGCACCGACGCCTTCTTCCGCAACGGCATCAAGCTCGGCGACGAGGTCCTCACGATCTTCGACGAGGGCTTCTACGACCGCATCGTCACGGTCGACGCGACCGTGCCGGTCGAGCAGATCGTTCCCGGCGAGCCGCTCACGCTCACCGTCACCGCCGGCACCAAGGCGTGGCCCGAGGCGAACGTGAACGAGAACAACGACGACTTCTCCGCCCGCAACCTCCGGCTCGCGCTGCCGGACGGTCGGATCCTCCGGCCGACCTCCTGCGACACCCGGAAGGAGGCCGACGGTACCGTCACCGATCCGGCGGCCGTCGACTGCCCGGCCGATGACGCGAACATCGCATTCAGCGATGCGAACCTCGTCGAGTTCCTCGCGACCTTCGACATCCCCGAGGACGCCTTCGACTCGATCGCGACGACGTGGGACACCACGCAGGTGGTGGACGGCCCGCACACCCTCGGGGCGAGCGACGGCACGCACTCCGTGAGCAGGACCGTCACGGTCGACAACACGGCACCGGTCGTCGAACCCACGGTCGTCGAGGGCGAGCTCTACCGCGGCGACCTCACGATCGATGCAGTGGCGACCGATGCCGGAGCCGGGCTGAACGCCCTCACCGCGACCCTCGACGGTGAGCCGATCGAGCTGCCGTTCACCACGAGCTCCCTCGCGCTCGAACCCGGCGAACACACGGTGGAGTTCACCGCCTCGGACGAGGTCGGCAACATCGGCACCACCGCCGTCACCTTCTCCTCGGCCGACGAACGCCCCGAGATCACGCTCGGTGGTCCCGCCGAGGGTGCGACCGTGGACGGCGACACGGTGGACCTCACGGCGACGGGCGCCTCGGCGGAATCCGATGCGCTCGACCTGAGCTTCCGCGAGGGCTTCACCTTCGCCCCCGGCGACGAGGAGCTCACGGTGTCCGCCGGGACGACGACGGACGCACTCGCCGCGAGCGACGCACGCGAGGGCGAGGTCCTCAGCGGCGCCGACCTCGAGAACCTGCTCGGCACCGACGGGCTCGAGGTCGCGACCGAGAGCGACACGACGCTGCCGTACCAGCTCTACACCGTGGATGTCCCGGAGGACGCCGGCGAAGGAGCGCAGGCACGCTTCGCGTGGACCGGACGGGCGAACGAGGAGGCCAAGGTGCTCCTCCACGCCCGCACCGCGGACGGCACGTGGGAGACGATCGACGAACACCTCACGACCGACGGTGCTGCGACCGGGTTCGAACTCGGCGGAACCGTGCCGGTCGACGAGTACGCGGTCGACGGACAGGTGACCTTCCTCGTCCAGCACTCCGAGGGCTTCGCCGCCGGCAACCTCTCCGAGCGCACCGACGCCGTGGACCCGTTCCACGCCGAGGCGACCCCGCGGTCCGAGTACGACTTCACCGTCGCGATCGAATCCGACACGCAGTACTACAACGACAACCAGGGCCAGGTCGGAGGATCGGGCGACGACTCGTACTACGACCACCAGGCTGCGATCCACGACTTCCTCCTCGACCAGCGCGAGGAACTCAACCTCCAGTACCTCATCCACAACGGTGACATCGTCGACAACCACGTCGCCGACGAGTCCGTGTGGGCGCCGGGGAACACCGACCCGGAGTACCAGTGGAAGAACGCCGACGCGCAGTACACGAAGCTCGACGAAGCGGGCCTGCCGTACGGTGTCCTCGCCGGCAACCACGACGTGGGCGGTCATGACGACGACTACACGAACTACTCGAAGTACTTCGGTGAGGCGCGCTTCGCGGACAACCCCTGGTACGGCGGTTCGTACAAGGACAACCGCGGTCACTACGACCTCGTGTCCGCCGCCGGCGTCGACTTCCTCATGCTCTACATGGGCTGGCCGACGACGAACGACGACGAGCTCAACTCCGAGGACATCGCGTGGATGAACGAGGTCATCGCGCAGTACCCCGAACGCAAGGTGTGGATCAACCTCCACGAGTACATGCTCACGACCGGTGGCCTGGGTCCGTTCCCGCAGCGCGTGTTCGACGAGGTCGTCACCCCGAACGAGAACGTCTTCGCGGTGAGCAGCGGCCACTACCACGATGCGTACACCCGGACCGACGACTTCGACGACGACGGTGACGGCACCACCGACCGCACCGTCTACTCGATGCTCTTCGACTACCAGGGTCTGCCGGAGGGTGGCCTCGGCTACCTGCGCCTCGCACACTTCGACAATGCGGCCGAGCAGTTCACGGTCCGCACGTACTCGCCGTCGCTCGAGGTGTTCGACTCCGACGACCCCTCACTCAACGACCCGGCGGGCATGCAGGAGTTCACGGTGCCCTATGCGGCCGGTGGCCTCGAGTCCCGCACGAAGGTCCTCGCGACCGACTCCGTGCGTGTCGACGTCCTCACGGCGAAGGAGATCGGCGCCGCCGCGGGTGTTCCCTCCGGCACCGAGGCGACCGTGACCTGGAACGACCTCACCGACGGTGAGCACGGCTGGTACGTCCTCGCCTCCGGTCCGCACGGCGGCGAGGCGGCCTCCGAGGTCCGCACGTTCACCGCAGTGGTGCCGGAGGAGGAGCCGGCCCCGGCCGAGTTCGTCACCTCCGTGCCGGTCGTCTCCGGTGACAAGGGCATCAAGCCCGGCAGCACCCTCCGGGTCGATCCGGGCACGTGGGAGCCGTCACCGGAGTTCTCCTACGAGTGGCTGGCCGACGGTGAACCGATCGCCGGCGCGACCGGTGAGACCTTCAAGCTCACCGGCAAGCACAAGGGTCAGGACATCACCGTCCGGGTCACGGGTGCGCTCGAGGGGTACGAGACGGCGACCGTCGAATCGGAGCCCGTCCGCTGGAAGTGAGTGGACAGAAGGACCCCGCCGAGGCGCCGCGCGGGTGAGGAGATCTCC